>DAIRGS010000112.1:0-20428 GCA_036794395.1 Tepidisphaeraceae bacterium | reverse complement strand
TGATCTCGTCTTCAATCCAGTGGCTCCTCACCCACAGGGCCACCGTTGCCACACACAGCAGCAGCGACAGAAAAGCGGCGAGGGTAATGAGGCGGCGGCGCACTGACGCAGCTTACCCCATCAGTCTGACATGTCCTACAGTTTCCCATTCATGGATATCATATGGGTATGCATGGAACTGGTTGAGGAATCAGATCATTTACATATTGGCGGCTGGGTGCGTTGTCGAACGGGTGAATGGCAGCGCGCTGAGGAGCCGGGCCGGCGCTGGGTACAGCTCTAACCCGGCGTGGGGTGCGGTTGGGGGAGTTGAGTGCGTTGCGCTAATTTGAGTCGGGTGTGCGTTGTTCGATGGGGCGGGTCGTTGCAAGCGACGGCATCTTCCTCAGCAAAGCCTCGTTGTACTTTCTCGCGTACTCGTACGCGACGTGTTGCAACTTACCGTGTTGTTCGCTCTCAATAGCATCACTCGTATTGGGAATGAATCGAACATAGCCGGGCGACGCGAGGCGAACCCATTCTGGAGCGCCGGGTACGACCGCGCCAATGCCCATGATGCCTACAAAACGTGTGTCACCGGCAGCTATTGCGGTAGCAACATCGTTGGCTGAATCAGCGGATTCCAAGGCTTTAATCTGAGCGGAGTAGTCACGACTTTGAACGGAATGAACAGCGTGGTCGGCCTTGCAGCCAAGGCATGTGATCGCCAGAAACCACAAGAGGGAAATGAACCATCTCATCGGTCGTGAATCATACCCGCATCGGGCACATCATGCACGGAAAGTCAGGTGCATGCGGCTCCGCAGCGCGTTGAGATCCGGGCCGGCGCTGGGTACAGCTCTAACCCGGCGTGGGGTGGGGTTGGGTGCGTTGAGGGTATTGGAGGCGGGATGGGTTATGGGGAGGGCGGAGACGGTGGGATGGGGGTTCGGCATCCAAGTCAGGCGATGATGGGCTCGAGGACTTCGCCGAAGACGTCGGTGAGGCGCATGTCGCGGCCGCCCCAGCGGTAGGTGAGGCGTTTGTGGTCCATGCCCATGAGGTGGAGCATGGTGGCGTGGAGGTCGTGGATTTCGGCTTTGTTTTGGGTGACTTTGTAGCCGTACTCGTCGGTGGCGCCGTAGATGGTTCCGCCGCGGACGCCACCGCCGGCGAGCCAGAGGGAGTAGCCGTAGGGGTTGTGGTCGCGGCCATCGGTTCCCTGGGCGAAGGGAGTTCGGCCGAATTCACCGGCCCAGACGACGAGCGTGTCGTCGAGCATGCCGCGCGACCGAAGATCGCGGAGGAGGCCGGCGATGGGTTGATCGACGGCCAGCGAGTTCTGCTCGTGGCCTTTTTTCAGGCCGCCGTGCTGGTCCCATCGATCGTTGCCGGCGATGGCGGGGCAGGTGAGTTCGACGAAACGCACGCCGCGTTCGATGAGCCGGCGGGCGAGCAGGCATTGTTTGGCGTATGTGCGCGTGTGCTCGTAGGGAGCATCGGTGCCGTAGAGCTTGAGGGTGGCGGCTGATTCGCCGGTGAGATCGAGCAGTTCGGGGACGGCGGTTTGCATGCGGAAGGCCAGCTCGTAATTGGCAACCGCCGATTCAATTGCATCGGCACGGCCGAGCTGCTCGTCGAGGCCCCGGTCCAGCGACGCGGCAAAGGCGAGCTTGTTCTGCTGGAGTCGGGGGCTGGCATCGATGGGCTTGATATTGGCCACGGGCTGGGCGCCGGCGCGGAGGATGGAGGCCTGATGGGTGGCGGGGAGAAAGCCGCTGTTGAAGTTATCGACGCCGCCGGGCGGGATCAGGCCGCCATTGAGAACGACATACGCCGGGAGATTCTGGCTGGCAGCGCCCAGGCCATAGCTGAACCAGGAGCCCATGCTTGGACGGCCCTGCTGGCCGGTGCCCGTATGGAGGAAGTAGTTGGCGCCGGGGTGTTCGGAGAAGTTGCTCGTCATTGAGCGGATGATGCACAGCTCATCGGCGCATTGGCGGACGTGGGGGAAAAGGTCGCTGACGGGGATGCCGCTTTTGCCGCCGGGGGCAAATTTCCATGGGCAGCCAAGCGTGTTGCCGTTGTTGTTGAACTGCGTGGGCTCCTTCTTCATCTTGAAGGGCTGGCCATGCTCGGCCGTGAGACGGGGCTTGGGATCGAAGGTATCCATCTGCGACGGGCCGCCATCCATATAGAGGAAGATGACGTTGCGGGCGCGGGGCGGGAAATGCGGGGCGTGCGGGGCGAAGGGGCCGGCGGCGGTTTGGGCTTCGGCTCTTGCGGTCTGGGTGAGCATTGCTGAGAGGGCCACAGCGCCGAAGCCGCCGGCACAGCGGCGGAGCATGTCGCGGCGGGAAACGGGCGTGGATTGAAATCTGTGGCAGTGCATATTGACGTCCGCTTTACGTGTGACACGGGCTTCCAGCCCGTGCGGGGCGGGCTGGAAGCCCGTGTCACCTGGTTAATTCAAAAAGATGAACTCCTTAGCATTCATCAGGCCGTGGGCGAGATCGGTCCATGCCGCCGGATTCAAATCCGAGGGAACCGATGCGATTCCCAGTTCTTTTGATTGGGACTCCATGAATTGTAATGCGCGGTCGATCTCACGATCCGTTGCCGGGCGGGAGAACGCCGTTTCATACATCGCGGCGATGCGCTGGCGCGCGGAGAGTTCATTCTGGCTCGCGATATGCCCCGCCCATTTCTTAGCCTGCTGTAGAACGAACGGATCGTTCATCAGCATCAGGGCCTGCGCGGGAACGTTGGAAACGCTGCGGCGGCCCATGGTGTTGAAAGGGGCGGGGGCATCGAAGGCGAGCATCATGGGGGAGAGGAAGTTTCGGCGGACGGCCAGATAAATGCTCCGCCGGCCGGCGCCATCGAGGGGGCCGCTCTTGGGCTTGCCGCGGCCTTCCATGAACTCGGTGAGATGCACATCGACGCTTGGGCCGAACATCGTGAGATCGAGCCGGCCCGACGCGGCCAGCATCGAATCGCGGATTTCTTCGGCTTCGAGCCGGCGGAGATTGGCGCGGTGCAGAAGGATGTTGTTCGGATCTTGTCGCTCTGCATCGGCATCCGCGGCCCGGCTCGACATTTGATACGTGCGCGAAAGCATGATCTGTCGGATCATGCGTTTGATGGACCAGCCATGGGTGCGGAAATCATCGGCCAGATAATCGAGGAGCTGAGGGTTCGACGGGCGCTCGCCCATTTTTCCGAAGTCATCCACCGATGCGACGATTCCGCGGCCCAGCAGATGATGCCAGAGGCGATTGACCATCACGCGCGAAAGAAGCGGATCGGATGGATCGGTCATCCGGCGGGCCAGTTCCATGCGGCCGGAGCCCGATTCAATCGAAGGTTGATCCGTGCCGGCCAGTGACGATAAAAATGCGCGCGGGGTTTTTTCGCCCAGCGAGCCGTGGTTCCCGCGAACGAACACCCGCTCATCAAATCCATCGGCATCGAGCATCGCCACGGCACGCATGGGTTCGGGGACCTGATTGGAAAGATTGGCGATATGCGCCTTGATCGCTGTAAGGTCCGCCAGCTTTTCTGAACGGATATCAACGATGTGATGTCGAATCAGCCATGAAATGATCTGCGCCTGATCGGCATCGGTTTTACCGTTGGCAAAATCCTCGAGCGCCAGGGCGATTATGGAGGCGTACGCTCGCGAGAGAGCGTCAATCGAAACAACCTGTGGATCATTCAGAATCGCGGCACAAAGGGCCGAGGGAGGATCCTGCGGCAGGGGGGCATCAGCATCGGCGAAGCGGATTTCATCCACCGCCACCCACTCATCGCCCTCGTCGATGATTTCAATATGGGCACGCTGGCCCACGTACCGGCTGACATCCTGCGCCTGCCGTCGCCAGACGAATTCGCCGGCGGTCTTGACCTCGAAGATCGCACCGGCGAACAGCAGGCCGCTGAACTGATCCATGCGATATCCGTCGATCACCAGCCGCACGCGTCCGCCCTGGCCAGCGACGTGGTACAGCAGGGCCGGCTTGGAGATGATGAAGCTTGGCGAGGAGAGCACGCCCTTCAAACGATTGGAGAGCACGCCACTGTGAGCGGAAGGGGTGGTGACGATATCCGGATCGGCGGCGCTGCAATCCCAATTGCCTGGCCGTGTTGGCTCGCCGGCGAACGCCCAGCCAGTGCGGACCCAGTCTTTGTAGCCGGTCTGGGCGAATGATTTGAACACCGCACTATGTGTGCGGGACTCCGTCGACCGATGCTCGGCTTTAGTGAGCTTTACCAGCGTATCGCGACGCCACTGATCAAAATCTTTGTCATCCTTCGGGCACGTTGCCAGGGCAAAGAGCGGGTGCGAAGGCTTTGCCGCCGATCCGAGTTCCGAATCCGCTTTGATTGCTTCCACTAAGTTTGTGGGCGCGGAAACCGCGCGCCTCAATACCTCGTCGCCTTGAGCGCGAAGCGACTGAATTTCGGAAGCGATGCGGGTGATGGTCCCATGCGGATCGAGCATGGCCTCCTGGCGTCGCGAGCTTTCGACGATGCCGAACAGGCCGTAGTAATCCTTCTGCTTGATCGGATCGAACTTGTGATCGTGGCAACGGGAGCACGCGACGGTCAGGCCGAGGAATGTTTTGGCCATGACATCGATCTGGTTGTCGATGCGATCGGCCTGATTCTGGCGAACATCAACCGGTGCGTGGATCTGCTCGCCGAACCACCAAAAGCCCGTGCCGATGATCGATTCGTTGAATTGGCTTTGGGGATTCAGCCGGGGATTGGGAAGCAAATCCCCGGCGATGTGTTCGGTGACAAACTGGTTGTAGGGCACATCGGCATTGAAGGCGCGAATCAGGTAATCTCGGTACTCGTACGCGTGGGCGATTGGGAAATCGAACTCATGACCAAACCCCTCGGCATAGCGGACCAGGTCCATCCAGTGGCGGGCCCAACGCTCGCCGAAGTGGGGAGAGGCGAGTAAGCCGTCCATCAGCTTTTCGTAGGCATCGGCAGCGGTGTCTTTGACGAACGACTCCACCACCTCAGCCGGCGGCGGCAGCCCGATCAGATCGAAGTACGCCCGGCGGACCAGCGCCCGCCGATCCGCGGAAGGCCCCGGACGCAGCCCCGCCACCTCTAAGCGTGCGAGCACGAGTTGATCGATCGGCTGATTGCCCCAAGCCTGATCGCGCACCTGGGGCAGAGTGGGACGGGCAACAGGTTGCCAGGCCCATGTAGCGGACAAGGTGGTGGGCTCGGCGGCGACAGTGGGACGGACCAATGCCTGTAGCACAATGATGAGAAAGGATAAAACGATCCGCTTTGGCATGGTCGGTTGCGAACTACGATACCCGGTTTGAGCTACCGGCTCGATGGTAGGGTGTTGCCGGTCGGGACATCTCGCTCGGCTCGCAATGGCTTACTTTTCTCATTTCGCATGAGATACGTGTCGGATTATTGCGTGGAGCATGGCCGGGGTTTCACATTTGGGATTCATTAACCCGGATTATTCACCGCAGAGACGCGGAGTACGCGGAGAATGCAGAAATAGCCACAGCTTACATGCAAAATCGCGATGCAGCTTGTCGCGCGTTGCGCAGCGCTCACACAGGGCGTCTTGTTTTCTCTGCGATCTCCGCGACTCGGCGGTGAATCATGAATTTTCCGGGTTAAGTGTTGCCCAACCCGCCGGGAAAGGTGAGGATGTCAGATTCACACTTCAAGTCGGGAGATCGATCATGCGAAAAGGGTGGAGAAATGCACAAAAGCGGCAGGCTCTCGTTACGTACCGGCCCGAGGAGCTGGAGCGGCGGATGCTGCTCTCAACGGCCATCGCGGCCTTTGCCCCGCAGGTGACGTTCGGGGCCGGCGCGTCGCCGCGATCGGTGGCGACGGCTGATGTGAACGGGGATGGGAAGCTGGATCTGATTGTTGCCAACGCGGGGGGCAATTCGCTGAGCGTGATGCTGGGGAATGGGAACGGGACATTTGGGGGCCAGTCCATCTTTGCCGTGGGGAGTTCGCCTTATTCGGTGGCCGTTGCGGATGTGAATCGGGATGGACGGATCGATCTGATTGCGTCCAACAATGGAGGCAACGGCATCAGTGTTTTGCTGGGCAATGGGAATGGGACGTTTCTGGGGCAGCAAACCTTTGGCGCGGGGAATCAGGCGCGGTTTGTGGCTAGCGCCGATGTGAATGGGGATGGCAAGCCGGACGTGGTGGTAGCGAACTATGGGGCGGGGACGGGTTCGATTTTACTGGGCAATGGGAATGGGACGTTTGGGGGCCAAACTACTTTTGCGGCGGGAGCGCAGGCGGCTTCCATCTCGGTCGGGGATTTCAATCGGGACGGGAAGCTGGATCTGGCGATTGCGAATAAGAGTGCTAATACCGTCAGTGTGTTGTTGGGAAATGGGAATGGATCGTTTGGGACTCGGGCGACGTTTGGGGCGGGGAACTTGCCGTTCTCGGTGGCCAGTGGGGATGTGAATGGGGATGGGAAGCTGGATCTGGTTGTGGCGGAGGAGTCGAGCAATTCTGTTGGCGTGTTGTTGGGGAATGGGAACGGAACGTTTGGGAATCAGACGACATTTGGCGTGGGCACGGTTCCAGTGGCGGTGGTCCTCAGCGACGTCAATGGGGATGGGAAGCTCGACATCGCGTCGGTGAACTACAACAGCAATTCGGTGAGTGTGCTGCTGGGCAGTGGGAACGGTAGTTTTGCCGGACAGAGGACGTTTGGGACGGGCACTGCGCCATTTGCAATCGGCAGCGCGGATGTGAATCGGGATGGGCGCGCGGATTTGTTGGTGGCCAATGGCGCCAGTGGCGGGGCAGGCGTTCTGCTTGGGGACGTGCAGCCCTATGTGATATCGATCAATCGGTCGAATCCGGCCGGGCCCAGCACCAGTGCTTCGAGCGTAAATTATGGGGTCACGTTCAGCGCGCCGGTGATCGGCGTCGATCCGACGGATTTTGCATTGGCGTTGAGTGGCATAACGGCTACGACGCCGGTGGTGGTGAGCGGGAGCGGGGCGGCTTATACGGTGACCGTGAATGGGATTTCGGGCAGTGGGACGCTGGGACTGAACTTGGTAGATGATGGGAGCATCAAGGATGGGGCCGGGAATCCGCTGCAAGGGGGAAGTGCCGCGTCGTTCCAGGCGCAGCAGACGTTCGCCAGCGGGTCGGAGCCGTACTCCATTGCGACGGCGGATTTGGATGGGGATGGCAGGGCGGACCTGGTGGTGGCCAATTCACGCGGTGGGAATTTCGTCAACGTGATGCTGGGCAATGGAAACGGGACGTTTAAAGCGCAGAAGAGTTACGCCGCGGGAACATCGCCGGATTTCGTCACGACGGCGGACGTGAATCGCGATGGGAAGCTGGATCTGATCGTTGGAGCGGGAAGCGCGGTCAGCGTGCTGATGGGCAATGGTGACGGAAGCTTTGGAGTGCCGCAGACGTTTGCGGCCGGTGGCGCGGTGGCCATCGCGGTGGTGGATTTGAACGGAGATGGGCTTGCGGACCTGGCGGTGGCGACAGGCAGCGGAGCGGTGAGCGTTTTACTGGGCAACGGCAACGGGACGTTCGGGGCCCAGATGACTTTCGCCGCCGGAACATTTCCCAGTGCGATCGTGGCCGGCGATTTCAATCGCGATGGCAAGATGGATCTGGCGGTGGCCAACGGGATCGATCATGACGCGAGCGTTTTGCTGGGCAATGGGAACGGAACGTTTCAGCCGCAACTGACATTCGCCGCCGGCTCGAACGACATTTCAATCGCGGCAGGGGATATCGACGGGGACGGAAAAACGGATCTGGTGGTGGGCAATAATTATTTCGCCGGGCAGGGGAATGTGAGCGTTCTATTGGGGAACGGAAACGGGACGTTCGGTGCGCAGCAAACGATCGCGGCGGGAGCGGGGCCGACGTCGGTGGCGCTGACGGATCTGAACAATGATGGGAAGCTCGACATCGCGGTGTCCAATTCGGGGAACAGCGAAGGGGTTGGCTCGAGCGCCAGCGTTTTGCTCGGGAACGGGAACGGGACGTTTGCGGCGCAGCAGACGTTTGGGACGGGCGCCGAGCCCTATTCGATCGCCGCCGGCGATTTGAATGCCGATGGACAGGTGGACCTGGTGACGGCGAATCTCAACGGCAGTAACGTGAGCGTGCTGCTTGGCAATGCGCCGCCGGCGGGGTTCGCAGGCGAATCGTATACAGTGGTCCCGCCCGGCCCGACGACTTACGTAGTGCAAAAGTTGGGCCTGATGGGAACCAACCAGAGCGGGGCGAATCCCCAAGCGACGCTAACAAGGGACTCGGTGGGGAACTTGTATGGTACCACCAGGGCGGGCGGGGCATATGGGGACGGAACCATTTTCATGATTGCCAGCGGCACTTCAATAATCACCGCGCTGGCGAGCTTCGATGGGTTGAACGGCGCATATCCATACGCCGGCGTCGCGGTGGACGCGGCGGGGAACATTTTCGGGTCCACGACGGCGGGCGGGGACAACAATGGAGGCACCATCTTTGAACTGGCTCACAACAGCTCGAAGTTGACGGTACTGCAGTCGTTGGCCGCGAATGAGAACAACCCGAACGGAAATATCGTTCAGGGCGGGATGACGGTGGACGGGAATGGAGACATCTACGGGACGACGTACGGGCTGACCATCGGGAGCGTTTTCAAGATCGACCACACGACGTTGGCCGTGACGACTGTCGCACCGATCCCGACGAGCGTGGGCGGTCCTTCGGGTGCGCTCTTGGTGGACGCGCAGGGGAATATTTTTGGGACAACGCAATCCACCAGTTACAGCACCATTTACGGGACGATTTTCGAAATAATAAAAGGCGACGCTGCGGTGACCACCCTTGCGACATTTAGTGGGAGCAACGGGCAGGCGCCGGTCGGTGGGCTGGTGCGCGATGTGGCCGGTAACCTCTTTGGCGCGACCAACACGGGCGGGGCGTCTGGGCACGGCGCGGTTTTCGAATTGCCGGTCGGGAGCAACACGATCAGCTTGCTGGCGTCGTTCACCGGCGCCAACGGCGGAAATCCCACGGGCACGATGGCGATCGATTCGGCGGGTAATCTTTTCGGAACGACGTCGGGAGATAATTACCCCGGGGGGGTCGCTTATCTCAACGGAAGCGTGTTTGAAGTGGCTCACGCCAGCACGAGCATTACCACGTTGGCGGTTTTAAACGGGACCAACGGCTCCAAACCGTACAGCGGACTGGTCATGGACGGGGTGGGGAACCTCTACGGGACGGCAAGCCGCGGCGGTGCGGCGGGGCAGGGGGTGGTGTTCAAGCTTGCCGCAGGTGCGGCTGCGGTTACGGATGTGGCGAGCTTCGACCCAGTCGGGGCGATGGATGGCGGGATGATGCTAGTGGACGGGGCGGGAAATGTTTTCGGGCTTGCGGTCTCGGGCGGCCCAACGAACGACGGGGCGGTGATCGAGATCCCGCACGGATCGTCTACGCCGATCACCCTGGCGTCTTTCAACGGGACCAACGGGTCGGGGCCGACAAGCCTGCTGGTGGACGGATCGGGCAATCTGTTCGGAACAACGAATCTTGGCGGTGCGTCGGGGTACGGGGCGATATTCGAGATCGCGGCGAACACCAGCAACATCGTGCCTCTGGCGTCGTTCAACATCACCAATGGCGCGTACGGGGTCGATTTGATCATCGACGGATCGGGAAACCTTTATGGCGTAACGGACAGGGGTGGGACGTCGGGGTGGGGCACGTTGTTCGAATTGGCCAAGGGGAGTTCGACAATTACGGTGCTCGCGTCTTTCGATCAGGCGCACGCTTCCCCGGGCCGCGGATTGGTACGTGATGCGGCGGGGAACTTCTTCGGGACCAGCCGCGGTACGACCGCTTCCAGCGACACCGTATTCAAAGTTGCGCCGGGAAGTTCCACGGTGACGACGTTGATCACGATGGGCTACAACTATTTTGCCAAGGAGCTTACCGCAGATTTATCAGGCAATATGTACGGTGTCGCGTTCGGCACCAGCGGTCCGACCGGCATCTTCAAGATTCCGAAGGGAGGGAGTTCGCTTCAATTCCTTGCTTACGGTGTAAACCCGGACGGCCGGCTGCTGTTGGATGGGAGCGGGAATATTTTCGCCACGGAGGAGCTAGGAGGCCCCGGCTACGGGGGGGCGGTCATTGAACTGCCGCAGGGCACGTCATCGATCAACGAACTGGCGACCTTCAACGGCCTAGTCGGGCAGCATCCGTTTTCGGGGGTGGCCATAGATTCCGCGGGGAACTTGTACGGGATGGGGACCGGCGGCAGCGGTAGAGTGTACAACGACCTTCTGGGCTACGGGGCGCCCGGCGGGGGCACAATTTTTCGACTGACGAAGGTACCAGTCGTCGATTCGGTTGCGGGCACGTCTGGGCCGGACGGGATCATACTGATGTCGGATCCCGATTCGCGTCATGTTCACTGGACGATGGGCGCGGCGAGCGGCGTGCTGGCGACCGATGACCCCAACGGCCTGACGTTGGTGGGCAACGGCGGCCAAGACACGATCACCCTTGATTACACAAACGGGAACCCACTGCCGAACATATTGCACTTGAACGGGTCGTTCAGGGTCAACGGGTTGTCAGGGGCACTTCCGCTATTCGTTAGGACGATCGAAATCGGGCAAAGCACTGTTTACTTTGACACGACGGCGAATCCCGGTCTGGCGACCGCAATCCAGCTTGCATTGACGCGAGGCTACAACGGGGGGTTGTGGAACGGGGACCCAGGGGGTGACGGCTCGATCATGTCCAGCGCGGCGGCGGGCGGCCCAGCCAATACGTTTGGCGTGGGGTATGCGGATTCAGCGGATGGGATAGTTGCGGGCCAGCCTGCGAATACCGTGGAAGTTAGGTACACCGTAATGGGAGATACCAATCTGGATCGGGTGGTGAATGCGGTGGACGCGGTTCAGATGGCGCGGCATTATCTGATTGCCGGGCAGACGGCTTGGGACCTGGGGAATTTCAATTACGACTCGGCGATCAATCTTTTGGATGCGACGATTTTGCAGAAGAATTATAATGCCACGGCCACGGGAAGCGTTGTTGCGGCGACGGCGGAGGCGGTGAGTGCGGGGGCGGGTGCCGCGGCTTCGGGTGTACTGGCTGAACCCCCTCTATCCACGTCCACTGTGGCAGGCGGGGGAGGCAATCTGGATCCGGTGGGCACGAGCGGGACCACGCCGGATGCTTTGAATCAAAATCACAAATCGAAACAGCATGGTAAGGAATTGAAGCGGGGACGATGAGCCGCTTCGATCGAGAAATGCGGCTTGGCGGTAGCCTTGCGTTCCCTGGCACGAACTCTATTTGAGAGATTTGGCAGTTGCCGGGGCGGGGGGCGCGGGGGGATGATGCGTGCCTCACATTTACTTGCGGAGCGAGATCATGACAAACGGCAGACATGCGGTTGCGGGTTGGGCGCGCAAAAAGCGTGCGGCGCGGGCGGTCATGAGCGCGTGCCGGGCCGAGGAGTTGGAACGGCGTGTGTTTCTGTCGGGGACGATCGCGGCGTTTGGGGCGCAGGTGACGTTTGGAGCGGGGCCGATTCCAACGATGGTGATCTCGGCGGACGTGAATGGGGATGGGAAGCGCGATCTTCTGGTGGGTCATTACGGGTCGAACATGGTCAGCGTTCTGGCCGGCAACGGGGACGGGACCTTTGCGTTGCAGCAGACCGTGTTGACCGGCGGGAGCCCGACCTCGCTGGTGACGGCGGATGTGAATGGGGATGGACGGGTTGACCTTGTCGACGCGGACTACCCCAACAGTACGATCAGCGTTCTGCTGGGCAATGGCAATGGAAGCTTTCAGCCGCGGGTGACGTTTGGCGTAGGGCTTCACCCGACGTCGGTGACGGCGGCTGATGTGAACGGGGATGGGCGCGTTGATGTGATCACGGCGAACCATGCTGCGAACTCGTTGAGCGTTCTGCTGGGCACTGGGACGGGGGGCTTTCTGCCGCAACTGACGTTTGGGACAGGGGCGACGCCCAGGAATCTGACGGCGGCGGATTTCAATCGGGACGGTAAGCCGGATCTGGCGGTGGTGAATCAGATCAACAACACGGTGGGGGTGCTGGTGGGGAACGGGGATGGGACCTTCGGAGCGATGCAGACGTTTGGGGCGGGGTCGGGCCCGTTCGCGGTGGTGGCATCGGATGTGAATGGAGACGGGTCGCTCGACCTGGTTATTGCCAATTACAGCACTAGCGGCGCGGTGAGCGTGTTGACCGGCAATGGCGATGGTACGTTTGCGATCGACAAGACGTTTGCCGTCGGTTCATATCCGGAATCGGTGACGGTGGGGGATGTGAATGGGGACGGTAAGCTGGATGTGGTCGCGGCGAACCTCAGCAACACCACGGTGAGCGTGCTGCTGGGGAATGGGACTGGGACGCTGGCGGCGCAGCGCACGTTTGCGACGGGAAACTCTCCGACATCCGTGCTGACCACGGACCTCAACGGGGATGGGCGACTGGATTTGGCGGTGGTGAATCAGGGGAGTGGGACGGTCGGGGTGTTGCTGGGCGATGTGCCGCCGGTCGTGCTGTCGATCAACCGAACCAACCCGCCCGGCCCCATCACCAGCGACGCCAGCGTTAGTTACACCGTCACCTTCAACGAGCCAGTCACCGGCGTGGACGCCAGCGACTTTGCCGTGGCGCTCAGCGGCGTAAGCACCACGCCGCCGGTCGTGGTCAGTGGCAGCGGCGCGCTTTACACGGTGACGATCAACGGCATCTCGGGCACGGGGACGCTGGGGCTGAATCTCGTCGACGACGGCAGCATCAAGGATGCGGCCGGCAATCCGCTCCAGCCGGGGGGCACGGCCTCGTTTCAGACACAGCAGACCTTCGCCAGCGGCAGGTACCCGTCCTCCGTCGCGGTGTCGGACGTGAACGGGGACGGCAGGCCCGACCTGGTGGTCGCCAACTTGGGCAGCAACACCGTGAGCGTGCTGCTGGGCAACGGCAACGGGACATTCCGAGCGCAGCAGACCTTCACCGCTGGCGTGGTCCCATGCTCCATCGCGGCGGCCGACGTGAACGGCGACGGCAAGCCCGATCTCGTGGTCGCCAACCGTAACTACACCAGCGGCACCGTGAGCGTGCTGCTGGGCAACGGCAACGGTACCTTCCAGTCGCAGCAGACCTTCGCCACCGGCTCGCAGCCGGTCTCGGTCGCGGTGTCGGACCTGAACGGGGACGGCAGGCCCGACCTGGTGGTCGCCAACCGCGGCGGCACCGTGAGCGTGCTGCTGGGCAATGGCAACGGCACCTTCCAGACCCAGCAGACCTTCGCCACCGGCGCTTACCCGCGCTCCGTCGCGGTGTCGGACGTGAACGGGGACGGCAGGCCCGACCTGGTGGCTCCTATACACATCTGACGCTGCGTGAGCGTGCTGCTGGGCAACGGCAACGGCACGTTCCAGTCGCAACAGACCTTCGCCAGCGGTACGCACCCGTACTCCGTCGCGGTGTCGGACGTGAACGGGGACGGCAAGCCCGACCTGGTCGTCGCGAACTCCAACAGCAACACCGTGAGCGTGCTGCTGGGCAACGGCAACGGCACCTTCCAGGCCCAGCAGACCTTCGCCACCGGTTCGTACCCTGGATCCGTCGCGGTGTCGGACGTGAACGGGGACGGCAAGCCCGACTTGGTCGTCGCCACCGGCGGCAGCAACGCCGGTATCCTGAGCGTGCTGCTGGGCAACGGCGATGGAACGTTCCAGACACAGCAGACGTTCGCCACCGGCTCGCACCCGTACTTCGTCGCAGTGTCGGACGTCAACGGAGACGGCCGGCCCGACCTCGTGGTCGCCAACTCCAACTCCATCTCCAGCAGCGCCACCGTGAGCGTGCTGCTGGGCAATTCCAACGGGAACTTCACCGGGCAGGTCTATGCCATCGTCCAAAGCCTCGACACCATCACTGGCACCGCAGGCGTCGATCAGATCACGCTGGTGCAGGACCCCGATCACGCGCACATTGACTGGACGCTGGGGACGACGACGGGCCAGATGCTGATCAACGACGCCGCCGGCCTGACCATCAACGGCCTGGGCAGCAACGACGTCATCACGCTGGGCTACACCAACGGCAATCCGCTTCCAAACGCGCTGCACTTGAACGGGACGTTCACCCTCAACAACCTGGGCAACAATCAGGTAGTTGCAAACCCGCTGGCCAATACCAACCTTGAAATCGGCCGCAGCACGGTGTTCATCAACTACGGTTCAACGGCGGCGGATGCCGCGATGAAGGCGCTTATCAAGACCTACCTGGCCAATGGCTACAATGGCGGAGGCTGGACGGGTTTGCCGACTGCTTCGACCGGTGTCATCACCTCAACCCCGGCTAAGAACAACATCAACCACAACACCGGCATCGGATGGGCCGACTCCTCGGATGGAACAGGCGTGAACACCACCGCCAACACCATTGAGCTGAAGTACACCCTTGCCGGTGATGCGACGCTCAATGGGGTTGTCGACATCTTCGATCTCAACGCCTTGTTGCCGCACTTCAATGGCGCTGGCGACTGGACCAGCGGCGACAGCACTTACACCGGTACGGTGGACATCTTTGACCTCAATGCATTGCTGCCGAATTTCAATACTAATTTGGGCGCCCAGCTCACGCCCGCTACGATGGCTGCAACTCCAGCCGCATCAACTTCGGCGAACAGCCCGGCTCCCTCCGCTTCGCCACCGCCCCCGTCCGCGGCCCCGACCGTCACTTCCGCGGGAGCAACCTCACTGATGCCGGTTGCGATCGACGTTTTTGACGACACCATACTGAAAAAGGGTTTAGCGCGGTCATCGAAGAAGCCACACGGCCGGAGGGTTTAGCCGGTACACGGTTAGTGACTCCAACATCGCGTCATGAATGCTACCGTTGGATTAGACCGAATTGGGAAAGTGTAATTGCCTTTACCATTTCCACGAAGTCTCGATATCATCAAGTCGTTCACGTCTTTAAGAAGGATCGAAACGCAGACCCTGGAGCGAAGCGATGCGTTCGGCCAGTTGGAAATGGATGATCGGTGTTTTGGCCGGTGCCCTGTGCGCGGCGACAGCCCGTGCGGCGGATCCGGTGGGGCATTGGGGCTTTGGGACCGAGGAGCGATCCGCCCTGGTGCCGGTGGGGGGTGTACACCGGGATCTGCCCGGCCCGCGGCCGCCGGAGTTTCCGGATTTCGATGCAGATAATACTGCCGTCAAGCTCGATGGGAATGGGGCGCACTTCGTCTTTGCCGATCCGGGGGACAACAGTCCGTTTGATTTTATCAATGGCGACGCGATCACCCTTGAGGCCTGGGTGAACGTGACGGAGGCGCGGGAGGGCGAGAACGTTTATGTGATTGGGAAGGGTCGGACCGAAGATCCCGCGTTTGCAAAGGACAACCAAAACTGGGCGATGCGATTGAGAGTGAGCGGTGGGTTGGCGCGGGTGAGTTTTTTGTTCGCTACCCCGCATGAGAAGGGGGAGGCGGCGGATGGATATTGGCATCGGTGGACGAGCACGGCGGGATTTGCCGCCGGGAGCGGGTGGCATCGGATCGCAGTGAGCTACCGTTTCGGCGAACCCGACACCATTCGCGGCTGGGTCGATGCCAAGCTGAGCAAAGGCGCGTGGGACATGGGCGGCGCAACGTCCAAAGCGCCGGTGGTGGATAACGACGCGATCTGGATCGGCTCGTCGATGGCCGGCCGGGCGGGCAACAGCTTCCGGGGGATGCTGGATGAGATCTCGATCTACCGCGAGGTGTTGAGTGACGATGTAATGCGATCGCGTTTTCGCAGCCAGAAGTTGGCTGGGGCGGTAGCGATTGAGACAGCGCCGGTTGTTGGTGAGATCCCGGCGGGGCGGGTGTTGGTGACTTTCAGTGAAGGGCTGGCGGCGCACGATCGGTGGCCGGTCGCGAGCGATGCGCCGGCGGTCGAAGTAGCGCGGTGGGTAACGGAGGATTTGGCTGTCCCGCGGCTGCCGTTGCGGTATGACGATTGGGGGATTCGCCAGGCATGGGCAGCGCCGGTGTTGGTACGGACGGCGGCGGATTTGAAGCTGTCGCCGGGCCGCCACCGGATGCTCGTGCGGGCGCGGGGGCTGAGTCGATTGTGGGTGAATGAAAAGTTGGTGGCGCGGACGGGGTTGCGGCGCGGGCTGGCGGATGGGCATGAGCCGGTGCATCCGATTGCTGAGGCGCCCGTGGCGGGAGTCCGGCCGGTGAGTTATGGGGATCAGGAGGCGATTGGCCAAGCCGAGATCGGGGCGGATGGGAAGTGCAGGATTGTGCTAGAGGCGATCGTTGGGGGAAAGCGATTGCGGGCCGAGCCGGGCGACATGTGCGTCGCGATTCAGGAGCGCGATGGCGGGCCTTATGTTTTGGTTCGGGCAGATGGCGGCGCGCCGGAAGTGCTGGACGATGCCACATGGGCGCGCGTGACAGAGCGGGCGAATTCCGAGATTTCATTGATGGACGATGCGACACGCCGGGCCGCGGCCAAGTCGCAGGATGGATTTTGGGCGGCGCGGCACCGGCTTGCCTCGCAATGGGTGGCCGAGCATCCCGCGCCGGCGGTGCCGACGACGGTTGGGGGCTCCGGGCAGAATCCGATCGACGCATTCCTCGTGGCGCGGATCGAGCGTGCGGCGGCCGGATCGCGGGGCGTCGAGGGCGAGAAGGCCCGCGCGTTTCACGGGACGGTGCTGAAGGTCCTTTCCGACCAATGCTTCCGCTGCCATGGCGAGAAACAAAAGGGTGGATTACGGCTGAACACTCTGACCGCGGCGCTCAAGGGCGGATCATCGGGCCATCCGGCGGTGGTACCGGGGAAGCCGGGCGCTAGTGAGATCCTCGCTCGACTGCGGAACACCGATCCCGAGGAACGGATGCCGCCCAAGGGCGATCCGCTGAAGCCCGAGCAGATCGCGGCAATCGAGGCGTGGATTCAGTCGGGCGCGCAGTGGCCCGAGGTTCCGATGTCGCAAGAGGAGTTGGCGATCCCGGAGATTGTGGATGATGCGTCGTTCCTCCGGCGGGCGTATCTGGACACGGTGGGCGTGCTGCCGACCGAGGCCGAGGCGCGAGAATTCCTGGGCGAGGGGTCGGGCGACAAGCGCGCGAAGTGGGTTGATCGGCTTCTGGCCGATGAACGATTCGCCGATCACTGGATGCCGCTGTGGCAGGATTTGCTGGCGGAGAATCCCAACTTCCTCAAGCCGAGTTTGAATAACACTGGGCCGTTCCGATGGTTTCTGTACGAGGCGATGAGGGATAACAAGCCCATCGATCGGATCGTGACCGAGCTGGTCATGATGCGCGGCGGCAAGTACGAAGGCGGCAGCGCCGGCTTCGGCATGGCCGCCGACAACGATGCGCCGCTGGCGGCAAAGGGACAGGTGCTGGGCAGCGCGTTCCTCGGACTCGAACTTCAGTGCGCACGCTGCCACGATGCCCCCTTCCACAGCACGTTACAGCGCGAGCTGTACGCGGTAGCGGCGATGCTCGACCGCCGGCCGGCGACGGTGCCCAAATCGAGCACGGTTCCCGCGGCGTTCTTCGAGCGCAAAGCCCGCGAGTCTCTGATCAAAGTGACGATGAAGCCCGGCGAATCGGTCGCGCCGGCGTGGCCTTTCGAGAAAGTATGCGGAATTGCCGACGACCAGAACCTCGACACGCTCGTGCAGGATCCCAAAGACACCCGGCAGCGCCTGGCGGCGCTGATCACCGCGCCGCAGGACCGGCGATTCGCGCAGGTCATGGTCAACCGCATCTGGAAGCGTCTGCTGGGCGCGGGGTTCGTCGAGCCAGCGGGGGACTGGGAAGCGCACGCCGCCAGCCATCCGGAGCTGCTCGACTGGCTCGCCACTGAATTTGTCGGCCACGGCTACGACCTGAAGCATGTGGCGCGGCTGGTGCTCACGTCCAGCGCCTACCAGCGCCGCGCGACAGGCCACAATCTGACAGCCCCGTCCGAGAAGCGGCTGTTTGCCGCGCCGGATCGCCGCCGTCTCGAGGCCGAGCAGGTGGTCGATTCGCTGTATGCAGCGGCCGGAAAAACGATCGATGTCGAGGAGCTGACGTTCGACCCGGACGCCCGCCAATCCACTGAGGCCGCAATTACACTCGGCAAGCCCCGGCGCGCGTGGATGTTCGCCGGCCTCTCGAACGAGCGCGACCGCCCGAGCCTCGCGCTGCCGCGGGCGCAGGCCGTCACCGACGTGCTCGACGCATTCGGGTGGACCGGCGCGCGACAGAACCCCCGATCTGATCGCGAGACTGAGGCGAACGTTCTTCAGCCGGGCGTGCTGGCTAACAGCGTCATGAGCACCTGGGTGACCCGCGTGTCGGCCGATGGAGCACTGGCGGCCCTGGCCCGGCGGGCGCATTCCCCCGAAGAGGTGGTCGATGGCGTGTTCCTGCGGTTCCTCACGCGGCTGCCGACGTCTGGGGAGCGGGAGGCGTTTGCGGCGAGTCTCGCGCCGGGATTTGTTGGGCGAATTCTGCCGGATGCGTCTTCGGCGTCGTCTTCGGCCGAGCTGCCGCGCCTGCCGCGGGTTTCCTGGTCGAATCATTTGATGCCCGAGGCGACCACGATCAAAAACGAGATGGAGCGCCGTGCCCGCATGGGCGATCCTCCCGATCCGCGCCTTGCCCCGGCGTGGCGGGAAGCGTATGAGGATCTGGTGTGGACGGTCATCAACAGTCCGGAGTTTGTGTGGATCCCATGAATCAATCCCAGGGCGGATCAGTCAATCGTCGCCAGTTCCTGGCAGCGTCAGCCGCGGCGGCTGCATCTTGTGCAATTGCGCCTTACGCGGCGCATGGCGCTGCGACAGCGCCGTCACTGCTCAAGGGCAAGGCCGAGCACTGCGTGTTCGTGTGGCTGGGCGGCGGAATGGGGCAGATTGACACGTTCGATCCCAAGCGGCGCGGAGATCCGAAGCGGAAGATCGCCGGGTCGTATTACGACAGTATCGACACGGCGGTGCGCGGCGTGCAGTTTTGCGAGCACCTTAAACGCCTCGCCCCCCTGGCCGACCGCGTGACTGCGGTGCGAACGGTCCACCACGAAGTGATCGACGAGCATGCCGCCGCGACCAACCGCATGCACACCGGGCGCCCGGTGAGCGGCACGGTCGTTTATCCTTCCGTGGGGTCGGTTGTCGCGCACGAACGCGGCGCAGCCGCCGATGGCGCGCCGCCTTACGTGTTGATCGGATATCCCAACGTCACGCGCGGGCCGGGTTTTCTTGGGTCGAAGGCGGGGTTTCTGTATCTGACCAACACCAACCAGGGGCCGGCGGGGCTCTCGCGCCCGACCGACATCTCAAGCGATCGCCAGGCCCGGCGTGAAAAGCTCCTCACCACCCTGCGCGGCGGGCATGGCGCCGAATTGGAATCGGATGAGCGCGTGCGTGATTACGCCGCCGCGGCTGAGCAGAGCCTAAAGTTATCTGGCCCGGAATTCACCCGCGTATTTGCATTGAATGAGGAGAAAGCCGACCTGCGCCAACAGTACGGCGGCGAATTCGGGCAGCGCTGTTTACTCGCCCGTCGCCTCATCGAGCGAGGCGTGCGGTTTATCGAGGTATCGCACAACCTCAACTTTCTCAACGGCACCGGATGGGATGTCCACCTCGAAGGAATCCTTCACCAGCATGAGTTGATCGCCGAGATGGACCAGGCGCTGGCCGCGCTGATTGTGGATTTGGAATCGCGCCGCCTGCTCGACAAAACCTTGATCGTCGTCGCCACCGAATTCGGCCGGCCCCCCGAGTTCGACAGCGGCGGCGGGCGCGGTCACCACGCCGCGTCTTTCAGTTGCCTCCTGGCCGGCGGGGGGCTGCGGCATAACGGCGCGTATGGGCAAACCGATGAGCTGGCCCGCAAGATTATCTCTGATCCGGTGACCGTCCCCGACCTCTTCGCCACCATGCACGCCACGCTCGGCATCGACTACACCAAAGAGCTTTACGACGGCGACCGCCCCGTCCCCATCACCGACCGCGGCCAGCCAATCGCAAAGCTGTTGACCTGACGTTCGCCGCCCATTCGACCCGTCGAGAGCAAGCCGATTCCCTTTGAAACCCTGTGCAATTGCCAGAACCGAGCGGCCAAACGCGTTACGCACGTAACGCTCCACGGCTATCGCACGTGCGGCGTTGTGAATGGTTTTGGGAGTGCGAGGCTCCAGCCGAGCCGAAGCTTAGACGAAAAACGCGGCTCGGCGGAAGCCTCGCACTCCCGATCAAGTCACATGCAATTGCCCTGTGTAACGTTATTGCTGAGGACCAGGGCTATCGTATATGACCCCTCCGACGCAAGAAATGGGAGTGCGAGGCTGGGCTGATGAAAAGTCACCCGCTTGAATCGTCTCGGTTTTG
>DAIRGS010000111.1:0-20460 GCA_036794395.1 Tepidisphaeraceae bacterium | reverse complement strand
ACCACAGCCTTGCAAGGGAATTAGGAACCCAACCCCCTCCCTCCCCTCCCCCGGCGTACCGGTGGAGGGAAAAAAGGGAGGCCGCCGCAACTGTCACGCACCCCCTGCGGAATGAAATAGTGAACCAAAACTCCCTCTCACGAACGGATGATGGCGCGGTATCTTCAGCATGCGGCTGATCGTCTTCCGGCTCTCGCAAGGCTTGTTGGTTTCTGGGGCTCTGTGCTTCATCGGGGCAATCGCATTGGCGATGCGAGTCCCAAGCGGGCAGTTCGTCAGCCTCGGCACGGTCGGACCTTACAGCGTCCTTGGCCACCACGACGGGCTGCTCGTCAGTCGAAGAATACGCGTTTGGAAGAGGCTGAATCCTTCCTACCTGGGCATCGCTCTAATCGCCCCCGACGGAATAGGTTTCGCCGCAACACGGCGACGGAGGCGACAGCCGTCCGAGCTATCGCCTCCGCCACAATAACTAAAGCAGTTTCCGCGTTGGTGTAGCGTCCGGGCATTCCGCGCCCCGCGAGCGGGGCCGCTAAACTTGGGATGGCAAACGCTACACCTTCCTGATAAACGCTCTAAGTGCCGGCTGAACGACCTACTTCTTTCCCGCTGCCGCCGGCGGGCCGCCTGGTGCGCCCGCTGGAGGGACATTCTTTATCCCCTGTTGCGGCGCGTTTGCATTGGCGGGCGGCCCACCGGGCGCGCCCGCAGGGGGCGGCGTAACTGGAGGCCGTTGGGTGGGCTGAGGCGTCACACTGTTGCCTTGTCCCGGCGCAACGCCGTTACCGGCTCCAGTATTCACGCCGTTACCCGACTGCGGCGTGACCGTGTTGCCCGACTGGGGCGTCACATAGTTTCCCGATTGAGGTGTTACATTGTTTCCCGATTGGGGAGTCACACTGCGGTTCCCGCCGGGCGTGTTGGCATTCCGCTGATACCGCTTCTCCAGTTCCATCTGGCGTTGCCGTTGCGTGTTCAAATAGTCTGGCGTCGACGGGTATTCATTGGGCAAAATGACGATCGGCACCCCAACCGACGGATAGTAGTACCCATCATTTACCGGCGCGTATCCCTGATATCCCTGCGGAACCCCATACTGGTTGAACGGCTGCACGTCCCCCACCTCTGGATGCGCGAGGTCCGGTTGTTGCGCCTGCGAGCGCGCTGGCGCGGCCGGGGCGGGGGAAGGTGTCACGACGGCCGTGCCACCGCCAATCCCGGCGGCCTTCTCCTTGTTGCTCAGTGCAACGACGCTTCGACCCATGACCGTATGGGGGATATCCCCGGCCAGCAACTGATTCTTCCCCATGAAAAAAATCATGTAGCTCGTCGCCTCGGTATCCAATGTCAGTGACTTGGGAATTCCTTCCGCTTCCGGCGGCTTTGGCAGGCCCGCAATCACATCGGCAAAAAATGTCTGCCCCACCCCCGCCCCCAATCCATCAAACGTCACTGCAACCATCGCGTGCTTACCCCCCTGGCTGGCATCGCGATAAACCGCGACGGTCACCAAGGCATCTTCCTGGGGCTGGGCAATCAGCGCCTTTGCGACAGTCGGCACCAACCCTGCCAGCCTCTGGTTAAACTGATCCCGAAGTGCCGGCTCCTGAATCTTTGCCGCTGCCTGCTGCGCGGCTTCGTGCCAGTCCTGCCGACGTTCCCTGGCATCCAGAACAGCTGGTAACTGTCGTAGCTGAAGTGTGCCTGCTTCGACCCCCGGCAATGCCACTGCACCACCAGCCCGAGCCGCCGCAGGGGCAGGCTGTGGAGTTTGTGCCAGACTCAACTGGCTTAATGCCGCAATTACCGCCGCTGAAACTAACATGTTTGTTTTCATATCGCTCCTCTTTAGGGCACCAGTATTGCAAGGGGAGTGCCATATGCAGAACGGGAGTAATTGAAAATGGCGGGAGAATCGTGCCCTGTTCCGTCTGATCTACCGCACGAGAAATCGCATGATCGCCTTCTCAATGCTCAGCGGATTGCGGTGGTGGGTCTGAGCGATGATCCGTCGCGTCCGAGTTTTGGAGTAGCCAGCTACCTCTTGTCCGCCGGCAAAGAGGTCATCCCAATCAATCCCAATTGCGATCGTGTGCTCGGCCTTAAGTGTTACCCCAGTCTTGAAGCTGCTCCCAGACCAATCGATTTGGTCGACGTATTCCGCCGTGCCGAAGCGTGTCCGGACATCGTTCGCCAGGCAATCGCCGCGGGTGCGAAAGGGGTTTGGCTGCAAAGTGGAATCATCAGTGATGAAGCCCGCGAGCTGGCCGGTCGCGCTGGGATCGACTTTGTCGAAGACCGCTGCCTGATGATCGATCTCATGCGTCGCAGGAAGCCGGGGGCTCGGTGAGCAAATCGACTGTGCAATCAACGACCGGATTGGGGCACGACCACACCAATAAAAACATCGCCTCGCGCGCAAGCCTTTGAGCCGGATGACCCGCAAGCAAACCGGTTCCCTTATACAAGGTGATCCCGGCGTGCGTCGCGCGCAGCGCCAGGTCATTGCATCGCCCGCGAATCCCCGCCGCCGCATCATTTGCCTGGGCTTCCATGTCGGGCTGCGACAGACGCAGCACTTCAGTCCGCAAATCCTCAAGCTGACGATCAAACCGCGCGAAAGCTCTTTCTGCCGCGGGTGATTGAAATCGTTGAATCAGATCAATCGCGCCCCGACACAATCCCATCGCCAGAAAAGCCTGCCCGAGCGGCAAATGATTTCCGCGCGTCAAAACCTTTTCCCCCACCCGAAGGATCTTCTCATCTTCAACCTCCACCGCGTCGCATCGCACCGAAGCCGTCCAACTCGCGCTCAACGCCACGAGTGGCATCGGCGGATCAACGCAAACACCCTTCGCGTCCCGCGACAACAACGCCAATACATGTCGGCCATCCTCCGTCGCACCACCGGCGACGATGTAGTCCGCCCGCGCGGCGCCCGTACACCACGGAATCAATCCATCGAAGCGATACCCCCCTTCCATGCGCGTGGCCCTCATCGCCGGCACGGCACCCTGCCGGCTGGTGGTGAGCTGGGCGATGCCGACCGTCGCAAAAATCTCCCCTGCCGCCAGCCGCGACAACAGTTGACTTCGCAGGGGCGACTGCGACGCTTCAATCAAACCCGCAGCCGCGTCGCGTTGCGAAACAATCAGAGAAACGGTTAACGATGTCCGCGCCATTGCCTCATAAATCAGATGCACGTCCAACGGTCCAAAACCCTCCCCACCCCATTCCGTCCCAATCGCCGCGCCCATCAACTTGCTCTCGGCCAATCGCATGAGTTCGTTCTCGGGCCATTCCCCGGATTGGTCTAACGCATCGGCCCGCCGCCCCAAATCCGCGAACAGATCCGCAAACTCACTTGGTTTGAAATCAGGTCCGATAACCATAAATCAGTTCTTCCCAACCACAATTTGGCGCGGAAGCCCTAACGGATTTGCCAGAAAACGTCTGTGGCACCCTGGGCACAAGCGAAACTCAAACCGGCGGTGTACGCCGTCCTGCAAATCCTCGGCAGACATCGCCTTGGCCTCTTCAATCGCCGCGGCGATCGCAGCATTCAAGTCGCCCGATTCGATTTCATCGCCAGCCGTCGCAGGCATGTCTGAATCAGCGACCACGTCCATCCGAACCCGATAACCAGTTCCCATCACCACTGGCCGGCCACAGATTGCACATGTGATACCATTTTCCACGATCCCCCATTCTACGGAGTTCATCGCGATCGGCACCCATTGATCCGATGCAATGTGTTTGTGGGTCGAACATTGCCGTCATTTCGTGGTACATTGAAACGATGGCCCGAAGGTCGAATTCTTCAACTGAAAGCACGTCGCGGTCCCGTTCCGCCCAACGGTCGCCCACACGGGAAGACCAGTCCGAACGCGTCGCATTTGACTTAACCGGCGAACAGGAACCCCCCAAAGGTGTGTGGTGCATCGTCGCGTCAGTCGTCGACCACGACACAGGCAATCGGCCGGGCGACCTTGATCCCGGCGCGAAGGTGTATTGCTTTCCCCCAATGCGAGGCGGCGCATTTGAAAGTGTAGAAGTGATTGGCCCCCATCGCAAAACGGGCAAGCTCGCCGCCTCCGTCATCGCTGCCGCCAACCTGACCGGCTGGCAAGCCCTCAACGTCACCGACTCCAACGCCCTTCAACACATCGCCCCACCCTGGGATTCCAGCCACGTCTCTCAAAGAGTCGCCGAAGGGATCGTCGCCTGGAAAGCCGGCGGCCCCTGGCCCGTCAACGAACTTCGCATTTGGAACCGCTCGCGGGCTGAAAAAGTGTTTGGCGAAGGCTCTCTCCTCACCCGCCTCCGGGGCAAAATCATGTCCCTTTTTGGCAAGGAATGACCGCTTCCGTTCACCTGCCTGATCGCTTTCGCCAGGGCTATCGCATCTTAACAGCTCCATGTACGTGGCGGCATGAAAACGAAGGTGCGGTGCGGAACACGCGTAAGCCCGTTCGACGAAATCCGCGCTTTTGGCGCACTGTCGTATATCTACGCCCGAAGATGCGTTCGCCCTGTCGCTTTCGCTGGCATCCTCAAGCGTCGGTAGACGAACCGCCCAGCCCTGAGTAACATTCCAAACGAACTCCAAAAGAGATCGCGCCGTTCCCGTAGCGCAATTGGATAGAGCGTCGGCCTCCGAAGCCGAAGGTTGCAGGTTCGAGACCTGCCGGGAACACTTGAAAATATAAACATGTTGAAGTCGCGGAGTCAGCCGCCTAATCTGTGATGTCATCGAATCGTGTCACCAGAAAACCCTCGGATGAGCGCCAACTCACCGAGCCTTCAGCAACCTTCCGGCTGCTGCGATTTTTACTCTGACATCGACGGCTTGTCCCGGGACCGTCGGCACACGTATCTCGTCCAGATCAAAGAAAATACCCCGGCTCATGCGCCGGCCATCGGTGAATTCTTTGGGCTCGATTTCGGCCCATTCGTCACCCTCGCGTTCAATGCCGCTAAAAGCAGCACCCGCCACACGCGATTCGTCGTCCCCAAGATCGACGGGGGCGATACACGCAACCTCGCGAACTGGTGCTATGTCAGGTTTAACGATCTCGCCCAGTGTGCATAGTGGAACTTCACCAGCGGCAGTACAAGCCATGGGTAGGAGCGGAGCGCTACGGCATGTATACGATTGCCGGTTCTTCGGGGGGCTCGACGCCGCCGCATTACAGGCACTTGGATGGACATTCATTCTCCCGAGCGGCGAACCCGCATCATGGCCGCCATCCCCGGCAAGGACACCAAGCCAGAGCTAATTGTCCGCAGCATCGCCCACCGTCTCGGCTTTCGTTTTCGGCTTCACCGTCGCGATCTACCGGGATCGCCCGATCTCGCATTTCCGCGATTACATCGCGTCGTTTTCGTGCATGGCTGCTTCTGGTACCAGCACGATTGCCGGCCTGGTAATCACAGACCCAAATCGAGAATTGAGTTCTGGCGAAGGAAGTTCATCCAAAACGCCGCACGTGATCGCCGCAGCGTGCGGGAACTTTCTCAACAAGGCTGGCAGGTGCTTGTAATCTGGGAATGCGAGACCCGCGATAAAGACAAATTGGCTCGGCGGCTGAGAGGATTTCTCTCGGCCCGACGTTCAAACTGGATACGACTAACCGGCGACCGCGACCGATGAAGGCGGGCTAGCCAAATATGCGCGTGTCGTGATGTAGTCTGCCACGTTGACTAGGAATTCTTCCAAGAATGCAGTCGTCTCTTTCCTGATCTCTTCCAACCGGTCTACGTCATAATCGCGTCCAATATCACCAAAAGATTTGTTCCCATGTGCCAAGTCATTTCGACTGGTCTTCACCGTGAGCAATTGGTCGCATTTCTTGCTCGGAGAGCGGAACCCATATGCATCGGCAACGTGTCGAATCCGGCGTCCATCGACATTCCCTGAGAACAACTCTTCTTTTCGAAAGGTTGTGGCCACCACGTCCACGGATAACGCCGACAGGCTTGGAAGAATCTTGTCCACGTTATGTCGCTTAAGGTTCGCCAATACGATTTTGCGGACTTCCAAACGGCATTCATCGAACGACACCCCACGACTTTTAAATTCGTCGAAAATCGCTTCGATCGCGTTCTTCACGGTCGATTCCACCAAATTGTAAAGCAGCAGGAAAAAATTCGCCTTCAGCGTCTTGAACAGCGCCGCTTGCTCAACCATGGACATCCCGAGTTTTCCTGAGGAATTCCCTTGAAACACGACGCGCTTCGCCTCGAACTCCCGGAGGAAGCGGAAGTATCGATTGACCTCCTCCGCCCGCGTCTTGAAATCTGCCTGTACACCCGTCATGTGTTATTTACCGAGAAGCTTGTCTCTCACATATTCGATCCTACCCACGACCTTTGGCCGCGAATTGCTCGCGTCCGAAGTGGTCAGCGCCTTGAATTTTGCTGACTCGATCCAATCCGTGGACCGAGGTTTCAATTCCGGTTTTTCGCGTAGCGCCAATGCAGTTCCGACAGAAATCGCCTCGTACCGTATTCGCGGCGTTCGCACATATCCCTTGGCCTTTGAGAAGCCATTCGGGAAATGATCTCTAACGAAAGCCAGCATCCTATCCCACTCTTCCTGCATCGCGCCTTGCAATTCGACATCCTCCACGAACCGCTTCTGTACTCCCGCAAGATACTCATTCAAAAAATCCACCACCTTGCGGTCGAACTTCCGATAATTCTCCAAATACGCAAAGAATCGCAATACGAACTCTTGTCGCTCCCGCCGCTTCACGGCCGCGTCGTTAAGTGGCGCCAATTTCGCGAACAGCGGATTCTCCGAGCAAGCACGAATGAATTTCAGGAATGGGCTGTCGTGCATTCCCCAACGAACTTCCATGTCCGTAAGCGCCTGGCTGCCGGTGTTGATGCGCTCGAAAATGTCCCTTCGCACTTCCTCATCCGCGTTCTCCGTCAATTCAATCATCCGAAGCGTGTGGCGATTGAACCGCCGTTGCCGGCTGATCGGTAAGTCTTTAAACCGAAATCCATTCAGCGCCGAAAGTTTCTTCAACCCGGAAAGTTGCAGTTTATTTCCGATGAAATCGGCCAGCGTCCGAATCCTTTGTGATCCGTCCACGATCTCCAGGCGTCCTTCTTTGTCGGGAATGTCCGCCACGAACAAATACGGAATCGGAAGTCCGATCAGCACCGACTCGATGAACTTCGACTGCTGCTCTTCGGGCCAGGTATGCTCGCGCTGATAGTCAGGGACGAATAGGTCATTGTCTTCTTCGTCCAGACGGGTCAGGTATTTCTGCACGAGAACTTCAACAGGATACTCGCGAGTGTCGTAGTCGATGGTTCGATGATGCTTAACAATCTGCTCCTCGGCGGCTGCTTTAGCGGCGGCCGAGATCCCCGAATCATCGCCATTGGCGACAGCACCTTTGTCCCCCTCAGGTGATGGTTTGCTGCCCATTTCTCTCCTTGACGTGCTTTACGATGCTCTTTCCGATGACTTCACCTAATCGCACTGGCACGGCGTTGCCGATCAAACGCCCCAAGACGGAGAATGATACCTTGGACCGCTTAGGACAAAACTTGTAGTGCCTTGGAAAAGATTGCAGAATCGCCCCTTCCCTTAAGGAAATCCCCCTGTCCTGCTCGGGATGACCAAATCGGCCATTTCCAAACCCGAAGAATTGCGTCGTTATCGTCGGCGCCGGAGTATTCCATTCCATCCGACCATAAACGCTCACGTAGTTCTTGCCTGTTTCCACTCGATGACAATCCGCCACCAGTTCAGCAGGCCAATCTCTCCAGTGACCACCCGGCTTCGACACCCGAATTCTACGCACGTTCCGCTCGGATAACTTGCAAGCACGATGCAGCGGGTCCTTTCGATCGACGCAGCCGCGCCCCAGACGTGGGAGACCCGCGATAGCCTCCCTCACCGTGGAATACTCGGTGGATTGATGAGTCGCGGGAAGCAATTGTAAAGTTCCCAGCAACGATGCGAACAGGACCAGCCGGGTTCGCAGCTGCGGGATGCCGTAGCCAGGACAAAATACATTCTTATGGCTGACGTGGTATCCAAGCGATTCGAGAATTCCGACGAAATCCGCAAAGACATCGTGTCGTTCAAGTCCCGGCACGTTTTCCATGCTTATGATGGCGGGCCTCGTCCCCTCGATCAGACGAGCGAAATGCTTCAAAAGACCCCATTTACTGTCGTCTTGCCGTCCGCTCCGTCGCGCGTAACGCGAGAACGGTTGGCAGGGGGCACACCCGACCAAGATTCGCGTCGATTTCGCGGGATAAAGCGATGCTAATTCGTCGGCGCCCAAAATTGTTACGTCGCGAAGGACGAACTTCGACTCGTTGTTCGTTTCAAACGGGAACTTACAGGCCGGGTCAAGGTCAATTCCAGCAGCCACTGTAATGCCGGCTTTTGCCAGCCCGTGGGTTAAGCCCCCAGCCCCACAAAAGAGGTCAACGGCAACCAGAGGATTCTTGCACTTCCCTGAGTCGGACATCTGCCATTTGAGCGTTAAAACGAGAGAGCATAATATCCCTGCATGCCCTTCGGAAAAATGCTATCGGTCATCATCGGTTGGGTCAACAAATGTGGCAGTAATTGACGCCCATATCGGAAATAAACGTCCGCTCTGGCGCAGGCTCAAGGATCGGGCCGTCGCGCGGCCCATTGCATCGCGCGACCATCCTCCTGGAACGCGACCCGATCCTGCGCCGCGATGCGAAGCCAGAACCCGAAGACCGTTGGGACGAGGGCGAATGATCAGCGATTTCTACCGCAAAATTCCCCACCCCACCTTACCCCCGCCGCGCCAGGCTCGCAACCACCGCAGTCAATTCGGCCGGCTCCACAGGTTTGGAGATATGAATCTGATACCCCGCCAGCAGCGCCCGGGTCCGATCCTCCGCCCGCGCAAACGCCGTCAACGCCGCAGCCGGGGTCTTTCCCCCCGATTCCGGCGGAAGCAGCCGCACTTTTCTCATGAATTCGTACCCGTCCTCATCCGGCATGCCGATATCGCTCACGATCATGTCCGGGCGCAGCGCCCTCAACATCGCGATCGCTTCACGTCCTGATGCCGCCACTGCCACCTTCGCGCCGCACCGCTCCAACACATACTTGATCAGCTCTCGCGCATCGGGCTCATCGTCTACCGCTAACACTGAAATGCCCACCAATGACGGCAGCTTTCCCCACGCCCCGGCGTCAACGCCCTGTGGCTGCCCACGCGGATCATCGGTGGGTTGCACAGTCATCAACGGGAGTTCAATGCAAAACGTAGCCCCCTTCCCCTGGCCGGGGCTGCTGGCGCGAACGTTTCCTCCGTGCAGTTCGACCAGGCTCTTGACGATCGATAAACCCAAACCCAATCCCCCATGGCGGCGCGTTGTCGAAGCATCACCCTGACGAAACCGCTCAAACAAGTACGGCATGAACTCGGGCTTAATCCCCTCCCCATCGTCCGCCACGCACACTTCCAGATGACTGTTCACACGTTGCAGGCTCACATGAACCTTGCCCCCTCGCGACGTGAATTTGATCGCATTGGACAGCAGATTCCAAAAGCACTGCTGAAGGCGTCCAGGATCTCCGCGAACCGGGCCCGCCGCCGGGTCCAGCACCACCTGCATTCGTATGCCTTTGGCATCCGCCGAGTGTTGAACTGATGCAATCGCCGCCTTGACGGCGTCCTGCAAATCGACCTGCTGAACATCCAGCCGGATCTTCCCGGAAATAATCCGGCTCATATCCAGGAGGTCTTCGATCAACTGCGTCTGCATGCGCGCATTGCGCTCGATGACGCTAAGCCCCTCGGTCATTTCCTCACTTTCGTGCTTGCGCGCTCGAAGGATGTGTGCCCAACCCAAAATCGCATTGAGCGGGGTACGCAGCTCATGCGAAAGGGTTGCGAGAAATTCATCCTTCATCAGGTTGATGCGCTCGGCATTGGCGCGGGCAGCTCGCTCCGCCGCCAGTAGCTGCTCGCGCTCTGCCGCGGCGCGCTTCACGCGCGCGTATAGCCGTGAATTGTCGATCGCCACCGCCGCCTGCGCCGCCATCCCACCGACGATCCGCTCCGCCCGCTCGGTAAACACACCTACTTCGGGATGCCCGAAAAACAAGCCGCCAATGACTTCCCCTGACCGCGAAACGACTGGCACCGCCAGATAACTCCGCACCGGCAAATGCCCCTTGGGCATCCCGTTGTGCGGCAACATCGTTCCATACCGCGGGTCCTTTGTAATATCCGCCGATCGGACAATTCCCTGTCCACGAAATGTCGGCTCAAACACTGGCGTATTACGCGGCAGCCCAAATCGCTCGAACGCCTCCCGCGGCGCACCTGACAACGAGTACAAAACAAATGACTCCCCCTGCTCGTTGATCACATTGTAAAAAAAGGCCCCGAATCGCGCCCCGGTCAACTGCGTCGCGGCGTCAGTCACAGACTGCACCAGCGCTTCCAGCTCCAGCTGTGAAGCGATCAAACTTCCTGTTCTGTTCAGCGATTCCAAAACCCGCGATTCGTCACGCAGCGCCTCCTCCATCTTTTTGCGCGAAGTAATGTCGCGCGCAATTTTCGACGCACCGATCAGATTGCCCGACGATTCCCGAATCGGCGAAACCGACAGCGAGATGTCCATCAGTGTGCCATCCTTGTGGATGCGCACCGTCTCGTAGTGCTCGATCCGTTCCCCCCGCTCGAGGCGTTCAAGAATCGACGGTTCCTCGTTGACACGCCCCGGAGGCATTAGCATGGTAATGGGCTTGCCAATTGCCTCGGCCGCGGTATATCCGAAAATCTGCTCAGCACCGCGATTCCAGGTAGTAATGATGCCCTCAAGGGTCTTGCTGATCACCGCGTCGTCGGAAGATTCCACCACGGCTGCGAGCCGGGCGCGCAACTCCTCTTCGCGCTTTCGCTCCGTGATGTCGTGAACCGTGCCGATTAAATTGACGCATCGTCCACCAGCATCGAACGTCGGCGTCACCGATACCAGCCCCACCTTCCGCCCGGCCGGGTATTCCGACGTTTCCTCCCATCTAACGGTCCTTCGCTCGCGGATCGCCGTCGCATAATGATCCAACACTAAGGATCTGGCCGGCTCTGGAATGATGTCCTTTACGAGTTTGCCAACCACCTGCTCCCGGGAAAGCCCGGTCGTCAATAGAAAGGCCGGATTCACCGACAAAAAGCGGTACTGGCTATCCCCTTCCACACCAAGATTGAAAATGACGTCTGAAACATTGTCGTAAATAAGTGAAAGTTCACGCTCGCGCGAGAGCAGCGCTTCTTTGGCATCGATCAGTTCCTTCTCGGCCCGTAGACGCGCCGCCAGAATGCTGTTTGCGTTCTGAAACGCGACCGATCGCAAAAGTTCATCTTCGTTCCAGGACTCAGGCACTACGCCCCTCCCTGCAGCACTCGTGCCGCAAGTTCAGTCCCCTTTACACGTGCCCGGATCTTGGCAAAGGCGGTGTCGCGCGTGGTGGTCGTGTCGTCGCAAAAGGGCGAAAAACCGCAGTCATCGCATGTTCCAAGATACTCGATGGGAATGTACCGAGCCGCTTCGATCACCCGTTCACAGATCTCGTCAGGCGTCTCTATGCGGGGATCAATTGGTGAAACGACGCCTACGAACACCCGTTGATCCGCCTTGCGATGATCCCGAATGATCTTCAGGACGCGCTCCCGGTCCGCCTCACCGGCCAGCGCGATGTAGAAATTCCCCGCTTTCAGCTCGAACAGGCTCGGCAAAAGCTCTGCGTAATCCACATCGCCGCTATGGGTAGAGTCGCGGTCGCTGCCTGGACATGTATGCACTCCCAAACGCAGGCGGTCTTCAGCAGAAAACCGCGATAGCGCCAGGTTATTCAGGTCGATGAAGCTATGAAGCAGCCGGCCCGTGGGATCAATCTTAATTGCCAATCGTGCTTCAGTGAAATCTACCTGAACTTTGTGAGCACCCTTGGAAAGGCAGCTGCGGATTTCGGTTTCGTGTTCGTTCAGCAGGTCGTTGATGAACTGATCTCGCGTGTATCCCGGAATTTCATCCGGTGGATACATCAAGCTCAGCGCCGATGGTGAAATAACCGCCTGCTTAACCGGCACATGCGCGTAACGCTGCGCGACATCGAGATAACTGTCCGCGTGCCTCTTGTAGCGAAATGGTCCCCTTGTAAGCCGTGGCATGCGACGGACATGACCCGCGGAAAACGGAATCTTGAACCCGTCGGGCGCGGTGTTCGGCAACCCATGCACGCAGTACGTCCAGAAATTGTGATACTTGCGCTGCTCCCCATCGGTAATAACTGGTGAACCCGTCGCCTCGAAACGCTCAATGGTGTCACGGATGGCGTCGAGATAAAGGCTTTCCAAGGCCGGGTCATCATCACCCTGAACGGCAATTGCTTCAATCAATTCAGGCGGGCGCGGGATGCTCCCTATCGGCTCGGTTGGAATCACCATGTCGCAAATGCTAGCTCACATGCAGCGCACTGCAAATGCGTAGAATGGGCATCCATTTCTCAAATACACCAACCATACCGGCCTCTTCACACCTTATTTCCCACTTCTTCAGGCTGATCTAAGGCGATTTCACCGCCCGCGGTGGCGTTCCATTCTCAAACGCCGTCAATGAGGCGAGATCCAACTCAATGGTTGCCGGGCTCTCGTGCGCATTCACCGGCCAAAGCATCTGTTTCAAAACAGGATCCACCTGGGTCGTCCCACCCGCGCTTTTCCCCACCCACGGCCCGCATTCCACCGCCAGCCCATTTGGAGAAATGTTCGGCTTGGGCGCCTGTCCGTAACTCGCCAATAGCGCCCGCTGTGCCGCATCAGTCCTTCGGTAGTACAACACGATTCTCGTAATCACACCGCCATGTATTTCAAATCCCGCCACATCCGAATTGGCGACGTTGAACCCAAACCACTGGCATGCCGGGTCGAATGGATCCGATTCCGTCCGCGTAACGTGCGTAACCCCCCGCGCCCGCGTGCCTGGCACATCAACCTGATGCGACATCTTTGGCGCGAGCTTATCCAGGCTCTTCTCCACACTGTAAACCGTCAGATTCAAATTCGCCGGGGGATAATGCAGCAACTCACATACGTCCGTCAGCTTCTTGATCGGCCTGGCATGATCGTGCTTGGCCAAGCCGTCCGTCACCGGCGGATAATCCACCCCATCGGCGCTATGCCCCGCCTTCCCCATTACCCCCGCCGGTTGCGACACCGGCGCTTCTGCCACAGGTTCAGGCGCGGGCACCACCGGAGGATTCTTCGGATCGACCAGCGGCTCTTTACCCTGTTCAATCTTGTCTACGCTCAAATGAAACTGAAACGCCCCCAATCCCCCCACGTTGTACGCCGGCAGCGTGATCGTGAGTTCCTTCCCATCCGGCGGTCGTTGCAAAACGACCAAATCCACCAGCGATCTGCCCGCCGGCAATGTCGATTGCACAACCCGCCCCAAAACCGTCCCCCCCGCAACGCCCGCCGGCAGATATTGCTTTTCCGCCGCATCCGTCGCGATCGCGTTGGTATTCCAGCCGATATATGAAACCGGCGCTTTCCCCAGGTTTGCCACGTTGATCAGCACGCCCAGCAATGGGTCGCTCAACCGCGTGTTGGTCCCGCCAACGTTGTACGACACCGGCCCAATCCGCACATGCAACAGCCGCACCTCGACATCCCCGATCCGGATCGGCGGCGTCACTCCCGATTCAGCCTTCTTCGGCGTTGCCGGCTGAGTCATCGCCGCATCCGAAGGCGGCGGCGGTGTTCCACCGCGGATCGCGAGCAGTTCCCTCTGCCGAGCCGCCAATACCCCGCGCTCATTCGGAGCCGCCGCCGCTACCGCATCCGCTTCCTCGCGCTGCGCGACCTGATATTTCTTGATCGCCATCTGCATCGCAGTGTCATTCAGATTGATCGCCCCATCAACCAGCGCCTGCGTCTTAGTCACTCGATCCCGCGCCGCAACCACCTTTGGATTGCGATCGATTGCCCGTTGAACGTTTTTCTCCGCCTCGATCACCGCCGCCTGAGCTTGCTCCAGTCGATCCGCCGGCGCTGCCCGCACCGCCATCGGAACCATCGCAAGGAACAGCGCCAATAACCACCACATCAAATTACGGGTTCCCATAAGGAAAGCTTAGCCTCCAACTCCGTCGCATCTACTCTTTTTGGCAATTTCAAGACGGATTCCCCGCCGCTTCCTTTCAACCGCACAAGTCTCGTCTAAATTGCAATGTACTCTACCGATTCTGTATCCGTGATATCCGTGTAATCCGTGGTTCAATCCAAGCTCGCCAAAAACCCGCGCAGGCTGAGAAGAATTGAACGGTTAGCAGTACAGATGAAGACATAACAAGTGAATTTTTGTCTGTGTTCATCTGTACTACTACCCGTTCACTTCTTCGCAACGTGCGCGCATATCACACGTAAACAAGAATCGCCTGCCCCATCCGCGTCATCCGCGAAATCCGCGGTTCCATTTCTTACACGGATAAAACCACGCACAAGGATTCTTAACCGCAGATGACGCAGATGCTCGCAGATAAGACAAAGACAAACACGCGGTATTTCATCTGCGGCCATCCGCGTCATCAGCGGCTAAACCTCTTGTATTGTTTTTCTCTGTGCCCTCTGTGTTCTCTGTGCCCTCTGTGCTAATCCGTTGTTTTCTTCGTGCCTTCGCGCCTTCGTGGTAATCCTGTTTGTCGAGAACCGCCTCCGTGTCTCTCTTCGAGCCTGAGCCTCAGCCCGCGACGAGCTCTCTTCGAGCCTGAGCCTCAGCCCGCGACGAGCTCGGTCGAGTCGAGCCGAAGGCGGTCGAGTCGAGCCGAAGGCCGTGCCTTGTGGTGAATCATCTTTTTAAAAGACGAACCGCCATTACGGCAATCCGAGTTCCCCAAACGCCTCAAAGTAATACCGAAATTTCACGCGCCCCGTCAGGCCCGGCGGACACCCAAATACCACCCGCAATCGCTGCTTACCGGTCACTTTGTCAAATTCATCCACCTCTGCCCCGCTCTCCTCAATCAGCTTCACAGTCTCAACCGACCCGCCCGATCCATCGGCGGTCGGATCCTCATCCATCTTGATCTTCGAATTAATCGGCACCAACATCAGTTCCGATGGATCGTAATGCTGCATCTTGCTTGCCCCCGCCACCGGCGTAATCGTGAAATCCACCATCACGAACCGCAGATCCCGCATCCTCTGCGCTTCTTCCGCATCATCGTCCTCATCGACATCGTGTTCCCCCTCATCCCTTTCCTCGGTTTCTTCTTCGTCATCATCCGACGAGTCAGATTTCTCGCTCTCAGCCGGCATCGTAATGACGCTCCCATCCGCAGCCGTCACTTCCACCCGCCCGCCCTCGTCAGCCGCCTCCAGTTCCGCCGGGGGGTGCCGTTTCACCGGCCGCGTCGTCGCGAGCACCTCGTGAACTTCAACTGTCGCCCCCTTCAAAACCCGCGACTTGGTTAAGAACAAGCCCATGGCAAATCGCTTCACCCCATACTTCACCAGCGCCGGCCCCAACTTCACCAACACCACCACTTCACCCACCAGCACCAGCGGAATCCCCCACCACGGCATGAACCTCGACGCGATCGCCGGTATCGCAAACAACAAAACCAGCATCACCACGCATCCCACTCTAAACATAGCCGGCTCCCATCTGTTTCATCGCCCCGCGGTCGTTCAATCGTAATCCTATCGATCGCACTCATTTCCAGAAAATTGTGGGACGTGTCATCGGGAACAGAATGGGCCGGAACGCTTGCGCCCATCCAACAAAAAAAGCCGGCGGCGTCAACAATAGATGTGTTGACGCCGCCAGCCGCTTCAAATCTTTACCACCGTCGGCACCACCGTCGAGGTAGGTGCGAGATGTAAATATACATTTACCGACCAGTAGCCGCATATGCCGAAAATGCAGACAGATTCAATTTCGCCGCCACATTCTGCCCTGCAGAGCGCGGGTCGCCGGTGCCGGTTGAGTCATCTGTGGGCATGAAACCGCTCAACCGTGGCCCGATGCCACCACTGCCATCGTCGGCGGGCATGTATTGGCTGGCGATGTTGGAGATCGGACTTCCTCCGCCGCCCTCATCTGAGGGAAAGTAAACGTTGGATCGAGGGCCGCCGGGGCCTGATGTGCCGGTACCGCCGAACCCATCATCAGCCGGCATACCGCCGTTTGGTTTCTTCTCATCCGGCTTTTCTGGTTTAATGCTCAAGTCGATATCGTTGATCGACCCTTCCCCATCTTTGGTTTGCTTATCGGTATCCGCCTTCGAGATATTGCTGGCGGACTTGGCGCCATCGTAGGCCGACCCGATCAAGCTGCCGACCAACGCTCCAGTCACGCCACCGACCAGCCAGCCGATGACAGCTCCCGTCTTCTCACCTTCATTTTTATCAGTGCCATAGCCCTTGGAGTGACGTTCGACGATGCCGGCCAGGGAATTGGGCCCCTTGCCCGCTGGTGCCCCCGTGAACCCGCCGCCCCCATAGCCGGATCCATCAAAACCATTGTCCAACCCGGCCGGCAGCCCACTGTTTCGGCTCAGTAGACACGGCGGCAAAAAGCCGCGCATTACTCGACAACAGCGATGATTGGGAAGTGATGTTCATTTGAATTCCTGAAAGGTGAAAGACTTGATCCGCCGCCGAAAAGCCACCGAGCCAATACACATTAGCTACGATACACCGGGGTCTGATGGCGGGTTATCGACGGCAACGGCAAGGTGTTGCACGAAAAATAAAACGGGACGCGCCGAGGGGATCATGCACTTGACAAACCAATTGCCACCCATAGTGATTTGGCAAGATTTTGATACACCGTCCCTGATGTGTGCTGTGCAGGGAACACACGCCCCTAGACGAACCGGAGTAAGGTTGTTAGCGTGGACTCATCCACGCTAACAACCAAAGAGGTGCATTGTGTCGCGGTTGCGCTGCGCGCTACGCTCTCGGTGGCTTGGAGCTGGTTTTTTGCTTCTTGTTCCAAGGCCAGCCCTCAGCGGGTCTTTTGACGTTGAGGGCCTTACGGATTGCGTCTTCTGACGACACGGGCTGACTGGCGTGTGTATCGCTTGGCAGCGGCTTTTGTTTCTTTTCGGCCATGCGTGTTGATTATACCGGCGCGGAGACGATCGCGATGCAGTTGTCAATTCCGAAGACTCATAGAGTGGCATTCCTCAGGTTCATTCGATTATCTCCGCCAGCGATGCGTGAAGTGATTCAGTCAGTAAAAAATGCGAAGCCAGAAACTTCGCTTCAACTTTTCGCCAGCCAGCTTTCGAATGATCGGCTTGGGATTTCTCATGAGGTCGCGTATGGAATCGTGAAGTTTCTCGCCAGCCTCTATCGCTATCGTTCGGAGCTTGATATACCGCCCAAGGAGTTTTTGGACGATTTTATAGCGGCTGCAAAGGACGAGGTGCGTGGGTTACCCGATTCAGAAAAAACGGACTGGGAGTCGTTGGGGAAAAGCGTTTCGGCACTCTTAAAAGCTGAACTGCCGCTTGCGTTGACCGCGAAAGCGTCCGAGTTATCCGCAGAGCACCAGCGTCGTTTGTGCCCGCTTAATTGTCGAATTCTTAGCGATGCTCGGCCAATTTTCGTTGGTGACCCAACCAAAGATCCCTCCGCAGTTCTCATCCAACATGAACTCAAGATCGCATATCACCAAGACGATGGCGATGTGAAGGAATTTTATGTGGCAATGGACGGCGATGATGTCCGCTACCTGCAAACGCTTCTCTGCAGAGCGGAGCAGAAAGAGAAAAGTATCCGCAGGATTGTAAAGAAAACGGGCCTCTCGGTTTTAGGCGACGAGGTTGAAGAATGATGACTGGACAACAAATAAAACTTCGAAAACCAATAGAGCGACTCGCGATTGATGAATGGAATCCGTGCGCTCACAAGTCCGAAAAAAATAGTTTTGACTGGGAACAACTGAAGTTCCGACCGCGCCCGCGTAGGCATGTCAGACAGCAGCGGCGTAATCGATCGGCGGTCGTTTCCTCTCGCATTGTGTCAACATCAATGCATTCAGCTAAATGTCGCCAGAATCCGGCCAATAACGCTAGCGAAGATGAATTCAATTTGTGGGCGGATATGTGGGAGCGGGAAACGTCGTTGCTTTCATCGCCCAAGAAAAAGGCAGAACATCCAGCTTATCAGGCGATCATTCAAATGGGAGACAATGCAATACCCCTCATCCTAGACAGGATGCGTTCAACGGGCGGGCACTGGTATTGGGCGCTGACGGCATTGACGGGAATTAGCCCGATCCCGCAAGGATCGCATGGGATAATGTCGGAAATGCGAGACGCGTGGTTGGCATGGGGTCGCGAACGTGGCTATTGCTAGGCGAAAGAGGCGAAGTCGCCTCTTATTTATCGCGTCTAATTTTCCTCGACTCAGCAATGAGAACCATCGTTGCACCAGTGATCCCGTTGAAGAACAGAACTGCATTGCTTTCGCGGCGGGAGATACAATCCATTATTGGTGGCCACCAGGGGAAGATTTTCCAAAAGGCATGCCCGCACCATATTTTTGGCCTCTTTCCTGTCCAAAAGACGAAACAGTTGAATCATTCATTTGCGCGTACAAGCTTCTCGGTTTTGTGGAATGCGCCAAAGATGAAGATGGCCGACTAGAGGACGCGTATGAGAAAATCGCCCTGTATGCAAAACCGATAACGACACGAGCAGGCAAAAAGATTCTCGAACCAACGCACGCGGCAATCCAGAGTCCAAGTCGAAATGGGAAATGGCGGAGCAAGATGGGGGAAGACGAAGATATTGAACACGATGACCTAAACGCCGTTGCGGGGGGACTGTACGGCGAACTAATAATGTTCATGAAGCGAACTTTGACTGCTAAGAAAGCTGCAATAACATTACTAAAGAGACGACTACCTTCGTATTGAGCGAAGTAGCCAATCTTTCTGTTTTGAAGGATGTTTATTTCAGGCAAGACCAACCGGCATCTTATAGAACAACCGTTTGCCCTCTCCGCCGCGAACCGCAGCATCGCGGCGTTCGGAGTCCATCAATTCAATCCCGTTCCAGCGGAAATCGAATCCGTGGCCAATCCTTTCACCGCCGACCCCGAACTGTTGGTCAGCTTCACGCTGACGGTCCCCTTGGTGGCTTTTCCGCTAATCACTGCATCAGGCAAAGTTTCCTTAACCACGGTCGGGGTCAAGCCACCCGTTGCACCTCCGCCGCCGCCGGCCGGCGTCAGCAGATACGCGTGTTCGACACCGCCCAACAATCCCGTGCCGACGATCTGCCCCCCGGTGTTGATCCCCTCAGCATTATTTAGAGTCCAACCCGCCGACGCATCGATCTGCCCATTCAAATCCGTCATCGTCGTTCCGCTGTAGACAAACGCGTCATAATTTCCCCCCGCGGCCGTCAACGATTTGCCGACCACCTGGCCGGCGCTATTGATGGCCCGAACGAGAATGTCCGTCCCACCGAGCGTTCCGATATCCTTCAGTTTTGCCGCGCCGGTATACAAAAAGCCATGGAAGGGCTCTCCTGGCTTTTTCGCGCTCGAGTCCCCGGCCACCGTCCCCGAATCATTGATCCCGTGATATGCGAAACTCTGCGGCCCGCCGAGTGTTCCCAGGTTTCTAAGCGTGCCACTGCTATACAGAAACGCCCGTTCGTCTCCCGATGCCAGCGTCGAATACCCGATAACCTGCCCTGATGCGTTGACGCCATACGCGAAGCTGCTTGTTCCTCCGAGCGTACCCAGGTCCGTCATCGTTCCACCGACATAACTGAATGCATGGGTCGCGCCGCCAGCGGTCGCTGAATAACCGACGATCTGCCCCGACGCGTTAATCGCCTGGACCGTGCTCACATTGCCGCCCAGTGTACCCAGGTCCGTCATCGCGCCGCCCGAATATAAAAACGCATGCGCGATACCATTCACGTCCGTCGCCTCTCCGACAACCTGACCCTGATCGTTGATTCCATACGCATGGCTCTCCGATCCGCCCAACGTGCCTAAATCCAGTAGAGCCGCGCCTGAATAAAGAAACGCGTGTGTATTGCCCCCCCGCCGTGATCGAGTCGCCCACCACCTGCCCCGAAGCGCTGACGCCAAACGCGTGGCTCGACGCCCCGCCCAACGTCCCCAGGTCCGCAATCCCATATCCTGCCAATAACCGACGTCCTTCAAGAACTTCGACACTCGCGCGCAGCCCGCGCCGCTTGATTGATCCAATCATGACCCGTCCTTCCATTTCCCCGTTCATCGCAACTTCCCGCGCCACTTCAGATGGCTCTTCGCCATCCCGCCGGGGGACCAGACTGTAATCCCCCTGATCCTGGAGAACCATCCCTAGCAGCCCGTCTCGCTGATTGGGTAGAGTCGAGACGTGGCGCGGTGGCGTAGGAGCGGCCTATCCGTTTCC
>DAIRGS010000433.1:0-4710 GCA_036794395.1 Tepidisphaeraceae bacterium | reverse complement strand
GGCGAATGGATTGCGAAGAAAGTTTGATCGACTCGGGAAATTGCCAGCACGGGCTGGAAGCCCGTGTCACAGGGAAAGACGTGATAAACGGCGAGCAGATTACAGAAGAACAGAAGCGATACCTGGAAGGGTTCGCGGCTGGCAGCGGGATGTTGGCAGGCATGCCGACATTCGCCGTGACGTTGGGTCTTGCGCCGCAGGATCTGCCGATGGCCAAAGCAGCGGGGCAGACTGCGGCGCCGCAATCGTCCGCGCCGGAGGCGATTCATTTTCTGGCGCAGGATCGGATCGTGGCGCAGGGCGGGAAGCTGTCCCCGGAAGAGCAGGATAAGCGACGGCGGTTTCCGCTGGATGTGTACGATGAGATCGCGGCACATGCCAAGGAGAATAAGCCGCCCAAGGGTTTGGATGTTCTGGCGTTTAAGTACCAGGGATTATTCTGGGTCGCGCCGGCGCAGGATTCGTTCATGTCGCGGCTACGGTTTGCCGGAGGGATTACGACCTCGTACCAGCTTCGCGGGGTGGCGGATCTCGCGGAGCGATTTGGGGGCGGGTACGCGGATGTGACCACACGGGCGAACTTGCAGGTCAGGCAGATTAAGCCGGGGGATACGATCGATTTCATGCAGGGGTTGTGTGAGCTCGGGATCATCAACCGGGGCTCGGGGGCGGACAATATTCGGAATATCACCGGGTCCCCTACCGCCGGGATCGATCCGCGGGAGTTGATCGATACGCGGCCGCTGGCGCGGGCGATGCACCATTACATTCTGAATCATCGCGAGATGTATGGGCTGCCGCGGAAATTCAACATTGCCTTTGACGGGGCCGGCGCGGTGAGCGCGCTGGAGGACACCAACGACATCGGATTTACGGCGGTGCGGGTAGGCGAGGGGAAATCGCTACCGGCCGGAGTTTATTACCGGCTTTCGCTGGGTGGGATCACGGGGCATAAGGATTTTGCGCGGGATACGGGGATTGTGGTCACCGAGGAAGAAGCCGTGCCGGTGGCGGCGGCGATTGTGCGGGTGTTCATTGAGCACGGGGATCGCACGGATCGCAAGAAGGCGCGGATGAAGTATCTGCTGGATCAGTGGGGATTGGAGAAGTACGTCGCGGAGACCGAGAAGCTGCTGCCGTTCAAGTTGAAGCGGCTGGCGATGGATGAGTGTGAGCCGCGGCCCGTGGTCGTGAAACATGGGCATGTAGGCGTTTTCCCGCAGAAGCAGCCGGGAATGAGTTACGTCGGTGTTGTCCTGCCTGTCGGGAGAATGACGTGCGGGCAAATGCGCGGGCTGGCGAAGATCTCGGATGCGTATGGGAGCGGAACGATCCGGCTGACGGTGTGGCAGAACCTGATCATCAGCGATATTCCGGATGATCAGGTGGAAGCGGTGAAGCAGGAACTGGCGAAGCTGGACTTGAGTTGCTCCGCGACCGGCATCAGGGGCGGGCTCGTCGCGTGTACGGGGGCCGCGGGGTGCAAATTCGCGATGGCGCATACCAAAACGCATGCGTTGCAGACAGCCGAATATCTGGAGTCCCGGCTTGAGCTGCCGCACGGGGTGAACATTCATTTCACCGGGTGCCCGCATTCGTGCGCGCAGCACTACATCGGCGATATCGGGATGCTGGGGACCAAGGTGCCCGTGGGCGAAGACGACATGGTCGAGGGGTACCACATCTTCGTCGGCGGCGGATACGGGGCGCAGCAGGGCATTGGGCGGGAGATCTATCGAAGCATCGTGGCCGAAGAGGTGCCGCGGACGATCGAGCGGATGTTGCAAGGTTACATGCAGAACATGAACGGGCCGGATGAAACATTCCGGGATTTTGTGGTTCGACATTCGACGGAGGCATTGAAAGAGATGTTTGATCAGCAGGCGGTGGGCGTATGAGCACGATGACAGCAACCATGGTTCCCACGCTGCCGGAGAACGCGCCGTTTTCGCCGGCGCAGCGGGCGTGGCTGAACGGGTTTTTTGCGGGATTGTTCAGCAGCCGATCGACGATGTCGGTGTCTCCCGTCGCGGCGGCGGCCAGCGCGTCGGCGCGGGCGATCGTGGAAGAAGAGACGTTTCCCTGGCATGACCCGGCACTGGGAATGGACGAGCGATTGAAGCTGGCCGAGGGCAAGCCGCGAGAGCGGATGATGATGGCGGCGATGGCGCAGCTCGATTGCGGAGCATGCGGGTATTTGTGCCAGACGTACGCCGAGGCGCTTGTGCAGGGGACGGAGAAGGATTTGACGCGGTGCGCGCCCGGCGGACGGGACACGTCGCGAAAATTGAAGGAACTGATTCAGCTTGGCGGTGCGGCGGTTGCGACGCCGGCCAAGCGGGTGACGGCCCCCCCTGCCGCTGTCGGGTTTGATCGATTGAAGCCATTTGCGGCGCGGTTACTGGTGTCGGAGCCGCTCAATCAGGCGGGATCATCGAAGGATACGCGGCTTGTGGCGTTTGATTTGAAGGGCAGCGGGATTGCGTATCAGCCGGGCGATAGTTTGGGGGTTTGGCCGGAGAATTGTTCGGACACCGTCACTTGGATTCTGGAAGCGCTGGACGCCGCAGGCTCGGAAAAGGTGCCTGCGCCCGATGGATCGCTGGTTCGGCTGCGCGATGCGCTGACGCGCCATTATGTGGTGACCAATCCTTCGGAAGGCGTTGTGGAATTGATGGCTTCGGCAGCGACCAACGTAGACGAAGCGGCCGAGATGCGGCAAATGATCTCGGATGATGGGCCGGGCATTGCGGAAGGGTATGAGGTGCTGGATCTGCTGACGCAGTTTCCATCGGCCCGGCCTGCGCTTGAGGATTTCGCGGCGGCGCTGGCGCCGCTTCAGCCGCGGCTGTATTCGATTTCTTCGTCGCTGAAGGCGCATCCGGAGCAGGTGCATCTGACTGTGGGAGTGGTGCGGTTTTTGAATTGCCGGGGAAGGCAGTGCAAAGGCGTGGCATCGAGCTACCTGGCGGATCGGGTGCGGGCGGGGCAGAAGGTGCGGATTTTCATTCAGCAGTCGCACGGGTTCCGGTTGCCGACGGCGGCCGAGACGCCGGTAATCATGGTGGGGCCGGGGACGGGCGTTGCGCCGTTTCGGGCGTTTTTACAGGAACGCAAGATGAGTGGGGGCAATCGTAACTGGCTGTTCTTTGGGGATCAGAAATCGGATGTGGATTTTCTGTATCGCGATGAGCTGGAAGGCTATGCGAAAGACGGCGTGCTCTCGCGGCTGTCGACTGCATTTTCGCGGGATCAGGAACGCAAGGTTTACGTGCAACACCGCATGCTGGAAGCAGCGGCGGATATCTGGGATTGGATCCAGCAGGGAGCGCATTTCTACGTGTGTGGCGATGCCAAGCGCATGGCGGCGGATGTGGACAACGCGCTCAAGCAGATTGTGGCCGAGCATGGGAAGATGAGCGCGGATGAGGCCAAGGCGTTTGTGGCGAATTTGAGCAAGGGCGGACGGTATCAGCGAGATGTTTATTGAAGCGGTTGGAAGAGGTATTGCCACAGATGGACACAGATAAACACAGATGAAATGCGGGGAAAAGAGTTGTGGTGGGTTTCGACGATGAGCGGTTCTTTCTAGAGGAAGTAGTTCGCACGGGCTGGAAGCCCGTGTCACGAGGAATGGCTCTGGCATTTCTTGTTTTCTTATCTGTGTTCAACTGTGTTCATCTGTGGCAAATTGGTTTGCGATTTCGCCATGACGCGCCAGGTTAAAACATTATGCCCGTATTGCGGGGTGGGGTGCGGTATTATCGCGGAGGCCGATGATGCGCGCATCTTGCGCGTGCGGGGGAATCCGCAGCATCCGGCGAATTTCGGGAAGCTCTGCCCCAAAGGTGCGACCGTCGGCCAAACGGTTAACGTCCACACCCGCCTGCGGCATCCGATGGTGCGGGATGGGAGCAAGTATGCGATTGTGCCGGGGGGCACGGCGGTGAAGGAAGTGGCGACGCGGCTGGAGGGGATTCTTCAGCGGCATGGTCCGGAGGCGATCGGGTTTTATCTTTCGGGGCAGCTCACGACTGAATCGCAATACCTGGCCGCGAAGTTCGCCAAGGGTTATCTGCGGACCAATCACGTGGACAGCAACAGCCGTCTGTGCATGGCATCGGCGGCCAGCGGGATGACGCTTTCGCTGGGGAGCGATGGGCCGCCGGGCACTTATGCGGACATTGAGCTGGCGGATACGTTTTTATTCGTGGGGTCGAACGCGGCGGATTGCCATCCGATCGTGTTCGATCGCGTGGTCGAGCGGCTGAAGGCCAGGAAGGCGCGATGCATTGCGGTTGATCCGCGCAGCACGGCCACGACTCGGGCGGCACATCTTCACCTGGCGGTGAAGCCGGGCACGGATCTGGTGTTGATGAACGGGTTGCTGCGCTTGCTGAAAAACGCGGGTGCGCTGGATCGCGATTTCATGAAAGCGCATACAGAGGGTTGGGAAGAACTTGATGCGATGCTAAGCGAGTTTCCGCCCTCGCGGGTGACGGCGGAGTGTGGGATTGCGCAGGAAGATTTGATGGCGGCGTTTCGGATGCTCAGCGAAGCGGGCCGGTTGATCACGTTCTGGACGATGGGGGTCAATCAGACGGTTCACGGGACGTTTACCAGCAACGCGATTATCAACCTGCATCTGGCGCTGGGGCAGATCGGGCGGCGCGGGTGTGGGCCGTTCAGTTTGACGGGGCAGCCGAATGC
>DAIRGS010000432.1:0-4756 GCA_036794395.1 Tepidisphaeraceae bacterium | reverse complement strand
CCCCATCCTCGACCCCGACCTCCCCCCCGACAACCAACCCCCCATCCGCGGCTTGGCTCTCCCGGACGAAGTCCTCCAAAAACTCTATCACGACAACGCCATCGAATTCCTGGCCAAAATTGGGATGTCGTTTGAAGCGTGGGGGTGAGCAGGGTTCGAATTGATACGACCCTGCCAACGCGGACCCAGAGCGAATGGTCTGGCAATTGGCCCTGTCGACTCCGCCCTCCCCCAGCGGCGAGACATCATCGTGCCGAGGGTCAGGCGGCGACGGCTTTGGCCAGGCGCTTTTCGATGAACGCTTCGGCCCCGGTCGCGTCGCGCGGTCGATCGAAGTAGTAACCTTGAGCCAAATCGCAGTCCATCCCCTGTAGCAGGGCAACCTGTTGCGAGTCCTCAATGCCTTCGGCGATCAGCGTCATTCCAAGATTCCGCGCAAGGCTAACGATGGCATTGACGACCGCGGCGTAATCGCGGCGCTCGCTGACATTCTGCATGAACCGCCGGTCAATCTTGAGGCCATCCAGCGGGAATTGGTGGAGAGAACTGAGAGAGGAATATCCGGTCCCGAAGTCGTCGATGTGCAAGCGCACTCCGAGATCGTGGATTTGCTTGAGGATCTCGCCGGCCGCGTCGGAGTCCTTGATCAAAACGCTTTCGGTGATCTCCAGCGCCAGGGAGCCGGGCTTGATCCCCGTGCTTAGCAGCACCTGCTCGATCTGGGGCGCCAGGTCCGGCTTCAATTGCTTGGCCGATACATTGACGCTCATGGTCAATTCCGGCGATTGCGGGTATTTCTGTTGCCATGCGTGAAGTTGACGGCACGCCTGACCCAGAATCCATATTCCGATGGGCTCGATCAAGCCGGTGTCTTCACAGCACGGGATGAATTCCAACGGAGGCACCATGCCGCGTTTGGGATGATTCCATCGCACCAGCGCTTCGAATCCGTGGATCAATCCCGTGGACAATGAGATGATGGGCTGATAGTGCAGAACAAGCTCGCCACGGTCCACCGCAACGCGCAGTTCGTTCTCCATTTCCATCCGGCGGCTGACTTCCTCATGCATCGATCGATCGAAGCGCATGCAGCGCGCCTTTCCCGCGGCCTTGGCACGGTACATCGCGGTGTCCGCGTCCCTGAGCACGTGCTCGGCAGACGCGTAACGCAACTCGCTTGTCGTGATTCCGATGCTTGCGGTGCTGTGTACGTCGCGCCCTGCAATCGAGTAAGGAGTGCCGAGTAACCGCAGCAGTCCCTCGCCAAAGGTGCCGGCATCCAGCACGTCGGCAAGTTTGTCAATCAAAATGACGAACTCATCCCCGCCGAGCCGTGCGGCAAGGGCGTCGCCGACCACGGCGCCGGCCAGTGTCAGGGAGGCTTGCAAGCGTTCGGCGATTCCCTTCAGCAGCGCGTCGCCGGCATCGTGCCCGAGACTATCGTTGACAAGTTTAAATCGATCGAAGTCGAGAAAGAGAACAGCGTACCTGTACGCGGCATCATCCTTTCCTCGCTGCACGGTCTTGCGAAGGCGGTCGTTAAAAAGCGCGCGATTGGCCAGTCCGGTCAGCTTGTCGTGCAGCGCAAGGTGAGTCAGTTCCCGCGTCCGCTGCTCAACCATCACTTCCAATTCATCCAGCTTAAGCTTCGCCTCGCGACGCAACGACCATTTCTCGCTCAATGCGCTGGCCAATTGCAGGACTTCTGCCGGATCGAACGGCTTTTTCAATATCAGCAGCCGGTCGGTCAGCCCCAGTTTGCTCGAAATGTCCACCCAGGAATAATCTGAGAACGCGCTACAGATCACGACCTGAAGGTTGGAATCGACCTCCCAAAGCCGTTGAATGGTCTGAAGTCCATCCCAACCCGGGGGCATTCGCATATCCACGAACGCCACCGAATACGGCCTGCTTTCTCGAACCGCCTGCTGGAGTTTTTCGAAACCTTCCTGCCCCTGCAAAGCCGAATCCACTTCAAACTGCACCCGGTTGGCGACCGGCGCGGCGTTCCCGCCGAAGAGGGCGGCCTTTGCCGCCGCGAGTTTGGGAGGAGCGCCGGCGCTGATCAGTATCTTTCGAAAGTCACCGTGAATGGCATCGTTGTCGTCGATGGTCAGAATTCGGCGGATGGTTGGCGTCACTTGTTGCATAGCTCACTTGTCTCGCTTGTCTCGATTGGCGTGATGGGTATCTCAAGCGTAAACGCCGCGCCTAACCCCTGTCCGTCGCTGGTGGCAATCAGGGTGCCGCCCATCTCCCTGGCCGCGTTCGCCGCGCTGTGCAGTCCGAAGCCGTGGCCTCCCTTTTTCGTCGTGAATCCGTGCGAAAAAATGCGGGTAAGGTACTCCGCGGCGATCCCGACGCCATTGTCGGCAATTTGAAAACGCAGCGTGTCAGCGTCGCCGGCCGCAATTTGCTCGACGGAAAGAATGATCTGCTTGTGGGCGTTGCCGCTGGCGTGGAGCGCCTGTGTCGCGTTGCCGATCAGATTGATCAAAATCTGGAGCACTTTGTGCTGGTCGAGCGGAAGCGCGGGAATGTCCTGCAATCGTCGGACGATGGTGATGTCGGTTCTGGACGAACTGCCCTGCATCGTCAAGGCCGTTTCCATCAGTTTGGAAGGTTCGGTCGGCATGTCGACATTGACCTTCCTGGCCAGAGACTGTTGCGCGGCGACGATCTGTTTGATGTGATCGATTCCCGCCGCCAGGGTTGTCAGCTCGGTTAACATGGTTTGGTGTTCTTCGCCCAGACAGGTCGCCAGTTCGTTGATGAAATTCGGAATGAGCTTGCCGCGCTCATCGGTGGTGAGAAATGCGCCGAGGTCGGGCTGATGTTCTCGAAACATTTCGCCGACCTTGACCAGGCTGCCAAGTTCCGACTGCCGCAGCTTGTCCGCCACGACGTTGGCCGAGACGTTCACACTGTTGAGGACATTCCCGACGTTGTGCAGGACGGAGGTTGCGATCTCCGCCATGCCCGCCGAGCGGGCCACTTTGACAAGGTCCGCCTGGGCGTCTTTCAACTGCCGGGTCCGTTCGACGACCTTGCTTTCGACATCGTGATAACTCTGTTCGAGAAGGGCCTGGTTCTCCGCGATTCCCGTCATTTCACGGACGCCCTGGACGCACGAAGTGATCAGAAAGATGTCCTCGAAGACGACCCAGCCGGCGTGCTCCAGGGACCGCCAGACTGTCGGGGTCAAGACCCCGTAGACCGATTGAGGAACGTAAAGACCGCGAGCGAGATGTTCGACGGCGACCACCGCGGAGGCAGTGATCAGCACGCGCCAGTCCCGGTAGAAGGCAAGAAAGGCCAGTGAACCAAAGACGTGGAAGTGCATCTCGATTCGGCCATCGCCCACGTGAATGAGAAGGGCGGACATCAATAGTTGGCTGGCTGCAATCAGGTGCCGCGTCAGGGTCCGGCCCGGCAGCGCGACCGCCAGGGAGATGGGAAGGACCGCAATGGCGCCGCCAAAAATGATGGCGGCCCATACATGTGGATGAATTTGGCTTGTGGCACCGCTCCATGTTCGCGGCGAGCGCCACATGGCCAGGGCAATGCACGCCAGCCACTCACACCCGAGCAGGCCGGCAAACAGTCGGTCGGTGCGGACCCAGATCGCCTGCTGGTGCACGGCCAGCAGGACGCCGGCACGCGTGGCAACGGCGCTGACCGCGGACTCTGCTTCCACGTTTGGTTTTATCATGGTCTGATCATTTGTAAGGCCGTGTGCAATGGTCATCGCAAAGAACATCCGTAAACCGGGGTAGTGTCATGCGCGGGCACCGCCCCATTGATGATTAATTCAATCGCAATACGTCCGTCGCTTTCGCCCGCATGACCGCGAGAGGGAGTGATCCCTCCATTGAAGCGAAGCGATCCCGATCGGTCATAGAGCAGGGTCTGACCCGAAGTCTCGGCATGAAACTGTTTGGACCATTCGCCCGTGGTATCGGAGACAACGGTCACGCCGGGAATTCGGGCCGCCGTTTTCCAAAGGTCAGTTGTTGCCGGATCGTCGATGACGCCGGCCAGGCGCTCGAATAGCACATACGCCGTGACTTGATCCTGGCAGCGACTCATCAGAACTTCGAATTCGCTGATGCTCGCCCGGCTGCATGGACAATTCGGGTGAACGATCATCACAAGGGTTGCCCGGTTCGCATCGCGCTGTAGAGAAGTGCCCGATGGCCAGGTTGCGCCTGATGTAGCAACGCCCCCCGGCGTCAAGTCGTAGCGCCACAGCGCTCGCGTGCCCCAGCAAATCCCGGCTCCCCAGATCACGGCGGCGAGGACGATGCATCCAAATAGGCGGGGTCGGAGACTCAGATGGGCAAGCGCCGTCTTCTTTCGCAGGACGACCTGTGGCGTTGAGTGCATCCCAATTCGCGTCGAAGCGCGACCACCAATCTGTGAAAGAACCCGACCATGTCCACGAAGTCGCAGCAAGGTTTTGCCGCGGTATCGCCAGATGACGACAACGCTCCTGTCGACATAGCGAAGCACTCCCTAAACGTAATTGATGCCTCGCCGTGGTTCTTTCCAATTCTTCCAATTGTCGCCGGGTCTTGTTGTCCCCGTGCGCCTTCAGGCGACGGTTGACCTGCATCCAGACTGCGAGCGAGCATTTTATTGGGCGGGCTGCATCCTTAAGAGATTCCTTAGTCGAGCGCCGCGACGCGGCTCGCGAGTTCTTCATCCGCAACCAGGACCGCATCTTCTTCGGCTCCGACCAGGTCAGCGGCGACGA
>DAIRGS010000431.1:3929-4776 GCA_036794395.1 Tepidisphaeraceae bacterium | reverse complement strand
AGCGCATTTTTTCAGGTCAGATTGGCTCGGCAGGAGCCTCGCACTCCCGAAATGAAGCGCGGGCCCAGGAACATGCGATCGCCCTGCCCTCACCCCCTCCCCCAATCTCCCCCTCTCCTGGATTTCCACGCAACACCCTGCGGCTCCGATCGATAACCCCGGCGAATCCAACGTCGGATTCAAAAGAAACAATCACCAGAACAGTTAACTCAGGAGAATGTCATGAATCCCTTAAGCGATATCGGTAACTTGGTTGCCAAGACCCTCACTGGCGACGCTCGGGCGCAGTTGGAAGCGGCTGTTAAGCCGGAAGTCGATCAATCGGCGATCGCCAACGTGTCCCTCAACAGCACGATCGACCTCCACGGCCTCTTTAGCGTCGTGACCACGAAACCCGGTATCTGGGATGCGATCCAGGGACAAGCGACCCTGCGAAACCCGTTCACCGACATCTCCAAGTTCTTTCAGAGCGCCGACACCGGCGGCGTGGCTGGCAACAGCATCACCGCGATCCTCCTGAGCCTGGCCTCGAAGGAACGGCAGCAGTTGGCCGGTAAGGTCGATCAGCTCAAGAATCTCCAAGTTCCCGGCCCAGGCGCGAGCACTCAGGATCAGGCCAACTACGACTCGACCAAGGTCCAGTTGATGGCTGATATCCAGTCGATCCAGAACTCGATCTCGCAGATCACGACCATGGCCACCAACGTGGAGAAGACCGACAACGACACCAACATGTCGATTGCTCGCAACCTGGCGTAAGCCAAAGTCAGTGACCCAAAACCGAATAGCCCGATTGGGCAGCAAGAAGGCCGGCTTGATAAACCCGCCTTCTTGCTTGATGCATGCA
>DAIRGS010000431.1:0-3919 GCA_036794395.1 Tepidisphaeraceae bacterium | reverse complement strand
CGAAACGTGGGATACAGCACTTCGGTTTACCTCACGCAACGCGCCAGCAGGTTCCACCGATAACCCTCCAGCCGCGGTTTTGCGCGGGGCGCGTCAACGCGCCATATCTCGTAAATGGAGACATCCAATGGGCATCCGAATTACCGAACAGGGCGGGGATCAACACACGCAGAATCCGCCGCCTGATCACGATACGGGGTGCCTTGGCGGGCAAACCAAGGCGGTTGCGACGCAGACCGTCAGCGCCGCGGATTGCCCTACTGTGCTGCGCGGGCCGCAGAGCGGGAAGTCGCTGGGATTCGTTCAATATGACCCATTCGATTCCGCCCCTCCGGTCGGCGGCAGCGGGATTACACAAGCGTCTGGCGGAAAAACCGATATGTGTAGTCCCACGCCCGGGCCGAGCGAGACGCTGTGCGTTCCAACAGCGGCCACCGGTTTTGTCCGCCGGGATACCGGCGCGACGCAGCGGATTGGAAAGCCTGAGGATCACCAGGTTCGGAAGGTTTCGCCGCGCTGGACTTTGGCGGCGCTCAATATTGCCAGCCAGATCAGCGGGGCGCAGTTCGTCAGCATCAACAAAAACAAATCTGAATAGTTACGCAACCGCCATCGGCATCCTCAGATAACTGGCTGGTTCCGAAACAAACAAATTTACTTTTACCGGAGAATAGTCATGGGCATGTTTGATTTTGTCAGCGATGCGGTGGACGCAGTGGGCGGAGCGATCTCGGACGCGGCGGGCGCAGTTGAAGGCGCCGCGGAAGGTGTCGTTGGGGCGATTGCCGGAGAAGCATCCAGCGTCGTGTCGGCGGTTGAATCGTTCGGATCGGACGCTTTTTCCGTTTTGAAGTCAGGCGTGGGCGACGTAGTCAATGGCGTTGAAGACGCCGCGGGCGCGGTCGAACATGCGGTTGAAGATGCAGCGGATGCAACCGGCAGCTTCATCAAGAAAGCCGCCAAGTATGTCGGTGGCGAGATCGAAGCGGCTGCCAGCGGTATCTGGGACGGCATCAAGGATGTCGGCGAAGGCATCGTCGGCAGCGTGAAAGACTTTGCCGAGGGAATCGTCGGCGGCGTTGGCGGGTTCTTCTCGAACCTCGTTCAGGGACATGTGGGCGATGCCTTCCAATCGCTGATCGACGGCGCTGACAAGGCGTTCATTCAGGGCCCGCAGCGGTTGGTCAATGGCGTGATTGATAGCGTGCAGGACACGCTCGACGGGGCGAGCCATCTGCTTGGGCCGGTGGGTGGCGTGGCGCGTGAAATCATCGATCGCAGTTCCGATATGATCCGGACCGCGACCAATACAGTGATTGAAGCCGGTCGCGACGTGTTCCGCGTTGCGACGGAAGTTCCGCTGAACTTCGCGGCAGACATGTACAAGGTTGGCGACGACCTGGTGCATGGCAACTTCAAAGACGCGGCCAAGGACTTCGGTGGTGCATTCGTGCATGCCGGGGCGCGGATCGGTGGATTCGTTGTGGACGTGGCGTCACGAGGTTTTCAAGGCATCGCGAGCATCGCGCAGACCGCGACCTTCCTGGAACCCCCGAGCCGCAAGCTCACGGATGATGAGAAGAAGCTTCTTCGCGAAGTGTACGGCGACTCGGTTGACCTGGACTCCATCCGCATCAAGGACGGCGGAGCGCTCAACAACGCGATGGCCCCGCACACGGTCGGCAACACGATCTATCTGCCGCACAACAACAGTGGCAAGCCGCTCTATGACGACAAAGGAAATCTGACGGAGTACGGGAAGCTGATCGTCCATGAGACCGGGCACGTGTGGCAGAGCCAGAACGCCGGTGGCGATTACATCGCTCAGTCGCTCTACAACCAGGCCAAGGCCTCGATCGAAGGCAGCAGCCGCAACGGTGCTTACGATTACGCCTCGGCCATTGCAGCCGGCAAGTCTTTCGATGAGCTGAATCCCGAGCAGCAGGCAGAGTACATCGAGCAGGTGCTTGGTCCGATCCTGGCCAAGCCGGGCGATGCCGAAGCCAACCTTGCCGCGGCCCGAGCCGCGGGCCTGAAGGACGGCCAGGGCAACCCGATCGATTACGACTACGCCGAGACCGTGCTTCATGATGTTCTGGCCGGTCGGGCCGCGGCGTAAGGAAAGGTGTTAGACGACAGTGGGAGGCGTTCCCGTAGAGGGGACTACAACTGAGCAGAGGCACGGTGATTGGGCCGTGCCTCTGTTCTTTTTTTGGTTGGTGGGGATGGTTGGATGAGGTGAGTCCGGAAAATTCATGGCTCACCACGGAGGCGCGCTGCGCGAGAGCAGGGGAGCAGTAGACAGGAGTGAGTAGACGGTTCGGGCATGGATTTGAACCGTGGGTGGCTGTTCTGTGTGGGGCGGATTAAGCGTGGTATTGCGGATGTGCTGCGAACAATTGCTCGGCCACGGTACGACCGAGTTCCGTCAGGGCGCAACCGGTGAACGCTGGTCGTGCCGGTAGATCGAGGTTTCCCGCTCCCGTTAGTAGTGTCGCCGACTCTGGTACTCGTCGCGTCATCTCGATCAGGGTGTGATACCAGTCGTAGACGACCGGCTGATCCTCTTGTCCGTGCGTTGCATCGATCTGGTCGTCCAGCACGCCGGCCCAGAGCATCGCTTGGCGCAGGACACGCCAGGAGTTCGCGTAAATCTGATTACCTGGGGGCGGGCCGTGCAGGTGGGCTGCCATTAAGAGCAGCCGTTCGCGTTCGCTCAAGTTTGGGGGTGGAGGTCGGGTCATGTGCGGGATTCTTGTCCGAGCTTATGGAGTCCGATGAGTTTTGGGTAGTGTCGGCCTGAGGTGAGGGGCCTTTGTCGATACGTGGCCGCAGGACCTTCGGGAATTGTGCACCGGATCATTCGTGTGCCCCGAGATGGTAAGATGCACTTTTAGGTTGCTATCACTCGTCTCCGACCCCAATTGTCGATACGAACCCTGTAGGTGGAAAGATGGCGATTGAAGAGAATTTCCAGGTCGTTGAAGTCCACCTGCCTTGGTGGACCTGGCTGATCGTGTTGATCGTGTTAGTTACGGCGGCACTTCTGATTCTTCGAATTGTTCGACGACGCTAACAACGCCAGATCGAAACGCAAAAAGTGCCCGGCCTGAATCGAATAGGCCAGGGTGTTTTCGATCCGTGGCGGCACGACCTTCGGGGAGCCTCACAGCCACAGACGCAGCATTGGTATCGTTGTGGTTTGGTGGGGCGGGAATTGCAGCGCTCTGAGAAGCCGGGGTGGCGCGGGGTACCGCTCTACGCCCGGCGTGGGGGGTTGTTCTGCGAGGGGCGGGGCTATGGGGGTGCGAAGGGCTAAGTCATTGAAGTGCGAAAAATCCCCGGTGAAAGCCGGGGGGGGGCGTTTTCTGATCGGGGCGTTGGAGCGTTTGTCCAAAGCGTTTTCGACGGAGCCGCGTGTGCCGTGTGGGAGGGAGTGCCGGGCATGCGCGGAGATGGTAAGATACACTTGTGCGCCGCTGTTTGGCGGGGAGAGCCAATGATTGACGGAGCGGTTTACATCATATTTGGAATCGTCTGCGTTGCGGTCGCGCGCTATTGGAGAAGGATCGCGGCAGGAATAGTCGAATTCAAAAAATGCCTCAAGGCTGCGGACGACTTCTTGATTGGACCGCCTAGCTGAGGCTGTGCGGTCACACCGGCTAAATGACCGTGCGCGATTCCGCGCCTTTTCGTGACATGGCTTTCCAAGCCATGATCGAGGGGGATGCCTGTCAGCGCCAGGTCCGATTTGGGAAAACCAAGTTTCGACTGGTGGACAACTTTCTGAATCTGCCCGGAGAAAATGCCCGGCTCCGGCAAGTTGGTTTTCCCACATCTTACCCGTCGCCTGACCCGCGGCTGCCCCAAACACGGGTTGTCTTCGACCCTGAGGCTCAGACCCGAAGGGGAAACCCGT
>DAIRGS010000430.1:0-4797 GCA_036794395.1 Tepidisphaeraceae bacterium | reverse complement strand
CCACGCTCACGGTCCGCAACTTCGGCTTCTACCAGGGAGAAGACGACCCGCACCTGCTACCCCTGCCCACCTACGCGCCGGGCGCCAAGGTGTTCGCGCGCTTCGACATCGCCGGCTACCAGTTCGGCCCCGAAAACAGCATCGAAGTTTCCTACGGCGTAGCCCTCTTCAACGCCGAGGGCAAAAGTCTCTACAGCCAGCCCTCGGCCGCCACGGAAAAGTCATCCGGCTTCTATCCCCAGCCCTACGTCCCGGCTGGCATGTCGCTCAATCTGGACAAGACCATCCGCCCCGGCACTTACACGCTGGCAATCACGCTGAACGACGCCAAAGGCAAGCAGACGGCCGAGCAGAAATTCCCCTTCGAAGTAGCGCCTTAACCCCCGCCAGCTTTACTGGCCCAACTCATGGCAGGTGTTGCAAGCGGCGGGCGCCTTGCTGCTTTTATGACAGTCTACACACCACTTCATCCTGACCGGCTGTTGCGCCTGCACGCTTGCCTGCAATGCAACGTCGCCATGACAGCTCTGGCACTCCAGCTTGGCGGCGAAATGCCTGGCGTGGCTGAAGAACACAAAATCGGGCACTTCGTAGACGCGCCGCGACGGTATTGTGCGCTCGCCCATTTCGACGTGGCATACCCGGCACTGCTTCATCGAGGGGAACCCCGCGAGATCCCCGCTGGCGGCCCCTTGGTGGCAGGAAACGCACGGCTGTTTCAACGGTGCGTGCTTCTGATGATCGAACGCGGCTTGTTCACCCGCCGCGGAAAGCCTTAGGGCAGCGAGAATGCCAACAAAGAGTCCGAGTAGGTGTCGTTGTATTTGTTACCTCCTCCCGCGGCAATCACCACGTATTGCTTCTTGTTCTTCTTTGATACAAACGTCATGGGCGTCGCATGCGCGCTGGCAGGCAAGCGGAAAGTCCACAACTCCTTACCCGTATCCTTGTCAAACGCGCGAAAGCGGCTGTCGTTGGTAGCTCCGATGAAGACCAGGCCGCCAGCCGTGACCATGGAACCGCCGATGTTCGAAGTTCCCGTGGGAGGCACGTGCTTTTCGGTCAGCGCGTCCACCACGCCGAGAATGCTTTGCCACCGGAACTCGCCCGTGTCCAGGTTGATGGCGGTCAGGCGACCCCACGGCGGCTTCTGGCAGGGATAGCGATTCGTGTCCCAGAACCGCGACGCTCCTACTCCGCGGGTCCGGTAGGGTAGCTTCGCGGTCTCCGGCATCTTCGCCATGCGGAAGATCATTCCCACGTCCATCGAGTTCACATAGAGCGTATGCGTCTCCGGATCGAACGAGGCGCCGCCCCAATTCGCGCCTCCGTTTGTTCCGGGAAATAGAACCGTGGGTTTCAGGCCGATGGGAGTGAACAGGGTTCCGAAAACCGCGCCTTCAATCAATTTTGCGCAGTAAGCTCGCGATTCTGGAGTAACATCCGTCAGATCCTCCAGGCGAAAACTCTGGCGCGCGTAGGGCGGCGGTTTCACTGGAAAGGGTTGGGTCGGGTACGCCGCTTCACCCGGCACATCGCTGGCCGGGACCGGCCTTTCGACGATATCGAAGAGTGATTTACCCGTTGTGCGTTCGAACAGAAACGTGAAGCCGGTCTTAGTAACCTGTGCCACCGCATCAATCGACTTGCCATTGTGGCGCACCGTAACCAGCGTCGGCTGTGCTGGAATATCGTAGTCCCAAAGATTATGATGAACCGTTTGGAAGTACCATAGCCTCTTGCCCGTAAGCGCATCCACGGCAACCAGAGCATCGCCAAAAAGGCCGGCGCCCTTGCGGTCCCCGCCATAGTAGTCATGCGACGGTGACGTAAGAGGCAGAAAGGCGATACCCCGTTCCATGTCGATGGTCGGGATGGACCACATATTGGCGCCGCCGCGGCCTTGGGCCGAGTCCCCTTCCCAGGTATCGCCGCCAAACTCTCCCCGCCGTGCCACCGTATGGAAACGCCATAGCAGTTTTCCAGTGCGCGCATCGAAGGCCCGCACGTCGCCATTGGGGCCTTGCGGTTCGCTGTCCGGAACGATGGAACCGCAAATCACCACATCCTTGTAGATGGCGGGAGGGGACGTCATCCCGTAGCCTCTTCTGGCGCTGGTCTTGTCGTTGGGATCCACCATGCCGTCGCGCAGGTTCACGAATCCCCCTTTGCCGAAGCTGTCGGCGGGTTTACCGGTGGCCGCGTCGATAGCCCAAAGCTGTCCATCCAGCGTTCCGTAAAAGAGGCGCTTCTCGGCGCCATCGTTCCAAAACGCCGCGCCGCGACTTGAAAAGAGCATCTGGGGCTTGCTCTTATCCAATCTCGGATCGAAGGCCCACAGCTCTTTGCCGGTCTCCGCTTCCAGCGCAATCAACCGGTCGAAGGCCGTCACAACGTAAAGAACGCCGTCAATCATCAGCGGGGTTGCTTCGAACGCGCTCTTCACCGGAAATTCGGTACCGTCGCTGACGTCGCCCGTGCGGTAAGTCCAAGCAATTTGCAGTTTATTAACGTTGGAGCGATCAATCTGCTTGATTGGCGAATACCGCGTGCCGCCGGCGGCGCCGTAGACCGGCCAATCCTGGGCCTGGGCCGGCAGGGTTAATGCCACCATCAGAATCAATCGAGTCATGCAGTTCTTCATTCACCGCGCCCTTACTTCAGGTGCACCGGCTGAGTGAAAGCGCCGTTCCCCGCTGAGTCCCAAACCGCAAATCGGACCCACTTTTTCCCGGTTGCCTCGAAAGGAATTCGAAATTTCTGTGAGCTGAACGGGGCTTTGTCGGAGAGACCGATCACCTGCCGGTCTACCGTATTCCCGTCGCTCCACACCAACTCCGCGAATTCCGGCGGGAACGTCCATTCCACTTCCGCCGTGTAAGTGCGCTTTGCGCCGGTACCTTCAATTCCCGAGTTTCGAAGCAGCACTTCTCCACTGGTCACGAAATAATCACCCGCCCTCATGGCGTCCAGCAGCGAATTCCATCCCTCGTCGAACTTCGGCACACGGTCGAGCTTCACATAGTTGACGACCAGCTGCGGGAAGGTCTCATCATCCGGGTACTTCATGTATGTATCGCCTTCCGCGATCATATATTTCGCGCCCGCCCAATTATTCATATCGTCGAGAAGTCCGAGGCAACGCACTTCGCACAGCCGCTTCTGGGATAAGTCGACGGGCAGCGATTGGAACGAGGCGCCGAGGAACCGGTCGCTCTGGAAAAAGTCCTTCTCGCGGATGGCATCCGGATAACCGGCAGAGCCTTTTGTCCGCGGATGAGTTTGCCACACCAAGCCATGCTCCCGATTGAGTAAGTTCAGTTCCGTGGCGGCAGTTGCCGTGTGATAGACCCGCCCATAGGGCGCCAGAGTTTCTTCGAAGGGCTGACCCGCCGGACCCTTGGCGGGCTCCTTCACGTGACTGAAGAATAGAGGCTTAGGGAACACAAACATGTAATGACCGCCGAAATTGGCGTCCGGTTCTTCGCCGGGTATCAGCAGCATGTCACGATCGGAGAAGCGCCGGCATCCTTCGAAATAGACCTTCTGCTCGTCAAAGCGGAGTTTGCCCGTATCGGCCGGGTGTGAATCGCCATGGAAATCCGCCAGTATGGCCATGTTGATTCCTAACTCCCGAAACACCGGTAGCCAAGTCGGCTCCTGATCCATGCTGCCGGCATCGGTGAGTTGTTCATTGAAGTGAAAGTGAAAATGACTGACCAGGACCTTATAACCGGGCAACGGCTTGTACACGTCATCGTGGGAGAATGCCATAACTGCCTGCTGCGTGGCGCGGCTATCTTCCGGGCTCAAGTAGAAATAAACCGGCATGCGCTGCAGCGTGCCGGGAGGCGCATTATACAAAGCGAAGTTGTTAAGGTCGCCGCGAGCTTCACCGACGCGGCGGTTCCAGACCTCATCCGAAATCCCCCAAGGCTTCGCGCCCACCTCGCGATCCGACTGGCGGGCTCCAATCGAAAAAGTTTGAGCGCTGTCTTTCCGGTAGTACACATACCCCAGGTTGGTTTCAACTTCTCGCGACCAGAAAAATTTGTGCGATGGCGGAAGAAAGGCCAGGGATCCGCCGTTTGCCTCAAGCACCGCCAACCGATTGCGGGCCCGCAGCGCGACAGGCTGTTGATTCACCGCCCCGCCGAACGCATAGTGCTGCCAGCCGCGTGCCGTGTCCCGCCAAACCACGCGTGTATCATCCGCGATGGTAAAGCCCTTCAGTCCGGCGACATACTTATAAGCGACCGACGGCTGGTCCGTCTTGGCGATGGCTTCCTGCCGCAGAAGGTTCGTGCCCCGATACGCCGTGTATTGAAGAGAGCCCGAGAAAATGCCGGCCTCCCAACCGGGAAAGACGACTTCGATCCTCGCGCCGTCGGTCTTCACCTGACAACTTGTCGCGCTGTACTTGGCCCAAGTCCTCTGGATCTCCTCGGGCTTCCGGGGCAGTCCCAGATTGGTGCCTTTGCGCCCTGGGACGACGAGGGGCGCGTCCCAAAAGGCATTCCATTTTTCCCGCTCGACCACTTCGGGAGTCAATTCAATTTTGAGATCTCGCAACGGAGCCATCTGTTGTTCGGAGAGGCGCCGCACCCCGGTCGTAAGCTCGAACTCCGGCGTAAGATTGCGCCCCAGAACGATCCAGCTCCCGCCATTCTTGCGCGCGGCCAGTATTTGAACCACCGGTTGCCCGCCGCGAATAGTGAATCCGGCGCGCAGCTGCTCGCGCCTCTCTCCCTGCCAGGTCACTTCCAGGACGCCAGCGCGAATTTCGGCCTTCAATCC
>DAIRGS010000429.1:0-4832 GCA_036794395.1 Tepidisphaeraceae bacterium | reverse complement strand
ATCCCATCCCACACCACCCCCACGCCGGGGCAGAGCTGTACTCAGCGCCGCCCCGGATCCTCAGAGCGCCGCAATTCACCCCTCAAGCAACCGCACCAAACTGCTTTTGCACCCGCCATTTCCCACCCCAACTGCACGGGATTGCAACCACGCCCATTAACAGCCGTCAAAGCTCTCCCTACTCGGTCCCAGGCAGCGCCGCCTTTTCCTGATGATTGTCCGGGCGCGGAAGCGCCTTCTCATCCAGAATCTCCGCAACATAATTCTTGATCCGCTCATCATTCATCAGCTGGCTCATCAGCACACGCCGATAGCTCGTAGCGCGAAGTTGATCCTTAAGCGAATCGGTGCGCTCCTGCCTCAGCTTCTCATTTTGCGAATACAACGCTTCTTCAAGCGCTTCGTTTTCAAGCAACAGCGCATACATCGCATCCGCGCGCTTCCCGCCCGAATTAAACAGCCCCCCATACCCCGCCGCCTTCTTGCGATATTCCTCAACCCGCTGCGTCAACGCCGCCGCTTCTTCCTTCAATCGAGCCGCATCTGCCTTAGACGCGGCCAATTCCTGCTCATAAAGCGTCTTGAAACCCTTCTGCGCCGTAAACAGCTCCTGCTCCTTGGCCGCGATCTGCCGGACTGCGGTAAACCCCGCAATCATCCGTCCCGCCCGATACCCGGCAAAGAGCAACAGCACCCCCGCGCCGCAGAGGATGATGATCTCCATCGTGTTGTATTGAAAATGAGGCATGCCTACATGGTACGCAATGGCGATGCCCACGTCAGCGCGTCAGCCCAGTTCAAAGAATATCCCCGACTCGGTCCCCGTTTCCCCAAGACCGGGGGCGAGCGCTTTCCTCAAATTGTCCTATATGACCATGCACGATCACGCCCTTGTGGTGCGGGCTTCCAAGCCTGCACGTGCAGGCTTGGAAGCCCGCACCACAAGGGACGATTCGCGCACGCTTATTTAGATCAGGTGGCTGCGACCGGAACGACCGCTTTGCGTCGTCGTGCGAACTTCCACACCCCCCACACCACCAGCACCCAGGGCGCCACAAAGCACGCCCCAATCACCAGCATCTGCACGCTCCACCTCAGCCCCTGCCCGCTGGTTTCCAGTCCATTTCGAATCGCATCCCATAGGCTTTCGTCTCCCCCCAGGCCCGCCGCCGAGTTGGAGAACGTCACATCGATCCGCGCCCGCACCAGCGATCCGTCCGGCACCCGGTTATCGTAGCTCACCTGCTTGCCACGTCGATGCCCCATCCGCTCGATCTGATCCAAAATCGCCGGTGCCTTATCCATCGGCACTTCCACGATCACCTGCGCCGTCACATGCCCGGCCCGATCCTGCGACACCTCCCCATTCCCCAGCCTTCGCCCCCCGGCCGTAATCGCGGCGTTCGTCAGATCATCCGCCGCCTTCTCCACATCCGTCACTTCCTCCCGAACCGTCACGGTCTGCCGGGGCGCAAGCCGCTCGGCGCTGACCAGCGAATAAGTCAATCGCACTTTCGAATCCAGGGTATTCTCCGCATCAGCCGATCGCGTGACCGACCGCATCAAAACCTGCGCCGCTTTATCGACCGCGCCGCCCAGGCTGGCCAGGGACGACCGCGGAATCTCAAACGCGATCGTCGCCGTTTTGTCATGCGGGTCCTGCTCCTTGAGATCCGATTGAAGCACGCGCCCCCCCGCGGCATTCACCGCCGCCAGAATCTGATTAAACGCCACCGGCACATCCAGCGCCGCCAGCTGCGCATCCTGCGTCTCCCGCGCGCCCACCGCCGCGGATGTCACGATCCGCAGATGGAATCCCCGCTTGGCTTCGGTCACGTTGGCTGTGTCCGGGTTCTCCGTCGCTTCGCTCCGCATCGCCTCCCCCAGCCCGCGCAGCGCTTCTTCGATTGATTGCGCCTTGCCCGTCGGCACCTGAAAATCAAGATCCGCCGCCTGTTGCTGCGCATCGGGCCTTGTCAGTTGCGACGTAACGATCCGCCCTCCTGCCTCCCGCACTTGATCGAGTGTCTTCTGATAGGCCGCGTCAACCCCCGCAACCGCAAGCACCATCGTCGTCGTCCGCCGCGGAGCGATATTGGCGAGGTTATAAATCTGCATTGAAATGACCGCGTCTTCCCGATGCAGCGCTGTCACGCCCGTGATCGGCCCTTCGCCGGCCTTGGTCGTCCGCTTGTTCTGTCTTTCAAAGTGCGCAATCCGCCCATCCAACTGCCGCAGCCGTGCAATCACCTGCTCGGCCGCGTCCGGCGGAACGGTCGCCTGGATCATCGCCCCAAATTGCCCCGCGTCATACTGCTTCAATTCCGACTGCGTGATCCTTCCCTTCGCCCCTTCAATCGCCGCCCGCGCTTTCTCATACGCATCGTCCACCTTCTCCGTCTCCAGCGACATCGTCACCTGTTCCACCTCGCTGGCCGTGGCCGGCGTGCGGATGTCCCGCTCAGTCAGCTCCACGCTCAAGGTCGACAGCGACACTGCGTTATCCAGATACCGCTTCTCCCCCTCAATCTGCTCGATCTTCTCCCGCCACACCCCAAGCTGCTTTTCCGCCTCCAGCAAATCCTTAATCTGCCCCTTCCCCGTCTTGATGATCTCCAGCAGCCGATCCTGCATCGCCCGCGCCGCCCGAAGCTGGCTCTCCAGATCCGTGTAATGCTTGGTCACATCCTCCGCCCCAATCTTCTGACTCTTCAAATCCCCAATCCCCCGCAACATCATCACCAACCCATCCAGCCGCTCCGGCGGAACCCGCAACGTCACCGTCCCCTTCATCTTCCCATTCGGCAACTTGTCCGAATCCGTCGTCCCAACATACCCCCCCTGCTCCACCACAAGCTTCGTCACCCGCATCAACGCATCATCAAACCGATCCACCTCGAATTGCATGGTGCCATTGCGGATGACTTTGCGAACGTTGGATGGTTGCGTTGAAGAACCATTCCCCGCCCCAGAGCCAAGCGCATATGGATCAGCCGGCCCACCTCCGTTCGGCGTCTGCCAGACGACCGGTGCGAGGTCTTGCGTCTTTGCCACCATGGAAAAACTATTATTTGCACTCTGCGCATTCTCAGCACCAGCGACGGCAGCTTCTTTCCCTTTCGCCGCCTCATCAGTCAGTTGAACCAGCGGCTTATTCCCCGCCTTAATATCCAATTTCAACTGATCCGTCGGCTTGAACGTAAAAATCCCGGCGTCTGCTATCCCATCCCCGTCCTTATCTCCATGCATCACCTTGTCAACCGTGGAATCCCGCAGGTCCCGCCGCATCTCGTCCACCTTCTGATAAGCGAGGCCCTCAACGATCCCGTTCCCGTCATTCCCACGTCGCAATTCACGGCTAAGACGCTCGTTTTCACCCGCCCGTCCACGATTGCCCTGACCCTGCTGCGAAGGCGCTTCCTTAAGTTCAATTTTCTTGTCAGTAACGAGTCCTTGAGCCGCGTTCTTTCCACTGATAGATGGCCAGTCGGACGGATACCGAAGAATGTCGTTGTAGGGAATTAATTCCTCGGGAGCACTTTTTTGATCTAGGGCCGGACGACCGAGTTGCTCACCAAATAATCTTTTGTTCCCAAACTCGACTTTGTCCTCGAAAAATGGTTTGACCCCTTTCGCATAATCGTTGCTTGGATCAAGGGTGAGAATCTGTTCCACCGTTTGAAGCGCCTCTTTGTGCTTACCCTGATCGTGCAGATTCCGTGACGTCTTAATCAACTCTGCGACGGTCCCCTGTCGCTCTTCCGAGGCTCGCGCTCGCTCCTCGCCTATCTTCTTCTGAATGTCCACGGATGTTTGAGAGTCACGATTCTGTTGAGACGAAGCCTGCGACTGCCGCAAATCCAAATCGGCCTGATCAATCTGATTTCGAAACTGGCGGATATCCTGCGAGGGGAAGATTGTCGGATCGAGACTTGTTGCAAGCCGCGCGCGATCGATCGCGACTTGAGCCGCTCCCCAATTCTGCTGCTTGATAGCGCTGCGCGCCTGATCCAGATTGCTCTGAATCTGATAGCGAATCTCACCCTGGCGAGACTTCACATCGCCGTTGCTTTGATCAGTCGTGTTCGCAACGGGATTTCGACCCATCAGAACCAAAGTATGATCCCTGCCTTGAGTCGCCGCAGCGTTGCCAGGGTCGTATTCGGCGGCCTGTGAATACAGCGTAACTGCGCGCTCAAAGTTGTTAGCCCGCTCTGCTGTCTGAGCCTCTTGAACCAATTCCTGCGCTTTGGAAGCAGCCGCTTCACGTCGCGCCGCACTTGCCTCCGGCGTCGCTTTTAGCATTGAAATCGAATCGTTCGACGAAGTGACTTGCACCTCCTTCGCAACGTTTCGATTCCGGCCCTCCAACATCCCAACTATCCCGAATAACGACTTCCCGTCACCAAGCGCATTGCTGACAACAACGCCCGTCCCCGCAAGCACCACTGCCGCGGCAACACTTGCCGCTGTGCGCCAAACAATCGGATGCAGAACGAGACGACGCCTGACGCGGACCCCGCGCAGTTTCTGGATAACCCGATCCTCAAACCCCACCCCCGGCCGCGCATCTCCAAACACAGCAATCATCTTCTCCTCCACTTCCCGCCCCTCGGCCAGCGCCTTCGCACACGCCTCACACCCCGCCACATGCGCCTCAAACGCCCGGCGCTCGTCCGCCGACAACCCACCACTCAGGTAAGCCCCGATCTCCTCTTCAATATGTCGATCACCCATTTCACTCATCACATCACCCACGGCAAAAACCACCCAAAACAATTCTTAACGTCGAGTAGAGAAGAGGCGCAGTCATGTTTAGACCAATGACTTCC
>DAIRGS010000428.1:0-4887 GCA_036794395.1 Tepidisphaeraceae bacterium | reverse complement strand
GAATCTCCAGCGATGGGTCGCTCAGCGACCCGACTTACATCGACGTGTACGACGGCACGTATCTCATACCCAATGGCGTGGTCTACGACACGCACAATTCGGTCTCGGCGCCCTTGCAAAGCGACAAGTACGCGTTCTTCCGCACGACCGCCGCAAATGGCGGGCTGAATCAGAATCAATATGGGACACGATCGTTCGTCAATGCGACGTTCGGGTCTAATGGGACGGGGTCGAACATGCAGGACCTCAAGGCTCAGTTGGCGATGGTCCAGCTCCAGAGCGGGTTCGAGGAGATGTTTACCTTCGGCACCAGCGCCGTTAGCAATGTGTACAACTCGGTGGTCGGTGGCGTGAAGGAGATGGGTCTCCGTATCGCCGACTACTACAACACGGCGCTTTACGTCGCCTCCACCTATGCCACCGACGGCCGCTACTCCCTGGGCTACAACGGGTCGTTCAGCCAATTCGGACAGGCGATCGACACCCACCGGACCAGCCGCTGGAGCGCTACACTTTCGGCGATTCCGGTCGCCGGCGCTGCCTACCAAGCGTACAGCGGGCAGGACCTGCTGACCGGTCAACGGTTGTCGGGTGTGGACCGGGTTGCGATGGGATTCTCGGCATTGGGCGACGCGGCATTTTTCAGCGCGGGCGGGCTGGAAGTGGCCGACAGGTTCGGCCTGCTCAACACTGCCGAAGCTGCGATCTCAGGAAGACTCCCGAAGGCGCCGCGGCAGATGCCTTTGCCTCTACTTGAGGAAGGTGAATTTCAAGCCGCATCCGATTTACTGAAGGACAGACTCGGATCGGCAATGGAATCGCACCCGGAAGAACATGCGAGCATTATGAAGGATCTGGGCGAGACCGGGGTAGAGGTCACGCCTGACCCAAACAGACTCGCCTATACTCCGGGTAACGGCGGACCAGGCCAGATGATCTTGGATCCCAATGCGTCTATCGGGGCATTACGTCATGAATACCAGCACTTTTTGGATGATCGTGCCGCGGGGTATCCAGGAATGCGGTACTGGTTCGAGGATCCAGCCAATGTCGTCGGGATTGAGGAGCGTGGTTACGCGCGGGAAATCCAGACAGCGATTGAAACCGGAAATGGCGATCTGGTACCGTTAATTCAAAAGCAACTGCAAGATAGGGTTTCGCAGCTGTTGGGAGGTTAATTGATATGGCATCAACCACAGAACTTCGTGATTTAATTGCAGCAATTAAGGACGGGCAGTTGTCGGTCACGGATGTGAAGGATCTCCTAGATCATCCATCGGCCTTAGTTCGAGCAAACGCTATAATTGCGCTCCCGGCACGGGTGTCCGACGTGGACGAACTGGTTACCGACTTAACATTGGCCGCATCGCGACCTCAAAACACCGCTTATTTAATAGGTACAACCTCTGTTGCCGACGTTGCTATTGGTGAACTGATTCGAACCGGAAGTCAGAAGGCCGTTGCTGCGGCTCGCGCGCTTGTTCAGACGTGGGCGGATTCTCGTCGCACCGACCTTAACCGCTACTTGAAGTCGGAACACATGTCGGTAATTTAGGAACGGTTATCCGGGACGGCTCTAGGTTCCCTACCAGAACTCATAGCCGTCCCGGTTACTTCGCGCACCACCAACGAACTTCTCGATCACCAGCCATTTCGACTTCCGCTACCTGTGGAAAGGCGGGCGGGCCGGGCGGGATCAAATCTCCAGCGACGGGTCGCTGAGCGACCCGACCTACATCGACGTGTACGACGGCACGTACCTCATGCCCAACGGCGTGGCCTACGACACGCACAATTCGGTCTCGGCGCCGCTCCAAAGCGACAAGTACGCGTTCTTCCGCACGACCGTCGCCAACGGCGGGCTGAATCAGAATCAATATGGGACACGATCGTTCGTCAACGCGACTTTCGGGTCGAACGGCACCGGGTCGAACCTTCAGGACCTCAAAGCCCAACTGGCCGTCGAGCAACTGACCAGCGGATTCAATGAGATGTTCACGTTCGGCTCGAGTTTCGTGAGCAATGTGTACAACTCGGTGGCCGGTGGCGTGAAGGAGATGGGCCTCCGCATCGCCGACTACTTCAATACCTATGCCTACACGGTCTCGACCTTGCTGACCGACGGCCGCTATTCAATCGGTTACAACGGCTCGTTCAGCCAGATGGGCCAGATGCTGGACCAGCATCGCACCACCTGGGGAAAAGCCACGCTCTCGGCGATTCCGGTCGCCGGCGCCGCGTACCAGGCCTACAGCGGGCAGGACCTGCTGACCGGTCAACGGTTGTCGGGCGTGGACCGGGTCGCATTGGGATTCGCCGCCTTGGGCGACGCGGCGAACTTTGCGGCCTTGGGTGTTGGCTTGGCCGAACGTGGAATGTTCTCTGGAGGTCGCGCTATCGAAAACGCAACCGGGGAAGGTATGAGCCCTTGCTTCCCGGCTGGGACGCCGGTGATGCTCGTGGCGGCTGGCGATCCACCTCAGGTAGCCTCCGTCTGGTCGCTACGACTGCAATATTGGTCGATCGGCTCAGCCATCTCGGTAACAGCCTTTGCAGGCTGGTATCTCGCCAACCGAAAGCCTGCGCGCAGAGGAACACAGGTTGAAGTACCACCCGAAGAATCCGAGCCGCCGACAATGCCGCTGCCCCATGGGCACGGTGGTTGGGCGTCATTCTTCGGCCAGCAACGGATTGCGTGGTAACCGCGGGATTGTGTTGCACGAAGCGAAACTCAAAGCGAAACTAACGGAGCCTGAAATGACTCGAACAACTCACAAAACAGAGATTAATTACCCCCGCCGCTGGGCGGGCATTGCGTGGCTCTTCGCCTGCGGGATCGCCGCGGCGTACTTCTTCGCGAAAGGCGCGACGGTCGAGCCGCAACCAGCGCCGCAGATCTCACCGGCCAGCGAATCGGCCGCGGCCCCTCAGGCGGGCGCCTGGCGGCTCAAGCCAATTGAGCAGGTGAAAGCTGGAGAGAGGGTTTGGGCGTACGATCCCAAGATCAAGACGTGGAGCCCCCGGGAGGTCGTGCGGCCACTGGAGCACGAGTACGCGGGGGACCTGATCACGCTCACGGTTCAAGGCCGGAGTCTTGAAGCGACCGGCAATCACCCGTTCTGGGTCGCGGCCGGAAGCAATTTGAGCGACCGTCCCGCCGCTCGCGATGTGCCCGAAGCAGAACGGGCGGCAGCCAGTTCCCTTTCAGGTCGATGGGTGGAGGCGCGAAGCCTGTTGCCAGGCGACTTGCTGGTCGTCCGTAGCGGGCAAATGGCGACCGTGGAGGAAATCGCAACTCGGCGAACCGAGCAGAAGGTTTATAACCTTCAGGTTGCGGACCTCCATACGTATGCGGTCGGTGAATTGGGCATCGCCGTCCATAACAAGGCGATGCAGATCGCTCCGGTAGGGCGGGCGCTTCCTGAGTTAGTTATCGACGGGCAAAAATACCCGGAACTCGCCCAAAATATTTGGCATGCTCAAGAGGCGGGACACCCCGATGTGTTGACGGCGGGTGGAAATAGGCTTGCAAATCGCACTGATGCTCTGCGCGATGTGCCAAGGATTCCAGCTCTTAGTCGCGATGAGTACCCGTTTGCTTCTGCAAGAGAAGGTGGCGAAGGATCATGGGTTGGGCATATTCCGCCGGCTCAGCAGCACGCGCAAGGTGGATTGATTAAGAATTTCATCGATCGAAATCGATTGCAGCCCGGGGATCAATATCGTGTTCGCGTCATTAATTATCCATGAGGCGAGAGGCCAACAATGATGGTCGCTGAATTTGAATTGAGTTTTTCGTACAGCCAGTTCATTGTGTGGGATTCTCTGATGTGCACGCCGGGTCTTGCGTGGACCGATGCCCACTCGCGTCAAGGCTTTGCTCGACGTGAAGATGTGGTGGGATTCGGAACGCTTTTGGAATTTGGAACGGCTCGTATGCGCATCCTGGCTGAGCCGTTTGTGCCATCCACTTCCTATCAGCGTGTGCTGGGCGTTCCGTTCCGCACGAATAGTGGACGAGTTCGTATCGAAGCTCCCGATGAACTGGACAGCGGTCGGCTGGTGGCAGTTCAACCCGCACAATATCTTCTCGTATGCGCGCAACGCGCCAATGACGAGTTTAACGAGGATATTGTGCTTTACTTTGAGCGACAAGAAAGGCCGATTGACGTCAGTACAATTATTGTTCGCGATGAATCGCTCGACCCGCCTCACCCTCTTTTGGAAACCGCCGAGATCGCCGGATAATTGTGAACCAGTACGTCTGGAGTGAAGAAAACGAGTGAAGAAAACGGGACATTCCTAAGTGAAGAAAACGGGACATTCCTAAAGTGAAGAAAACGGGACATTCCTAATTATGGAAGAATGCGACAATTAGGAATGGCCCCTTTTCTTTCCTTGGCCCCTTTTCTTTCCTGAAGGTGCCCGCGCTAAACGTGGTGCTCGTGCCGATCGTCAGCGCGCCGCCGATCGCCAGCGCAACGCTCGCCGTCTTCGTGGCGTTGCCGTTGGTCGTCAGATTGTTTAACGCCAGGCTCGCTGCTGACGAAGTAATGCTCTGAGATGAAGATCCGTTCAGCGTCACAGTCCCCGCGCGCTGGGTCAGCGCGCCATTGACTGCAACGTTCCCCGCCACAGTCAATCCAAAATTCGATGCCGATACGTCCAGCGTCGTGCCGGTGCCGATCGTCAACGCGCCGCTAAGTGTGACCGCACCGGCCAGCGTCTTTGCCCCGCTGCCTCATGGGCACGGCGGGTGGGCGTCGTTCTTCTGCAATCAGAGGATTGCGTGGTAATCGCCAAATTACGTTGCACGAAGCCAAACTCAAAGCGGAAGCTGTTAAGGTGTGGAGTCGAGACGTGGCGCGGTGGCGCGAAGCGCTCCGT
>DAIRGS010000110.1:14429-21191 GCA_036794395.1 Tepidisphaeraceae bacterium | reverse complement strand
GCTACACCCTCGACACCCAGTATCACGACCCCGCCGGAGATCCCCTCACCAGCTACACCATCACCTGGGGCGACGGCCAGACCGACAGCGTCAGTGATAACCCCGACCAGCAGGGCACGTTCGTCCACGTCTTCGATCCCACCAGCGCCCCATCCACCGCCGACATTACCGTCACCGGCTACAATGCCGAAGGCGAAAGCTTCATCGCCGCCACCGACATCAGCGTGACTCATCCCCTTCCCACCTTCTCGTTCACCGACACCGGCAACGCCGAGGCCCAAACCGACTTCAACGTCGATGCCACCTACGGCCCAACCGACGGCGTCAGCTACACCTTCTCCATCGACTGGGGCGACAGCACCTCCGGCGAGCAAGACGGGCCCACTTTCACCCACCAATACACCTACGACACCAACCCCGGCTCCACCAACGAGCACACCTTCACCATCACCGCCAGCACCGACAGTGGCTGGGAAGAAACCTTCACCGGCCAGGTCCAGGTCAACGCCGCCGGCACCGGATCGGGGAGCATCGAACACTCGGGCAACGTCACCCAGGGCGTCACCGCCGACTTCACCGCCGACTTCTCGGGAGGAGACAGCGGGGCCCAGGTCTGGGTCGTCAGTTGGGGCGATGGCAGCGTCATCAGCTACGACCTCTACGCCGGCCAATCCACCCACGTCGTCCTCCAGCACGAATACACCGCCACCGGCACCTTCCACGTCGAAGCCGACGCCCTCTACACCGAAGCCAGCTACGATTGCCAGGCCAACGCCACCGACTCGGTCAGCGTCGCCGCCGGTGCAACGCCAACCCTCACCGTCACCGGCGACACCACCGCCACCGTCACCGGCGATACCTACACCCTCGGTTACAGCTGGACCAGTTTCTTCGATGACTTCGTGGCCCAGTGGACCATCGATTGGGGAGATGGAAAGTCAACCGTTTACCGCGATGGCCCCGGTGAATTCCACCACGTCTATTCCACCGCCTCGAACTACAACATCAATGCAACGGCAACCACCCAACATGGTCATACTTATTCGGACGGCACAAGTTTGCTGGTGGCGCAACCGGAGATGCACGTTTTGAATGACGACGGTTCCAGTATGGACCATGCAGCACAGAAAGACCCCGGGGTCTTCCTTTCTGTTGATTCAGGAGACGACGACAACGCGGTAGACGTCAGCGGAAATCCAATCCCAAACTACTCGCAGACCTCCATGACCGTCGCGGACCAAGAATTACAGCAGGTCACGCTCGATTCGCTTCCCTCGTCAATCGGCGGAACATATTCCCTCGCTTGGGACACGAGCGACTTCACGGTCTGGTCTGATGCTTACAAACACCAACAATTGTTTACCGGCGTTACATTCCCTGCGTCCCAAACTCCTGCCCCCGCCGTATTTATCGAAGCCGTAGGCATCTCTGCACGATCCGCAATCGATTCCCTCATCCTAAGATGGACGCGAGGCATTGGCACAGTACTTCTAGATCAAGTTAGCGCCACGGGGTTGAACGTAACAGGTCCCAAAACGGTGCCCGCCTTTGGGATATACCAGTACCACGTCCAAGGCGGCTTGCCCGCTGATATCTCCAAATCGTGGCAAATTACTGGAGGTCACACCTACGGCACGTCAAAGTCACGTTCTGATGTTATGGTGATTTGGGATACTCCGCTAAATGGGGCCGGCAAGGGATGGATCGGTAAACCTGACTTTGTCGCAGCTGGCAGAACCACAAGAACTCCGACAGTCGCGGTTGTGAATGTTACCGTTACTACTCCGACAAGCCCATTTACCGCATCCACGAAGCCATTTGATAGAGCGGCGCCTTATCTGAAGGGTGGGTATCAAGTAAAGCAAATAGCGGCAGGAGACCCTAGCGTTGCCGCTCCCAACGATATTGGCTTAACGTGGAAAGCATCGATTACATTGGATGGACCAAGCAAATTTTCGATCACGCAAATCAATGTTGGTTTTGTACAGAACGTGACGGAGTTTAAGAACGATGGAGACACCTATACGGTGCTCCAAGGCAATACGTCCCGAGCGACATCTACGTTCGACGGAAGCGGGCTTAGTCTTTTCGATCAGTCCAAGTATCCGGGCGGAACATACGCTACAGGCGGCTGGTACTCGACGGATGTAGGAACATTTAACGGAAATACATTCATATCCGTGCTTCATGGATCTACTGTCACCGGTAACAACAAGACCTTACAGGGTACGATAAACCAGGAGGACACTCCGACCGATGGTCCACCGCAAAACATCAAGGCCTTTCGCCTGAAGCATATGCAGCTGAAGTTCGGCTTCGATCTTTTTATCTGCGCGCAAACTGTTGACGCTTATAACTTTAACAAGTTCGTCGCTAGAAACGTGTTGGTCGAAGAATCGAGCGCGACGTGGTCATATGTCGGCGATGGGTCAATCGACCCAAGCGCGGGTTATAAATACACGCCCGATAGCTCAGCCAAGGTGACGCCTCCGACGGCGTGGAGCGCCCAAATCCAAACCGGTGCTATGCCCACCATCAGCGACATAAACTTCAATACCAAGCTTGAGAACTCAGAGCAGTACAATATTCAATGAAACGATGCGTCAATCGGCTATTCACGGCCCTCTCGGTACTCGCGTGCATAGCGACGTGCTTGCTGTGGGCTCGCGGCTATGTCGTCGCAGATATTGTTACGATTAGAGACTTCCGTAATACCGTCCCGGGAGTAGAAGATTACAGAGTAATCATATTTGTTTCGGATGGCGGCGAGATAACGATTACGCGGAGTAGATTCGTTGGAGCGGTCAATGTCAGCGATCAGTTTGCGGGCACTTCGGAGCGCGTTCTATGGCAAACCCTTCCTGGAACAAAGCCCTACAGGGCCAATGGACATTGGTGGAAATACTTCTGGTTTGCTTTCGAGCACGAACGTCAATATCAATCGAAAAACCCGCCTCTTGAGCCGATCGGGTACGAGTCACGATATGTTGCCGTAGTGATACCTGATTGGGCCATCTTAGCCGCATGCTCAATCCTGCCTGTTCGCACCGCGATGTCGCATTTGAGGAGTGCGCGCGCCCGAAAGCGTGTGGCGCTCGGACAGTGCGTGGCATGTGGTTACTGTCTCCAAAGTTCGCCCGAACGATGTCCAGAGTGCGGATCTCCTCGGGAAGTGATAACGAGTAACAAATGAAGGGTAAGCGGTTATGCACCCCATCGAACTCGACGCCCTCCTGAAACTCGCCAAGACCCACCTCCGCACCGGCCACACCGCCGAGGCCGAGGCAGGCCACCACTCCCGCAACGCCCTCAAACTTCAGTCCCGCTCCCTCACCCACCGCCGCCCCCAACGATCCTCCCTCCTCAACCCACCCCGACCCGCGCACAACCCCCCACGCCGGAGGCAAAGCTGTACCCAGCGTCGCCCCGGCTCCTCCGCGCGCCGCCTCGCTCCACGCACAGGTCGAATAAGGTCGAATAAGGGGTCGGGTCGAATAAGGTCGAATAAGGGGTCGGGTCGAATAAGGGGTCGGGAGTCTTTGATCGCGATCAAACACGCCGTATTGCCGATGGCCCAAGTCTCGCACGAGCGAATCCACCCACCGGCCTTCCCACCAACCCCGCCCCGTCATTCAGCAGTCAGCATTCACCAATCCCTCCCCCTCCCCATTCCACACCACGCAATATGCAATACGCAATACGCAATACGCCATTCTCCATGCAACGAATTGCAACGCCGTGCAACGTTCCCCAAATTTTCCATTCTCCATTTTCCATTCTCAATTCCCCCATGCCGCTCCGCGCGCATTGCGTTGTCAATTGTCCACTGTCAATTGTCCATTGCCCCCTCGCCTTCCACACCATTCCGCCCACATCCCCCGATACACATCTTCCACATCGCCGACAAACCGCCGTGTATCCATCAATGCCGAGCGTCGCATCTTTTCGCGCAGCAACGTGCGCATGGCCCCGAGCCCTTCGCGATCGCTGGCCAGAGCCACGGCATTGCTCACATATTGGTCGAGCGAATGCGCAATCAGTTCAGGGCATCCGACATTCGAAAGAATGCTCACGCCCCCGCGCGAAAGCGGCGAATTCCCCGCCAGCGTTACTACCGGCACGCCCATCCACAACGCATCGCACGTCGTCGTCCCACCCGGATAGGGAAACGGGTCCAGCGCGATGTCGATCCGGTTGTACTCCGCAAAATACCCCTCAAGCGGCAGATGTTCGACGAACACCAGCCGATCCGACGAAATCCCGTGGCCCCCAAACGCCTGCACCGCGCTCTCGCGCTGCGAACCCTTAAAACAATGCAAAATCAGCCGCGACTGGGGAACCCGCAGCAGGATCCGGCTCCACGCCGCCAAAACCCGCGCGTTCACCTTGCTGAACATATTCAAACATCCAAACGTAACCCGCCCCTCGCGCAGCGCGGGCAATCCACCCACCGCCGGCGCTTCCGTCGGTTCCGTATAACACCAGAAGCCGCCTGCCAGTCGAACGGGTTTCTCTCGCGCATATGACGGCTCCGGAACATCAACCGGCTCAAGGTACTGATCCGTCAACCGGTAATCGATCGTCTCAAGCCCGCTGCTGCCCGGATACGCCAGGTAGCTCACTAGTACCGGCGCAGGCTTCTGCGCAAAAACCATCAGCCGGTTGTTCCCGACATGCATCATCAGGTCCACCGCGATGTCGATCCGATCCTCTCGAATCAGTCCGGCAACCTGCTCATCCGACAGTCCCAGCGTCGTCCGCCAGCAATCGGCACTCGCCCGCAACCCCGACCCAACCCGATCAGCCCCAGTCACATCACAATAAACAAAAACCTCGAATTGATTTCGATCCCGATCCTCCAACAACGGCGCCATAAACCGGCCCAGCGGATGATTCCCCAGGTTGCGCGCCACATACCCCACGCGAATCCGCCTCTCTGGAGATGCGTCATTCCCATGCGGCACGATCCCGCCCGCCACCGGCTTGCCAAACCGCTCATTCCATCGCTGATGCTCCAGATCGATTCGCTGTTGATCGATCTCCGGATGCATCAGCAAAGTGTATAGATAGCCGCTGGCCACCTGAGGGTGGTCCGCCCCCTTCATGCAGGCGACGATCGCATCATCCAACCTCCCCGCATCGCGAAGTGCCTGCACGAGGTTGAGCCGGGCATCCACCAGATCCGGCTTCAGATCCAGCGCCCGCACAAAAAAATCAATCGACCCCACGTCCCCCAACTGATGCAACGCGATGCCCAAGTGATTCAACGCCTCCGGATATTCCGGCCGCACCGAAATTGCCCGCCGATATGCCTCAACCGCTTCCCCCAACCGCCCGGCCGCCGCAAGCGCGATGCCCATATTGTTAAACGCCTCCGCGAAATCAGGCCGGTACTTTACCGCCGCCCGGTACGCATCAACTGCCTCTCCAGATCTGCCCAACTGATGTAGCGCGTTCCCAAGGTTCACCAACGTCTCAGGCATTTCCGGCCGAATCCCCAGCGCGTGCCTGTATTCTCCAATCGCTTCTTCAAACCGATTCTGCCCAAGCAGCAAATCCCCAAGCTGATTGTGCGCATCCACGCAATCCGCCCCAACCGCAACCGCCCTCCGATAAGCCTCAATTCCCTCCGCATGCCTCCCTGCAATAGCCAAGACCATCCCCAGATTGGCATGCCGATGAGCCGCGTCCGGCCGAAGATCCGCTGCCTCGCTCAGCCACCCGATCGCATCATCAAGGCGATTCTGCTCGAACGCCATCTGCCCCAAAGCCTCCGCCGCCACCGCCCGCGTCTCTGGGTGTATGAGCAACTGCCGATACAACAACCCCGCTGTTTCAAGGTCGCCGGACTCACGCGCCCGATGCGCCAAATCTATTTGTTGCTCGATCTCAGGTGTCATCCGCTCAGGTCCTTACGTTCGCGCGAGGCCGAAATGTCGAGTTTACCACCTCGATGGAACCCGTCCGAAACCGATCCAAAAGTCAAAAAGGTTATTGATGAATGGAAAAGTTTTGATGCCAGAAATCATTGATTTTTCGTCACCTAGTTCGTGACACTTTCTATATGTCGATCAGTAAACAAGTTGACGCGAAATATGGCCCGCAGATCGCGATCACAATCAATTCGAACCACGTCTCATACCTCGTCCCAATCTTTGCTTAATTATCACGCGTTTTGCCAAATTCGCCTCGACTTTGCCTATTTAATAGTCACTTCAAACATCCGCGATCGTGCCTTACGGCCCATTTCAAAACTGGCACGCCACTTGTTGCGCCCCACGCGAACCAGTCGCGCGCACAGGGCAATCGTTTCAGTAAATGACGGTAAATCACAGTCATCACCACCCATCTGCGGGAGATCTATTCTGGCATCGCGCGCGGCCCTACGAAAGGGAACGCGGTCATGGTCTTTTCTCACCGGCTTAAGCCTTGGATCAAGTTGGCCATTCTACTGGCCGTCGTGATGGCACCCGCCGTCGTTCAAGCGGCGGACGCGCCTTCGGTCACTCGCGTGTCTCCCGTCGAGATTAAGGACGTTAAAGATATCAATGCCGGCGACACCGCCTGGATGCTCGCCAGCTCCGCACTCGTCCTGCTGATGACAGGCCCAGCCCTCGCCCTCTTTTACGGCGGGCTGGTTCGTCGCAAGAACGTTCTGGCGACGATGATGCAGAGCTTCATCCTCATGGCTGTTGTCAGCGTCGTCTGGGCCGTCATCGGATACAGCCTGGCCTTCGACACCGGAAACGTCGTCATCGGCGG
>DAIRGS010000110.1:3418-14419 GCA_036794395.1 Tepidisphaeraceae bacterium | reverse complement strand
TTCCGCTTCGCTTTCCTGCACGATGTTGGCTTCGGCCCCAGCGAGTACGCCGCGACCATTCCACACACGACGTGGATGGTTTTCCAGCTCATGTTCGCGATCATCACCCCCGCGCTAATCTGCGGTGCCTATGCCGAGCGAATGAAGTTCAGCGCGATGGTCGTCTTCTCCACCCTGTGGCTTCTGGTCGTCTACTGCCCGATGGCTCACATGGTCTGGGGCAAGGGCGGCTTGCTCAACGCCTTCCTCCCCGCCCCCAACGGCCCCAACTTCCCCGCTCTCGACTTCGCCGGCGGAACCGTCGTCCACATCAGCTCCGGCGTCTCCGCCCTGGTCTGCGCCCTGTTCCTGGGCAAGCGCCTGGGTTACGGCAAGACCGCGATGCCGCCGCACAGTGTCGTTCTTTCTTTTATCGGCGCGGCGCTCTTGTGGGTCGGATGGTTCGGGTTCAATGGCGGTAGCGCCGGCGCGGCCAACGGCCTGGCCAGCAGCGCGTTTGTCACCACGCACTTTGCCGCCGCCGCGGCGACGCTTGGCTGGGTCTTCGCCGAGTGGATCAAGACCGGCAAGCCCACCGTCCTGGGCGCTATCTCGGGCGCGGTCGCGGGCCTGGTTGTCATTACGCCCGCATCGGGCTTTACCACCCCCATGTATGGCATGCTCATGGGATTCATCGGCGGCGTCGTCTGCATGTTCGCCGCCACCAGCCTCAAATCCAAACTCGGCTACGACGACTCCCTCGACGCCTTCGGCGTTCACGGCGTCGGCGGAACCCTCGGCGCCATTCTCACCGGCGTCTTCGCCGTCAGCGCCATCAACCCCGGCAAGTCGGGCCTCGTCGAAGGCAACGTCAAGCAGGTCGGCATCCAGCTCCTCGCCACCGTCATCACCTGGACGATTGCCATCGTCGGCTCCCTCATCCTCCTCAAGCTCGTTGATCTGACCATCGGCCTCCGCGTCAGCGCCGACGACGAGTTCGAAGGCCTCGACCTCACCCAGCACGGCGAAGCCGGTTACCACTTCGAGGAAGGCGCCGAAGCCACCCTCGCCGAGGAATTCCCCGCTCATCACGCGTTCGAGGCCGTCAGCACGCACTAGTCGTACGCATCGCCTGAATCCAGAAATTCATTTCACCACGGAGGCACGGAGGACACGGAGAAGAAGAGCGCTGGCCGCAGATGGCGCAGATGACCGCAGATAAAGGCGGGGAAAAAGATTTCGGGCTCGTGACGCGAGAAGTCTTCGCCTTTCAATCCCACAGTCGCGTAATTCTTCATCTGCGTCATCTGCGGCTAATTCTCTTGCCTTTGCATTTCTCCGTGGTCTCCGTGCCTCCGTGGTGAATCATCTTTTCTTACGCATCGTTCCTAACAATCCGCACTGGAGCCGAACCATGCAAATGATCGAAGCCATCATCAAACCGGCCAAGCTCGAACAGGTCAAAGCCGCTCTGACCCAGCTCGGGATCGTCGGCATGACCGCCGTCGAGTGCAAAGGATTCGGCAAGCAGATGGGCCACACCGAGCGCTATCGCGGCGCGAAGATGGACGTGGGATTCGTCCCCAAGGTCCTGCTGAAAATCTGCGTTAAAGCTGAAGATGAGGAACGAGCCTTGGCGGCCATCGTTGAATCCGCCCGCACCGGAACCGTCGGCGACGGTAAAATCTTTGTCTACCCCGTCTCCAAAGTAGTCAGGATCCGGACGGGTGAAGCGGGGGAGACGGCGATTTGAACGGGAGAAGGCACGGAGGGGGGAGCTGCGGAGGCACGAAGGAGGGATGTGTCGGGGGGGGAATGTATTGGGATACGGGCTGGAATTGGGGACAAATCGCTCGACAAGCGGAGCGGTTAAGCATCGGGCCACGAAACGGGGACGCAGCTAGTTTAAAAACTAAGTAGGAAGGACGAAAGACTCATGCAACCAGTCCTTCGGGCACCTTAACGCGAGAATCGAGTGAAATGCTCGATTCTCTGAATAAAACGCGTGTCGGACAGTGTCTGACACCGGATTGACTGCATGATTCATTATGCGTTCCTACTTAGCTGCGTCCCCGTTTCATTCTGCGACCGACAAACCGTCTACGTTTTTCTGACCGTCACCGCCTACCCCGACCGGCAACTCCTCCGTGTAACCAGCATCGGAACGCACGTCAATCCTCAGTGACGATGCGAGCGGTTGCCGCAGCGTCGAAGGTCATGCCAGCCCCTCAAGGCGTACGTCAGGAGCGACGCCGGGCGAGGGGATTTTGGCGGGAGGGTTGGGTTTTGGGATGAGAGCCGTCCTGTTTACGACTCACGGTAAGGTGCGGTGTCCCCCTTTCCGGTTCACTCAGGGACAGTTCCGGAATTGCTCGCGTCATGCCCCTCGCGACCGCTTCGCTTGGCCTGCAACTCGCTCGTGTGATCCGCAAGTTCGTTTCCTCTCGACCCTTTGGAAATGCAGGGTCGAGAGGAAACTCAATGGTGGGGCGGGGCAGACTTCACGAGAGGTCCTCACTGGCATCTGCAGATGTCGCCGATAACGATTCGGATCCCAGGTGCCTCACCGTCAGCAAAGCTCTCCGCCAACATTGAAGTTCCCTGTTCGCCCTTCGCCTTTAGAGGGCGAACGGGGAACGGCAAACATCGCACACATGAGCGAAGATGCGTCCGTCGCGTAGTGGCAGCAACGGCCATGACGCGGGCAGGGAAAACCACCTTTCCTATCCCAGTAATTAATCCCGCCCGCGGCGTGGGCGTTGATTCCGCGTAGCAGGACGTAGCGCAGCGGTCGCCGAAAAGGAACTTACTCATGCACCCGCGCCAGACCTCCCGCCGCATCGCACTGCGATTCCTTATTGTCTTGTGCCCAAACAGCCAAGGGAGCCCCGATACCAACGTGAACAGCGGCCCCGGCCTGCGGTGAGCGAAGTCGAAGCCGTACCCCGAGGGGAAAGCTGGCAGGCCACACATTTCAGCGTCAGCTTTTTAAACTGGATCTTCTTGTTCCCCCATCGATTGCCAAAGTTGAGCTGGCACGCAGATAAATCTCATCGCCAGCACATCTCCCCAATTCTTCGTCTTTCCTTTGATCTCGCACAATGAAGGGATATCGCCGTGAATTTGCCTCCTGGATCGAGTTGCACACGCAAGGTCTAGCGCATCGTCATCGTCATTCCGGTAAAATAGTTACTCTTCCGCGCAGGATCGATTGGGGCAACATGATCCGCATTGAGTCAGGTGATTTGAGTGATTGTCGCGTGATCGATCTTTTGACGACGCACGTGACGCGGGCACGGCGGGAAACGGGGCTGGGGAGCGCGCACGCGATGGACGTCGAACGACTGCGGTCGCCGGGGATTAGCTTCTGGGTGGCGGTTGATGATACCGGCGAATTGCTGGGCGTCGCGGCGTTGGCGGAACTTTCGCCGGAGCATGGGGAGGTGAAGTCGATGCACACGGCCGAATCGGCGCGCCGCCGGGGCGTGGGAAGTTTGCTGCTGCGCTACGTGATCGAAATCGCGCGGACACGAGGGATCGGGCGCGTGAGCCTGGAGACGGGGTCGTGGCCTTACTTTGCACCGGCGAGGGCGTTCTATCGGAAGCATGGGTTTGTGGAGTGCGGGCCGTTTGGGCAGTACGTTGAGGATGGGAATAGCGTGTTCTTCTCGATGGAATTGAGGTGAACGTCGGGCGGGCGAAGGCGGCGGAACAGGGGGCGCGGTTGAGCGGCGACCAAACAAAGAATTAGAACCACAGAGGACACAGAGAGCACGGAGAAATGCGGGGGGGGCCGCGGCCCGAGAGCAGTGGAGCAGGAGAAAGTTGAGCAGGAGAGAAATTCACGGAGGCGGAGACGGGAAGAGCGAATGGAGAATTCCGCGTGGTGGTGGGGCTGTTCGTTGAGTGGGAAGAGGCGGGGCGGGTGCTACTGGAGTGAGCCGGGGATTCGGCGGATACTTGGGACTGCATCATTTATTGAAAATAGGAATGGCCCCTTTTCTTCGGTTGGGGCTACATCGTTCATTGAAAATAGGAATGGCCCCTTTTCTTCGGTTCATATTAGAAGAGAAATCCCTGAGCCTCCGGTTTTTCGATGACTTTCTTGGGATAGAAGAGTCCAATGACTACCCACGACCTTGGATGAGCTAAGACGGTTCCAACGATGAACCGTGTGTCTTTGTCAGGACCGCAAAGGTCGTTTAGGAACTTCTGTTTTACTTTTTCAGCCGCGGCTTGAGCGTCGAGTCCATTGTCGCGTAGGCGCCAGTAAAGTGCACCAACTTCCCAGTCTTCGATCATCATCTGGTGGCCCTTGCAACGATCATCGTCGCACTCAAATTTGTATTGAAATTTGAAGGGAACCTTGCGGGGTGGTTCTTTGCTCGCCTTTCTATTCTCCCATAGCCTCGCCTGGGCTAGGGCGTTCTTGAAACTGGGCTTCCAATCGACGTCATCCTTGTTGATAACCAGATCGAGGATTCGCTTCGGTCTGAACACGCCCAGCGAGGTACGGTCCGCTGCCTGCCGCTCGTGAAGGTCCTCCAGAGATCGTGCTTCTTTTTTCAGAAGATAATGCGCGCGTTTGGACCAGTTGTCCTTTGTATCGAGCGGTTCGCCCATAATCTGAAGTGTCTCGGAATCAGGTCGATAGCTCTCCTTTCGACTGTCTCGTCCTACGTGCTTTTTCACCTCGACTTCGATCCACTGGTATTTGCGATATTGTTGGTCCCACGGAAGGTCGCGGAAGTTAATCGGATATAGGCGAACAAAATCACCCGTCTCTGTTACGCCCGCAGTGCAAACCAATTCATCGTAACCCTTCGACGGAATAGGATATGTTTTGACGGCAATTAATACTTGCATATCGCCCCAGACTTGTTCGGGATAGGAGCCCGACTTGTCCAAAGATTGTATCAGGATTTGTAGAAGGCACGAAGTCCCTCCATCACTAAATGGTCGGGCGAGCCATTCCGTTCTAGCGGACACCTGACCTGCATGCGGCAAATTCAAGAATTATCGGGCCTTACGCCGATTGACATCGCAGCACGATGGCAGCGAAGCGAATTCAACTCAGACGGTCCCGTGGATGGCGTATGCCTCAAAATACGCGCAAGATTGATCGGTCAACCAAGTGGGGCAATCAATTTAAGATTGGGCAGATCGCAAATCATCCGCTTACAAATGAATCGGTTTTTGTCGCCGACGCTGAAATAGCTGTCGCCCTTTTCTCTTCATATCTCGAAACACGTGACGGTACTCAATTGGTGGACGCTGCCCACAACGAGCTTTGCGGCAAGGACTTGGCGTGCTGGTGTAAAGAGGGCAATGCCTGTCACGGTGATGTCCTTCTGCGTGTTGCCAATCGAACCGCGCGCCGGCGAGCGGCGTGAGTTCTATTGGATTGCGATGATCGTCGCGTCTATCAGATCCGCGACGAAGTCCGCAATCACGCTACGATGACAATCCTCGTGCAGTCTCTCATAACAAAGCAGCGCCGTTGGAATTCGCCGCGAACTCTCTGCCAGCCTTGCGATTTCCGGCATCATGGTTTTGATCGCGATCTCACGAAATTGGTGGGCAAACTGACGGAAGTCACCGGAGGTCTGCAAATCGTCCCGCAGCTCCGCCGTCGAGCCAAGCATTTGCCACGCTTGGTATTCGATCCGATTGGCTTCGCACAAAGCGCGTAGAGACGCCGCCCGAAAGTCAGGCTTTCGCGACGTCGGACGCTCACGGATGTCGGCGACCGCCTTCACGCCTTGATCAAGCACGGCGCTAATGAGGCCATTTCCGTCGCGCCGCTCATAGCCCACAGTGTAGAGCGTAACCGCTTTGCCTGTCCGGATAACCTTTATTGAACCCGTGTCGCTCACGGTTGAAGCGATACCAAAAGAAGCGAGCTTCTTTGCATTTGTGGCTTTCCGCTGCTCAATTTCGGAAAAAAGATCCATGGGAAACCAAGTTTGGCGCTGCTTGATGCCGATGTCATCTCGTCAACTACGGCGCCCAATGAAGAATGGTACAGCAAAACGACGCGGATGTGTGGTGTGGTGGACCCAGCGTGTACAATTCATCTCTTCAGGTCCAACTTGAGAGGTCCGTGTAGGTCATCTTCCTCGGTGTCGCAGTCAAGTGTAATTCACGCCGCGAGCCAGAAGACGCCAAGCGATCGTGTTTTTCCGCGTCAAAGACTCCCGAAGAGTTGAAGAACCGCTGACGAAATCTTCCCCAGCCCCAATTTCGTTCGGTTGTTGTGGCAGCATCGGCGGTCACGGGCTAGAGGTATTCCCATCGACGGCTGACGCCGCAAAAAGGGGAAGTTGGACGCCGCGAGGCTCGTCGCCTGCCACATAATCCGGTGCAAAAAGATACTCAGAATTAGGATCATGTTTCCTGAACCGTTCTTGTGCAAGTTGACGGTTCTGAACCGCATAGCAATAAATGCATCCGTGTGGGCAGGTATCGTATTCTCCGATGTCCCTCGAAGCGAAGCACCCGCACTCCTTCCGATTTCCTTTGAGCGCTGCGGCTACTGCGACACCGGCCACGTCCGAGAGCCGCTGTGCGTCCACGCAACGTGCATCGGTTGCTCCCGGCACAAGAAAACTGCGTTGGGAACAAATCGACAACTGCATTGAGTGGGCATCTGCGATTTGGACCAGCTTCACCGTCAAATCGCGCTTTTCTTCAGGTGCGGGATCGTTCCAACTGAAATCTGACGTCTTCGCAGCGGCATTCATGTTCAACAGTGTCTTGCGGTAGAGCTGGGCGAAGGAAATCACGACTTCATCAACTGCCCCTTCAAGTTGTTTCGCGATCCGCTCAAAGTTCCTCAAATGGAATTCCACCGGCGTAAGCGATGACATCACAATGGTGTCATAACGCCAGACAGGCACTCGCTTGCCGTACTCCTCGGAGATTCGACGCAAGTTCGACACTGAACGATCCGCATCAACAACAGCGTATTCCAATTGCCTCGGGTAACCGTTGATCGTGTGCTGAACGACGAATGGGAATCCCTTCTCACGCACATTGGATAAAACGCGCAGGAACGGTGCAACGTTCTTTGTCCAAAAAACGAAGCCGCCTACGCCTTCTCGCCGCAGGTCCACATGGATGGCTCGGCGGTTGTACGGATTGACCATCTTGCAATATCCAGCGTTCAGGCGATTGGAAAACCACTCGCCGTAGAACGTGGGGATATCTGTCTTGTAACTCGCGGAGATGATCATCGTTCACTTCTTCCTGCCAATGCGGAACGAAACTTCGCTCTTCCGCTTGGGAAAGCCAAACTTTTCGTAGTATCGCCCCAAATCCTTTTTTTCCTCTTCATTTGCAAAGCACATCAAGGTGGCGTTTCCTTTCACAATCTCAATCCCATTCGCCGCAGCAAGACTGTCAAACCACCCGTAGAATTCGGAAGCGCGATTGTCGAGGAAAAGGAGTAAGGCACCCGGCTTGGCTTTGGCGAAGCAATAGTCGAAGAAGGGCTTAGCTTGAGCGCGAATCTTCCAAACCTCCGACATGAAATAGCTAAGCGTGAAAAGATCAGCTTTCAGATACTTGTGGTAACCCGCCCAAGTCTTTGAGTCTGTGACATCGAGCTGCTGAAAGATTGGGTACACGCGAAAGCTCGCATCCAATGGCTTGGCAACGTCTCCCCAAGAGTCTCCCCAGGCTCGCTCTTTGTCGAACAGAAAGCACCTCAGCGGACACTTCTTGTCCCGTTTGATCATGTACTTCAATATTCCGAGCAGGTCGCTCCCCGGTCCTCCGCCGAGACATGCAACATCGAGAGAGTCGCGGTCGAAAAGATCGCGAAGCACTTGCGTGCCTTGAATCAGTTGCATGATGTAATCGGCATGTGCGACGGTGTATTTGTAGATGTAGGCGAATCGCGCCACGGGGTCGCTGTAGTCGATCGGATCGTGAGGCCCGACCGTTAGATTCTTGTACTTCGGGCCAAGCAGATTTAGCTGTTCCTTCACCTTCTCATCTTTGTCACTGTCCTCGGTGTAGGGCATCTCGTCGTATGCCTCGTCGAGTACCAATTTTATCAATTGCATCAGTGTCATGACTTCCCTTGTCGTGAGGCCATGCGTTCAGGCTTCCACTGAGCATTGTACCGCGACAGGGATGTTTGGTCTACGTTTGGTATAAGATTATAGAGGAGAAGAAGGAAAATTTGTGACCTGCTTAAGGCTCCTTTGACTTCGAACTTGGGGAATTCAAACGCGACGGCTCTGAATTTCAATTACAAATTCAGAGCCGTCCCGGTATTTCCGCCCAATTACAAATTCAGAGTCGTCCCGTTTTGCGTTTCCGTTTTGCGTTTCCCAGTGGCAATTTCGGTGCTGATGGCGCTTGCGCAAAACCGCACGCTTCACCCCGATGATCCGGTCTGGCGGCAGGCTGATTCAGCGGCGGTCGCGGCGCGTCAAGTTCCCGCGCTTGCACCATTCTATTCGGCGACGCTGGGTTATGCGCCCAGGACAGCGAGTGATCGATACGCGGGGTTTTGGCGCCGTTTTGGCGCTTGGATTATTGATACGATCCTCGTGGTTATCGCAACGATCGCGGTTGTGATTGGTGGCGCATTTGTCGTTGGAGCGATGATGGCGTCAAATAACGCAAGAGGACAGGATATTTTCGACGTGGGCCGACTGGTCGGGAATCTTGGAGGCATTATTGTCCCGTGGCTTTACTTCGCTTGTTACGAGAGTTCTTCCAGACGAGCCACGCCGGGCAAAACAGCGCTTGGCCTTGAGGTGATCACGGAAAATGGTGAGCAGCTCTCATTTGGCCGGGCAACAGGCCGCCATTTCGGCAAATATGTATCCGGTTTGATTCTGTGCTTCGGATACTTCATGGCCGGGTGGACCCAGCGGAAGCAAGCACTTCACGATCTGATGGCGGGGTGCCTGGTTGTGAACAAGTGAGTTCTTTGAATTACCGCGTGTCCACCGTGTCCATCCTCTTTTTTTGTCCGTTGAACACGTTCGGCGTGTCTCATCTCTTAAGGGGAACACCCACTCGCGTTATCAGTAAATGAACGGCACCACCGCCTTCACTTCACGGCAATAACGGGGATATTCATCCGGGAAGTTTTGTGAGAGGACTCGCTCTTCGAGGCGAGGCGCGATTTGAGGTGGAAGCCGACAAAGATGAGGCACAGGCAGATGACGCGCTGAAGCGTCGGCAGCACGGCAAGAAACGAATTGACAAAGGGAATGCGGGGAGAGTCGTGAAAGAATGGAAAATGGAAAATGGAGAATTGAAAATATGGCGATAATCGGGCGGGCGGAGTAGCCGGGGCGGGATGACAGGGGCATTCGAAATCTTGCGAAATTTTTGTTTGGACAATGTAAGGGTCCGGCTGTATGATGCGAGTCATCCGAAATGGGGCTGTTGAAGCATTTCATTTAGAGCCTTCAGGAAGCGAGGGGTCATGTCGGCGGAGAAGGTTGAATCCGGGAATCGGCTGGTTGCGTTCGTAGTGGCGCGGGGGTCGCGGCTGGGGGTGGAGGCCTGGCGGGGGATGATTTTGTGTAGTGCGCGGGCGGTGATGGTGAATCTGGTTCGGAGTGGGGCGGTGGCGCCGCCGGTGGACGGGGAAGAATTGGAGTGGGGCCGGCCTGGGAGGTTAAAGATGACGGCCGCCGTGGATTTCAGCTTTGCAGGCTCTGCGGCGCTGAGCTAAATAACTCCACGTAAAGGCGAAAGTGAGCGGCTTCGAGAAAACGCCGGTTTTGCCAAGAATTCAGCGGGATTCCGATTGAACCTATTGAACCTCACTTTCGCTATTCGGTGGAGTTATTTAGCCCACTCGTTCGATGTGCTCGATAATAAGCTCCTTAGCTTTACGCGGCTTGAGAAATGCCAGTAGTGGCGGGAGCGTTTCGAGCCATCGCATGTCAACTTTCCGTCGATAGACCTTCACGACCCCGGACAGTTCGGTCTCAATGCTTCCCACAATACGGAGGTCGATGAATTCTGCGATACGCGCGGTCTTGGAATGCTCGTCAAATAGTTCAATCGTACAATAACCCTTCGGTCGCGTGGAGAGGATTCCTTCGCGACCCCGCAATCGGACGGTTTGACCACCGCCATGACGTGTCCCTTCGCTTTCGAACCCATACGAGTAATCGTATTGAAGGAGGTCCGCGTCACGTTCTATTCCGTTGAGCAACCCCCACGTCGCGTTGTATAGAACCCGTCCACCTCGAGTCACCTGCGAACCCTTTGGCATGCCTCCCGCGACGGTGAAGTTCTCATACACCCCGAAGGCACTGAGGAAGAGCGGGCCTTCCTTGAACATCGGTCCCACAAGAATCCCGCAATCGCGCTGAGTGATGAGCAACCGATGGCTGTCTTGGCCGTCGTGCACGATGATCGCGGAGTTAGGCATAAGAATAGTGGGATAACAGAATTATCCGATCGCGGGGAGGGCGAACGATAAGTCGGGGGGAGAAAAAGGGCCTGGTTCTTGTAATTCCCACACCCGTAAAGCGTTCCATCGGAACGATAATTGCGTACGGATCGATACGCCTCAATCTGCTATTCAGAAACGCTGATCAGGTTTGACATTTCCGCTCTTCCGGCGAACAGGCCGGCGCAAGGAGAAGCCGGGGCGGCGCTGAGTACAGCTTTGCCACCGGCGTGGGGGGTTGTTCTGCTGGTGAAAGGGGGTTGGAGTTGGGGGTTCGCTTCGGGCGGGAAACGGTGGCGGGTTTTTCGCGGGCGATGAATCGGGGCAGTTGGAGTTGATCGCGGGCGATGGCCTGGAGAGGATCGGCGAGATTCCCTCCATGCTTATCGAAGCGTACAGACAGCCGGCGACTGTCGTGTTATTCTTCGGTTTCTGATTACAACCACTTCTTCAGGAGGATCGCCCATGAAGCGTTTCATTACGGTTGCTCTGTTTGTCGCTTGCATTTCGTCCGCCGCGTTTGCTGATGCGCCGTTGACGGTGGACCCGGTTCACTCGTCGTTCGTGTTCAAGGTCACGCACGCCAATAT
>DAIRGS010000110.1:0-3408 GCA_036794395.1 Tepidisphaeraceae bacterium | reverse complement strand
CAATATCGGCCATATCTGGGGCCACTTCAGCGATTACGGCGGCACGTTCGTCATCGATGAATCGGACCTCGCCAAGAGTACGTTCGACATCACGGCCAACCCCGCGAGCGTTGATACCGGCGCCAAGAAGCGGGATGAACATCTCCAGGCCCCCGATTACTTCAACACCAAGCAGTACCCCGCCATCACCTTCAAAAGCACGGCCGTCAAGAAAGTGTCGGACACGCGCCTCGAGGCCACCGGCGATTTGACCCTGCACGGCGTGACCAAGTCGATCGTCGTGCCGATCGAGATTGTCGGCAAAGGCGAATTCCCCAAGGGAACCAGCCGGGTTGGGATCGAGGCGACTTTTTCGGTGAAGATGAGCGATTACAAAATCAAGGGCGATCCGAAGTCCGTGGCGGATGAGATCTTCATCATCGCCTCGCTCGAAGGCGCGCGTAAGTAAATAATCGGGCGCGTTGGTTCGGCCGGAGCGGGCCATGTTGACCGATCGGCAGTTGTTTCTGGGAATTGCGCTGCCCGGATTGGTTTCGATGGCATTGATGTTGATCGTCGTCCGGCGACGATTGACGATCGCGCTACCGGCGGTTGTGGCCGTTGCGGTCATGACCGGATACGGGCTCTTGCGCAAACCGGAATTGCCGCCGCAGGACGGCTCGGATTGGTTGTTCTGGATGCTGGTGCCGTTGGGGCTCTGCGCCGCCATCTTTCAACGGATAGGTGCGCGCTGGTCGGCGATGGGGGCGATGGCCGGGGCGGTGGCATACGTGGTGCTCAGGCCGATCGCGCCGGCGATCGGATCCGCGGCGGTGTGGGAATGCTCGGCCGTGGCCGGACTATGGGGAACCGCGGCGGCGGTCACGCTGCCGTGGGCGGCGCGGCGAATCGATCCGGCTTGGATCGCCGCCGCCCTGGCGAGCATCGTGGGCGCGGCGGGGGTAGTGGTTCTCTCCTCCAACTTCCTGACCTACGGCATCATCGGAATGGGGGCCGCGTTGGCGATCGTCGCCACCGCACTCGGCCTGCGACCGACAGCGCCGAGCAGCGCCGATGACGGCCCGGCCCGCATCCGCGGGCTGTCCGTGATCATCATCGGAATTCTCGCGGGCCTGCTGGCCGGCGGGCGATACTACCCCCACACCGGCGTGGGCGTTTTCCAATTCCACCTGCTCGGAGCCGCACCACTGCTGATCCCCGTGGCTAGCTGCATACCGGTGAAGCGCAACTGGGCCCGCGGCGCGCTGGCCGTCTCGCTGGCAAGCGCGATCGTGTGGAGCATCGCAATCCCGGCAGCGTTGGCCGCCAAACACGCCGCCGAAACCTCCGACTCCCAAGTCGGTGGAGAATAAGGGGAATTCAAAGGGAGAGTCTTTGGAGGAGGGTGGATTCTGTTACGTGGGGCTCTCGCCAAGAATGCGATCCCGTTGCTCCGGCGTCGGCACCGAACACGCCGCCATCTTTCCGGCGATCTTGTAACGGCGTTTGGCCACCGCGCGATAGAAAAAGTCGCGAACTGGCCGCGGCACGAGGAGAAACGTTCCCGCCAGGTTCCAGGGGAATGACAGTCCTTTTGCGATTCGCAACGTGGCCGTCGAGTGCGTGGACACGGTAACGCCGTCAATCAGGATCAGGCTTTCGACGCCCTCGGGCGGCAGGCCGTGCTCCGCGAGAAGGCCCTGACCCACCGGCGATTGTCGTGCGGCGAAACGAAATCGCATCGCGCGGTCATGGTCGATGATCCACTTGACCGAGCGGTCGCAGAAGGCGCATTCCCCGTCGAACACGACGATGGCATAGGACTCTGGCATCATTGGGCATTGTACGTCTTCCGACACTCCCCGCCCGCCGTCGCGGCTGTTAATATTCAGCCGGTGAGACCAAGCCGGGACATCATCGTTTTTCTACTGGGCGGCATTACAATCGCCGCGATCACGTACAATTGGCGGATCGTATTCCTGCTTTCAATCTTTCTGGCACTCTCGGTGGCCCTCGTGCTCATGCGGTCCTTGTTCACCCCGCCGGGCAAAAGAGACTGACGCCTGCGCGAGATTGGACCAGGACGGAAAACCACCGAACCTCCGACCGGCCGGTAGAATGCACGCCGACGCACCGATCATGGCAGTCATGCTTCGAAAACCGAAGGGCGCTGTAATGACCGACGACCAACTCCTCGAATCTTTTGAAAACCTGACGTTGCCCTTCGATCAATGGACGCATCGGGCACATGTCAAAATCTCTTACTGCCACCTCTCATCGAACTCGTTCGAAGCGGCGCTGACGAAATTGCGTACGCGCATCAAGGCGTACAATGCCCGCCACAACGTCCCCGAAACCCCAACCAGCGGCTACAACGAAACCACCACCCACGCCTTCCTGCACCTGATTGCAGCCACGATGCAGGCTTATGGCGAGGTTTTCCCCACCGCTAATGCCGAGAGCTTCTGCGAAACCCACCCGCAACTGATGACCAAGCACGCGCTGCGATTCTTCTACTCGCCTGAACGACGAATGCACCCGCGTGCCAAGAGCCAGTTCGTTGAGCCGGACCTGGCGCCGCTCCCGCATTTCAAGGACGAGCAGCGGGCGCAGACGTGAATCAAAAGTCCCTGATCTTGCTGCCGGGGTTACACGGCACCGATGATCTCTTCGGCCCTCTCTTGTCCGTAATTCCAGCGTCGCTTAATCCACGCATTGTCACCTATCCCCCTGACCAAACCCTCTCCTATGACGCCTTACTGGAAATAATTGAGCGGCAATTGCGCTGCGAGCAGGAAATGATTCTGATCGCCGAGTCTTTTTCCGGACCGCTTGCCGTTCGTTTCGCCGCCGCGCACCCCACTCGTATGCGGGCTGTCGTCCTGGTTGCCTCGTTCGTTAAATCACCGGTGACCCACTGGCTTAAGCATTTTGTCCAGCCTGTTCTGTTCAGATTCCCACCGCCGCCGGTCGCATTGCGGCTCCTGCTGCTGGCCCGAAGCGTCTCTCAGCCGTTGGCTCAGGAAGTTAGAGCTTCGATTCGAAAGGTGCGGCCCGAAGTGCTTGCGCATCGACTTCGCGAAGTCCTCAAGGTCGACTGCTCATCCGCCCTGCAACAATGCCCCGTCCCCATTCTTTACCTGGTTGCTGCTCACGATGCCGTGGTGCCAAGGTCGAGTATGGAAACGATTCGCAAAATTCGTCCCGATGTTCAGGTAAAAACGCTGGACGGGCCGCACATGCTTTTACAGGCAAACCCCGCCGCCGCGTGGCGGGAAATAGAGCTATTCCTGAAGGCCATCGACGGCGCGGACAAACGGTAATTGTACAGCCCAATACTAAACTGATGAAAGAACGATGGTTTTCAATCCTGCCCCCCTCTCCCTCCGGGAGATGGGGATGAAAATGAAAGCCCGTTGCCCCGACAAT
>DAIRGS010000109.1:18721-21204 GCA_036794395.1 Tepidisphaeraceae bacterium | reverse complement strand
CACTCAGCACTCAGCACTCAGCACTCAGCACTCACCCATGAGATACATCGACCCCCACATCCACTGCGTTTCACGAACCACCGACGACTACCTCTACATGGCCCGTTGCGGCGTAGTGGCCGTCTCCGAGCCCGCCTTCTGGGCCGGCTACGATCGCAGCACCGCCGCCAGCTTCGCCGATTACTTTCGCCATCTCACCGACGTCGAGCCCAAACGCGCCGCCCGGTACGGCATCGACCATTACTCCTGGCTCTGCATCAACGCCAAGGAGGCCGAAGACGTCGCCCTCAGCCGCGAGGTCATCAAACTCATCCCCCCGCTCCTGGATCATCCCCGCGTCCTGGGTGTCGGCGAAATCGGGTTGAACAAAAACACCCGCAACGAGATCACCACATTCGAGGAGCAGGTCGAGGTCGCCGCAAAATTTGATCAGCTTATTCTGATCCACACGCCCCACCTGGAAGACAAACACAAAGGCACGTCAATCATCACAAGCATTCTAAAAAACGATAAGCGCATCAAGCCCGAGCGCGTGCTGATCGATCACTGCGAAGAGCACACCATCCGCATCGCCCGCGACAACGGCTTCTGGGCCGGGCTCACGATTTATCCGGTAACCAAAGTAACCCCCCAGCGCGCCACCGACATCCTCGAACAGTTCGGCCCCGCCATGATCTGCGTCAACAGCGCCAGCGACTGGGGTGAGTCCGGCCCAAGCAATCTCACCGACACCTGCCTCGAATTCCGCAACCGCGGCCACACCGAAGCCGAGGCCACCGACATCTTCTACAACAACCCCTGCCGGTTCTTCGGCCAAAGCCCTAAATGGAAACTCAAACCCATCGAGTCGCCCCGGTAAGAATTCAAAGGCGAATCTACTGCTGAATCCCCGGCGGAATCGGCCCGCCCGACCACGCTTCCATTTGAAGAACATCGGAACTGGTCAGGGCACCGGCCGAAATCACCGCTAGACCGGTATTGGGGGGCGTAGTGCTCCCCGCGTTAAGAATCTGGGAAGTGCGCGGATCGGCATAGGTCCAGAAGATCGCATGGCCATCGGCAAAAGAAATCGCCGTCCCACCCAACGTAGAGTTGCCCTGCTGATGATTCTGACCGGGAGCGCCCGAATTGGCAAATTGTTTGGAGGGGTAGATCGGGGTCTTAAAGCTGTTAATCAGCCATCCGTTCGGATCAAAGCCTTCGATAAAAACAAACGTTCCCGCGGGGTGCTTGATCTGGCTTAAAGTAAAAAATGTCTGTGGAATGCCGATTTCCCCCGCCAGCAGACCGTTGATCTGATAACTGCTGTTTGGCGTTTGGACCGTGCTCGGACAGCGATAGATCCCCACATCTTTCGTGTACGGCCAGATCATCCCGGCCTTGATATCCTGCGACACCACCCCCGCCGCGTTCCAGCTCCAGAAAATGTCTGGCAACGGATCTTTGAATCCTCCCAGATGAAATCCATTGTGCCCGAATGCCGTTACCCAGTTGTTGGGCGAAAGGGGCGGAGCCGCCTGTGTATTCGAACTGCAATAGCGCCCCTTATGTTCGTTGGCGTACATGAGCCATGCCGCCGTAAGTTGCCTCACGTTTGACAGGCACAAAGTCCGCCGAGCCTCCTCCCTGGCCCGATTCATCGCCGGCATAAGAATCCCAACCAGCACCGCGATGATCCCGATCACCACCAGCAACTCAACAAGCGTAAATCCACGCCGAAATCTGCGTCCAACAGATTGGTTTCTCATCGCAGTCCACCTCTTTCCCATACTTTCGGCTTGTGCGATGGATCGGTCTCATCCCGAACCTGCGTGCCATCGGGTATCCCCAAATTAGCTGGGCTCAACATTCCGGCCCCAACCGGGCCCAATGTATATTCATTGAACCGAACGATCGAAGTCGATCGCGGCCGAAGCGTCTGCCCCTCCAACGACGCCAGCGTCACCTGCCGCTCAACCGGCACTTCACCCTCCGCGCCAACCGATCTCCAGGAAATCTGGTGCCGCTGAATCTCCCTGAAGTGTGCTCCCTCCTCGCTCACCGCCTCCCGCTCCAGCCGTAGCAGAGAGGTCATTGCGTGATGTCCCATGTCAAATTCCACCAGCATCCGCGAGTTGCCGATCCGTTCAGAAAACGCCCCGCCATTGAGATTGATGACCAGCAGTCGAACCACCTGCCCGTCGCGCCTGATCCGCCATTGGACATTCTGGGGAAAGCCATGCAGCAGGTACTCAAAGAAGGACGCATCGTCCGGCCACGGTGAGATCCGGGCAATTTCAGCCACCGACCATTTTACCGGCTTATGGTCGAGCGTGCTGCCCGAGGGCGGAATTAACTGGGCCACCGCAGGGTCCGGCGGAAGGTTGCGATACGCAAGAATCCGATTCGCATCCCCCGCATACCCCAGCCCCGCCCCCGGATCAGCCGGGAATTCCAGCTTCGTCACAAACCGCTCGGACGAAAACGCAAACGTCACCCGTCCA
>DAIRGS010000109.1:0-18711 GCA_036794395.1 Tepidisphaeraceae bacterium | reverse complement strand
GTCGCTGCCCGGCCGATCCGAGCCCAGGTCATCAAACGCGCCGTCGTCCTGGGCAACGCCGCTACCCGATCGCGCAACACCAAACGCACGGGCGCGAGCCTCGCGAACTGCGGCAAGTAAAACCGCATCGTTTGCGCCCTCATCAAGGGTCGGCATCTCCGATTTCAGATCGACATCTCGAGCGACTAAACTGCTTCCACTACCCGACTGGCTCCCGAGTTTGCTGGTCACGACGACCGCGCTCGCGCCCAAAATGATCAGCGCCGCCGCAACCGCGCTGATGATTTTGACCTTGGTCAGGAAAATCATTCGCGATGCATCATGCAGAAGCGAAACCGCCCGCACGGACAAAACCGCCGAAACGCCCTTTCCCACCGCATGGATACTCGCGGCCTTGGCGGTCGAAGCGATCAAGGCGGTCGGGAGTGGCGCTGATTGTGCAAATTGTTGCGTCAGTGCCGTTCCCAGAGCAGCCGTCGAAAGCGTCATTCCCCTTGAAGCGGCCTTGGCGCGAAGCGCTTCCTTGGCGCGATTCAATCGCGTGACAAGCGTTCCTTCGGGCCAGCCCAATACCTTCGCCGCTTCACGATTGGTTTTACCCTCAAGGTAACAGGTCACGATCGCCGCCCGATACTGGGCCGGCAAACGATCGATTTCCTCGTCGAGAAACTGGAGCAGTTCAACTGGTGGGTCGGCATCTGGCCGTGAATTCGTAAGCATGTTGATCAGCCGATTATGTGCCGCGCGCCGGCGGGCACTTGCGTTTTGTGCCTTTCGGGACACCCGGCGTGCGACGCCAAAAAGCCAACTGCCAAGCATCTGCGGTTTTCGAACCGATGACGCATTTTTCCCCAGAATCAGAAACGTAACCTGAAACGCGTCCTCCGCGTCCTGACGATTGCCCAACAGGCGGCGGCAGACACCCATCACCATCGGACCATGCCGCCTAACCAACTCGGCAAACGCGTCCTCGCGGTGCAACGTGATGAATTCTCGCAACAATTCGCCATCAGCGCGGTTGGCAAGGGCGCTGTTTTTGTCGTCCGTCGGCGCCGCGGGATCCACGTGTGTTGCACTCCGATTGATCATCACCGTCGCGATTCTCTCCCGTATAGTGCCCGTCGATCCAGACATGCATTCAAATATTACGGTACCCCTGGGACGATTCCCAGATTGTCATCCTGGAGCGCAGCGAAGGATCTGAAAGTCGAACGGTTCTTCGCAATCAGATCCTTCGCTGCGCTCCAGGATGACATGAAACGCTCGCGATAAGCTTGGCTCAGGGGGTGACGCCCGGCGGAATGGGCCCCCCCGACCACGCTTCAAGCTGCATCACATCAGGGGAATTGGGCAGCCCGCCTGGCCCCTTCAAATAGGCATTTCCGCTGCCGCTGCTGCCGGCGGGAATACTGATTACATTTCTGCCGCCTGAAGCAATAATCTGACTGGTTCGCGAATCAGCATATTCCCAAAAAACCGCATGCCCGTCGGCAAATGACATCGTGCATCCCGCCCCCAACCCACTTTTGCCCATGTGGTTAATGCCCGGGACGCTATTGAATGAGTAGCGCGGGAAAATAGGCGTCTGAAATGAATTAATCAGCCATCCATGCGAGTCGTAAGACTCAATAAAGACGAAAGTGGACGAACTCCGGCGGATTTGTGACAGCATCAGCAGCGTGCACGGCGTTCCAACTTCTCCGGCCAGCAGCCCGTTGATTTGGTAACTGTTGGCATGAATAAACGTATCCGACGGGCAACGGTAAACGTCGTCCACCATTATGTAGGGCCACAGCTTGCCGCGCTCCACGTCCACCCGCCCCGATCCGGCAGCAATCCAACTCCAAAATAACGACGGCTGCGGAGGAAAGCCGGCCAGATGAAATGTGTTGTAATGGCCTGAATCGGCGAACAGCCACCTATTCGGATCGTTGTCCGGCGGCGCGCCCTGCGTTTCGGAATTACAGAAGTGCCCGTTGTTTTCTTCGGCGTACTTGAGCCAGGCCGCCGTGAGCTGGCGGACATTGGATAAACAGGTGACCTGCCGGGCCGCTTCCCGCGCCCGGCTGATTGCCGGTACGAGAATCGATGCAAGAAGCACGATGATCCCAATGACCACCAGCAACTCGACCAGAGTAAATCCCCCACGGCGACTTGATCGCAGCGAGCCTCCCGGACAGGCAACCAGCAATTATCAAATGAAATTATGAGAACAGCATGAGGATGTGCAACACCCCGACAAATCCGCACCCGTTCGCCATCAAGCCCCTGGAAGTTAAATCGTTGGCAGCGCAACGCTCCCGCTCATTTCAACGGCCTGAAAAGGCAGGGAGTTACTTTCGTCAATCGACTCACCCGACGCGCCCTACAGCCACCTTCGAAACCTTCTCAAACCACCCCTCCCCAAACTTCACCCGCCCCCACAACAATGACGACGCCATCCCCACCGGCGTGAGCGCAGGATCGCCCAGCAACCGTTCAACACTCCCAGCCTCCGCCTTCACTGCCACCGAATCCCGATGCTCCTCCTGATGCACCTGCGCCTCCACCTGGGCCCGGGTCAATGAGGTCTTGACCCGAAACAAAAGCTCCGGCTGCCGCAACGCCAAATCCTCTGCGATCCCCGTACACCGAATCTCCGCGACATCCTCGGCCCGCAACGACAGTTCCTCTCCCAACTCGCGCAGCACAGCCGCGAACAGATCGCCCCCATCCCGCGGCTCAAGCGCTCCGGCGAACGGATGCGTGCGATTGGGGTAATACGCGACCGTTCCATTTCGCTTGCCCAACATCAGAAATCCGTCAACAGTTTCCAACGCCGGGCTCACCCCCACCGGATCCGCCATCACCTCCCGCCCATAGGTTTCCACGAACTCCGGATGCGCCAGATTTGTTCCCAGGAACGGCTTGTAGCTCGTCTCCGACAACGCAATTTCCAGCAAGTCGGGCCGACCATGCCACGATTCCATCCGGCACATCGGCCCATCAAATAACTTTACCCCCGGCTGAGCCAACACTTCTTTCCAAGCCCCCTCAATCAGGTTCTCCACCTCGGGAAGTATTCGCCGCGTGCTGGGCACCTGCCGCACGCGCACCTGCTTCGGAAGCCAATCGCCAATAGCATGAAATCTCAACATTGTGCGCAATCATACACGCCCACCCCATGTCGAGGGCTTCCCCATCATCGCATTGGCCAGCCCCCGACCCTAGACTACGATACTTAGAGGCTCTTAAGGTCGAACCCGATCCCCCACTGGACGCACGGATGCACCGCACGAAGCGCTGGAACATCGCCCCACCGAACCCTGCCGTGCAGGACTTGGCCACCCGGCTGAAAGTCTCCCCTCTCGTCGCCCAGATCCTCATCAACCGCGGCATCACCGAACCAGGCGATTGCCAGAACTTTCTCCGACCCAGCCTCAAGGCCCTCCCCGATCCGTTTTTGATTCCCGGCCTGCGCCAAGCCGCCGACCGCATCGCGCAGGCCATTCGGGATAAACAAAAAATAATTATCTACGGCGACTACGACGTCGACGGCATCACCGCCACCTCCATCCTCTGGCACGCCATCCGCACCCTGGGCGGAACCTGCGATTTCTATATCCCGCACCGCATCGAAGAAGGTTATGGCCTCAACGCCGAAGCCCTCACCCAACTCTGCGACGCCGGGGCGCAACTCATTATCACCGTCGACTGCGGAATCACCGCAATCGAACAAGCCAAAGTCCCCAAATCCCGCGGCGTCGATCTAATCATCACCGATCACCATGAGTGGCATGAGGGGAAGCCAAACAAGGAGACAGGGAGACAAGGAGACAAGGAGAGTGAAGCGGCCCCCGCCCCGTCTTCAAATCTCCCCCTCCCCCCCTCACTCCCTCACCCCCTCGCTCCTCCTCTCCCCACCCTCCCCGATGCCCACACCCTCGTCCACCCGCGCCTCCCGTCCGATCTCCCTCCCTACCCCAACCCCCATCTCTGCGGGGCGGGCGTCGCGTTCAAGCTTGCCTGGGGAATCGGGATGGCGGTCAGCGGCGCTTCGCGGGTGAGTGAAGAGTTCCGCAATTTCCTGGTCGAAGCCACCGCGCTGGCCGCCCTCGGCACAATCGCGGATGTCGTCCCGCTCGTCGGCGAAAATCGCATCCTCGCCCACTTCGGCCTGACCGGCCTCAAATCCAGCAAGCTCACCGGCATCCAGGCCCTCATTGCCAATGCCGGTCTCACCGGCCAAAAACTCGATAGCATTCACGTCGGCTTTCTGCTCGCCCCGCGCCTCAACGCATCGGGCCGCATGGGCCACGCGCGCCTGGCCGTCGAAATGCTCACCAATGCCGACACCGAAAAAGCCAATCAGATCGCCGGCTATCTCGAACAACAAAACCGCCAGCGCCAAGCCATCGAACGCAAAATCCTCGACCAGGCCCTGGCGCAGGTCGAAGCCGGCAAATGGAACGCCGACGACAAATGCGCCATTATCCTCGGCGACGAAGGCTGGCATCCCGGCGTCATTGGCATTGTCGCCTCCCGCATCGTCGATCGCTTCCATCGCCCCGCCATCATGGTCGCCCTCAACAATGGCTACGGCCAGGGCTCCGGCCGCTCCATCCCCGGCTTCCATCTCAGCCACGCGCTCGAAGCCTGTGCCGAGCATCTTGAAACCTTCGGCGGCCACGAAATGGCCGCCGGCCTGAAAGTGCGAACCTCAAAGTTCGAAGACTTCCGCCAAAGCTTCTGTGCCCATGCATCGACGCTGGTCACTGCGGAAATGCTCGTCCCCGAGCTCAAGCTCGAAGCGCTTGCCGAAATTCAGCACATGTCCGCCGCCCTCATCACCGACCTCGCCCGCCTGGGCCCGTTCGGCCACGCCAACCGCAAACCCCTGTTCTGCATCCGCGATGTACAGATCAGCGCCCCGCCGCGTCGCGTGGGCAAGTCAGGGGATCACCTCCAACTCCACGTCCGCCAGGGCGATCACTTCATCAAATGCATCGCCTTCGGCCACGGCCACCTCTTCGATCACCTCAAGCCGGGCACACACGTCGACCTCGCCGTCGAACCCACCCTCAACGAATACAACGGCAACGTCTCAGTTCAACTGGAAGTCAGAGATCTTCAGTTCCCCGAGATCACCCCGCGCTAAGCCCGCGCGCCTAACGACTTCGCACGCTCTCACCCCGCGCGCCCAACACCGACGTGCGCGCCCTCTTGCCCCCTCTCCTCCGGGAGAGGGATGGGGTGAGGGCGAATGTCGAATGACTTTCATTTCCACGCGCCAGCAAACATCCGTGCATGCTCATCCACACCAACGCTCGTGCACATTCCACTTCTTCCTCGGAACAAACTCACTGCTTTGAGGTACCAATCCCCCATGCATCACAGAAGTGTTTTGGTCGTTAAGACCAACTCCGCCACATCGAACACTGCGGCGACCGCTGACAACGCCTCCCCCCTGAACTATGCAACTCCGCAAGCCTTTTCCCACAGGCCGCGAACGTTCAATCCTTGGCTCTACACAGTCTGCTTTCTCTCAACGTGCGCATTCGTTGCGTGGCTGATGACACCGACGTTCAGTCACGGCGACGCCAGACCCGCCGCCGCACAAACAGGCCTTTCGACTCTCGATACCGCACTGTCGCAATTTCGATCCGACACCGGCCGCTACCCAACCGCGGGCGAAGACCTCACTGCACTCCTAACCGCCCCCGCCTCGATCACCGACTGGCACGGCCCATACATCCAACATCCCCCAATCGATCCATGGGAACACCCATACGTCTACCGGACCTTCCTGCGCCACGGCGTCTGGAAATACGAACTCTTCTCCGCCGGCCCCGATGGCCAACCCGGCACCGGGGACGACATCAGCACCCGAATCGATCCGTAAGGAAGAAATGACACGCCGCGCTTTGGATTACGCATCTCCGGGGTCAGGCGCCATTCTGTCCAAACGTGCGCGCAATCTCGCGCTGATCCTCATCATCCCCGCATCGCTCGCTGGCATCGGCATTCTGGCCGTGCGCCACGGATTCTTCGTCCGATCCGAAAAACCCAAGCGTACCAATAGCGACCTAGCAGGCCTCGAAACCGCCCTCAATCAGTTCGAGATCGACTGCGGAAGGTTCCCTACCACCGCCGAAGGCTTGGATGCCCTGATGATTCCTCCTCCGGGAATCCTGCAATGGAGCGGCCCCTATGTCATGAATCCACCAAGAGATCACCGGGGTCATCCTTTCATCTATCGCTGCCCCGGACGGATATCGCCCCAGGGTTACGATCTGCTTTCAAAAGGCGCTGATGGAATCGAAGGTACCCCCGATGACATCACCAACTACCCGGATGAACTATGACCTTCGTGCGACATCCGGCATGGCAATACCGCCAACGACGTGAGATGAAGCCAAACCCCTTATTCCAACCCGCCGTTTCGTCATTCGAATTCGGGATTTCGAGCTTGATTCGTCATTCGAATTTCGTCATTCGAATTTCCCTCGGCCCTCCAAAATATTAGCCGCGTGATAAACTCTCCCCGCCGGCGACCCTACTCCCGGCTGACGCAAACGCGGAGCTTCATGATCGATTGGGAACGCGTAGTCCGCGAAGATGGTCCCGCGGCCTGGCGGACTGCCTGCCGTATCCTGGGCAATCAACAGGATGCCCAGGAATGCGTGCAGGACGCCTTCGCCGAGGCGATTGAATTCAGTCGCAGGGAAGTGGTTCAGAATTGTCGCGCTCTTCTCTTGCGCGTGGTAACGGCTCGCTCGCTCGACCGCCTGCGCCGGCGATACCGCCGCCGGGCGATTGAGCTTACGCCGGAATTGCCGCTGGCCGATGATTCACCCGCGCCGCCTCAGCAGGCCCAGGACGCCGAGCTGCTCGATCGACTGCGTCAGGCCCTGCCCGGCCTTCCGCCGCAGCAAAGCCAGGCATTCGTCCTGCACTGCGTCGAAGGCTGGAGCTATCAGCAAATCGCCGAGCATTTGTCAGTATCTGTTGGTGCCGTTGGGATGCTGTTGCTCCGCGCGCGGGCCCGCCTGAAGGAGCTTCTTTCGCCCGCCGGATCGAAACGGGGAGGGCGAGGCTCTCGCCGAGCGGTGTTTAAGAACGAATCCGCGGAGGATGAATCGGATTTGTGCGGAGAATCGATCGGTTCGCGAAAGGTGATTTCGGCCATGACCCGCCTTGACGACGACAACGAGAGCCTGCTCAATGACGCTGCCCGCGCGATGGCGGATGCGCCTGAGGTTGGGGATTTCCCTGAGCAGCAGATCCTGAGTGCGGTGCAATCGGCAACCGCGGGCGGAGCACCGGCGGCACGTCACTGGGTCATCCGGCGAATCGGGGCCATGAAGCCCGTTTCAAGAATTGCCGCGTCACTGCTCATTGCCGGCAGCGTATTGGCCGTGAGCTGGGCTTCTTTCCACGCCGGGCCGGTGCTCGCGTTCGCCACCGTTGCCCAGCAACTCCATGATGCGCAGACGATGATGGCCGACCTGACGATCCAGCAGGGCAGCATCGCGATGAACGGCAGACTGCTCTTTTCCGCGCCCGGCCATTTCCGTGTTGATTTCCCAGGCACCCCGCCCCAGATCGCCGATATGCAGACGGGCAAATTCGTTCAGATCGATGACGCGCATCAATCTGCCGTTGTCATGAGCATCGCGGATAAAGATGCGGCCGCCGCGGTTGCGTCAATCGATTGGCTCCAACAGTTGCGCAATGTCAACCAGACCGCCGGCCAGAGCGTGGGCGAAGCGGAGATCAACGGCATCCGCGCAAAGCAATTCAACGTCACGCAGGAAGGCCAGCCTTTCACGATTTGGGCCGATGCCAAAACCGGCGCGCCGCTTCGCGTGCAATCGGAGGTCATCGTCGACAACATGCCGGTTAAAGTTACACTCGATCATGTCTCGCTGGGCCAGGCCGTCGACATTGCCCTTTTCTCGACTGCGGTCCCGCCCGGCTACGCGCAAACGCAGGCTTCAGTGAGCGCTGCCGGCCCCGTCGAAGCCGACCTCATCAATTTCTTCAAAGATTACTCCGTACTCACCGGCGTCTTCCCGCCGAGCCTGAACGACTTTGATAAAACATTGGACCCCGTCAGTCCCCTCGCCCGCCCCCGCCCGAACTCCGGCTCCCCCGCACCGATCTCGTCTAACGACTACATGCAACTCATGCTCCAGGCCGGGCGGGTTATGATGTTTCTCAGCCAGCTTCCGCCCTCCGCCGACTGGCACTACGCGGGCGCCAACGTCAAACCATCAACTCCCGACGCCGCCACCAAACCAATCTTCTGGTACCACCGCAACAATGCGAGGGATTGGCGCATCATCTACGCCGATTTCCACACCGCCGAATTGCCATCTACAGCAATCGCCGGCGAAGAGGCCGGCGAACCTCAAGGCAAGCATTAATGGCCGTTCGAATGGCTATTGATCATCGAAATAATCTCGGCGCTTCGCGAAGTTGCAGCCGCAGATTGTCGACGAACAGCCATCCATCGATCGTCCCCTTGTGACCGTTCGCTTCGTACTCGATGGTCAAGTGCTTCGGATCCTCGGGATCGAGTTGCCCGCCGTAAAACCGCGCATCAAGCGGCAGGCCCGTGTAAGCACTGAATTGCGAAGATGCCGACGTTCGCGCTCCGTCGAGCAATGAGACCGTATGAAACGTGTCCCAGCTCAGGCACGGATGCCCGGACTTGCGTGTCGCCGCGGGATCCACGCTGACACATACCAGCACGCGCTGAGAATCGCCCATTTCGTGGAGGAAAACAACATCCCCCGTCTGCCCCGCCCCGAAGGCCGCAACATACCTTGCATAACACCGCGGCTGCCCCGCATTCCCAACCGGCTGATCGGTTGGGACCACATACTTCAAACACTTCCCCTGCCAGTACATCAGCCCGATCCGTTCAAATACGGGCCGGATATTGACCAGCACCACCACTACAACCACCGCCACCGCCCCTCGAACCAGCCACCGCTGAACGCCTTGCCGATGGTGCACCGGCGGCGGCAAGCCGTAATCCAACTCGGCGGTCGTTTTTCTCTGTGGTTCCATGCAGTCCAATTGTAACATCCGTGGTCATTCAATAGCCTTTCGCGTACTCACTCAAGGGACCACGGTTATGCGTAAACGCGGGCGGATCATATTTGCGGTGCTACTCCCGATCCTGCTCGGAACAGCACTCTGCCTGCACTGGCTCCTCTCCAGCGATCGCCTCCGCAAGAACTGGACGGCTCAGACCATTCCCCAGATCGCCGCGCTCTCGGATGACCGCTCCTGGCTCGCAAAACAAACCTCCGCCGTCGCAACCCAGTTGAACGCGAAGCCCGCCGAGCAAGGCACTTGGCTCACCGACCAATTCACCGTCATGCGGGACGGCCAATACATCATCTTCAAAAACGAATGCGTCCATCGCCACCAACTGCTCGGTGACATCTTCATCGCCAAAGCCTCAAATGGCCGGTGGTACTACTCCAGCTTCCATTTCTGCTGTGAAATGGTCGTGCCCCGGATGGAACGCCAACCCGCCGATCTGGAGACATTCATCGATGAATACTTCCTCAAGGAATTCGATGGCAACACTGATTCCAGGGAACCCATCAAACCGACCTGGACTCCCGGCAGCACGCCGGTTCGTTGATCCCCTCGCCGGTAGTGGCATACTCTCAGTGTCGTAATGTTGCGGGAACCGGCGTACCGCATTCAGGACAGACGCCGCTGATGTTGCCGGTAAGGTTGTACGAGCAAGCGGGGCAGTGACCAATTTTCCGGCTGCCGATGACGAGCAAATAGTAGATTAGCCATATTGAGGGTATTAGGGCCAAGGCCACAAAGATCGCCCAATGCGGGAAGATGATGTTCCAGTATTTGACAGGGGCTTTGCCGGAGTCCGCGGAATACAACCTGTGGATAAATGAGAATCCCCAAACCGTTTCGTCGCGACCCACTTGGAAGCCCTGATGCATCAAATGGCTTTTCCAAACCACAGACTCGATCTCGGACGGTGGCACCGCGAAATATGTTGCGAGGGAGGAATCAGTTGCGTGTAGAATGCACACTTGCACCTCAACCTCACCCCAGTGCGAATAAATCGCGGCCCTGCAATATGTGCTCGTCCCCTCAACGCACGTGCGACGATGAATTTCGCACTTGTCCGCCTTACGCACCCACAGCACCACCGTGGCCACACACAGGAGCAGCGACAGCAGGGACGCGAGGGAGAAGAGACGGCGGCGCACGCCCCCAATCTTACCCAATCGCTTGCATGAGCGTCATTTCTTTTTTGCGGCCTTGTAATCGCTCAATCGACCGCCGAGCAGTTGTTCCCCGCGTTCCATCAGTTCAACGAAGTCTACCATCGTCGCGTCGCCCAGCCACAGTCCTCTCGTATTTGACTCCCCGCCCCCAACCCGCTTTCATCCCCTGCATGTACGCTCCCTTGCGCGATACGCTCCTGAAGCTCTGCCGCCGCGAAGACCTGACGCGCGATGAAACGCGCGAAGCGTTCCTGCACATCATGTCGGGGGAGGCCCCTGATGCGCAGATCGCGGGGCTGCTGGTTGGTTTGGCTTCCAAGGGCACCACCGTTGAAGAACTTGTGGGCGCTGCTACGGTCATGCGTGAGAAAGTGATCCCGGTCTTGTGCGCGGAGGGCGTTGTTCTCGACACCTGCGGCACGGGCGGGGACGTTCGCGGCACTTTTAATATCTCAACCGCCGCGGCTCTTGTGGCCGCGGGGGCGGGCGTCAAAATCGTCAAGCACGGCAACCGCTCGGCGTCCAGCCAGTCGGGCTCCGCGGATGTGCTGGAGAAGCTGGGCGTTAATATTGATCCCGGCTCCGCGGCTACCGCACGCTGCCTCGAGGAAGCCAATCTCTGCTTCGCCTTCGCCCGCACTCATCACCCCGCGATGAAACACGTCGCCGCCACCCGATCCGCCCTGGGCATCCCCACGATCTTCAATCTGCTCGGACCCCTCACCAATCCCGGCCGGGCCAGGCACCAACTGCTCGGCGTCTTCGCCCCCGAGCTCACCGACCGCATCGCCACCGTCCTCCGCGAGCTGGGCAGCCATCACGCCTGGGTCGTCCACGCCGATGACGGCCTCGACGAGCTGTCCACCCTTGGCCACACGCGTATCAGCGAGCTAAAAGGTGGCCGCGTCCAAACCTTTACGCTCGACCCGCGCACGCTCGGCTTTGATTACGGCCGCCTGTCCGATTTACAGGTCACCACCGCCGAAGAATCGGCTGAGATGATCCGCAACATCCTCGCCGCCCACAAAAGCCCGGCGCGCGACATCACGGTCCTCAACGCGGCCGCGGCACTTCACATCGCCGGCCGGGCCGACACCCTGGCCCAAGCCGTCAAACTCGCGGAGGAATCCATTGATTCCCACTGCGCCGCTCACACACTTGCGACACTCGTCCGCCTCACCAATGCTTAACTTAAATGACTGTGCACGATTCTGCGCTCGTGGCATGGGGCTTCCAGCCCATGATCGAGGGACATGACCACCAGCGACGGGTCCGATTTGGGAACACCAATTTCCGACAGTTGGACAACCTTCTGATTCTTCGGAAGGAAATGCCCGATTCGGCACGTTGGTTTTCCCACATCTGACCCGGCGCCTGCCCCGAAGCGTCCCCTACCACGGCCTGGAAGGCCGTGCCACGAAAATGCAATGGCGCGGAATCACGCACGGTTGTTTAAATCACCCCACGATTTCCCCCACATAAAATCCATCACTATCGAACACCCCCAATTGCGTAACATTCTTCCCGACCACCGCGCCTCTCCCCATCCCGCGGCGGTAATCTCCGATACTCACCGCCGCCACGCCGAATGTTGTTCGTGCAACCGCGTTGGTGCCCACCTTCCCCATCCGCACTTTTCCGATCGAACTCGCGGCAATCACGGTGTCCGAGAATGTCGCGGCTGCTTTGCCGGTGACGACAAACGAACCAATCGACGAAGCCGCGACAAAATCACTGGCCGCGGTTGGCAACGCCGCCAGGTCTCCCTTTGCCCCTGCCAGCAGGAGGCTGTCGTGCATCGCGCTCACCGTTACCGCCCCCACGCTCCCGGCGGCTCGAATCGTTGCACCATTTAGTCCGCCGGCGACGTTCATTTTCCCCAACGACACGCCGCCCACATCCGTCAAGTTCAAATCCGCCTCGAAGCTTCCCGTCACGCCGCGGCCCGCGAACGTTCGTACCAGACCAATTGATGGCGCGGTGATTACATCGGGCTCGGCATTTAGATCCGCCCACCGCCGAACCCGCAGCGCGGCGATTGGCGAAGCCGTGGTCAGCGTCACATCGGACACCAACTCAATCGCCAGGGAACTCGCTACACCGGCTCCCCCGATACCAAAATGAATCGTATTCCCTGCCTCCGAAGACACGGCAAACAGCGCCGCCGATCCCAGCGTTCCAGTGATGCTCGCATCTCCGCCGATCGTGCAGTCCCGCGCATTGAGCGCGCGGAGGGAACCATCCACGCTCAATCCTGTTATCAGTCCAAAATTATCGGTGAAAACATTCAGCGATGACCGGGAATCGGTTCCGCTGACCACCAGGGAAAACCCATCCCCATCGGCAACCGCCTGACCCGTTCCATTGCCAGAAATCGAGAAGAGGAATCGCGTTCCATCCGGCGCGGAGGCGAATGCGGCCCGATGCCGGCCATTCACGACGCCAAAATCCACCGTGAATGCGTCGAGCCCTCCCACCGCGGATAGCAATCGTCGAACTTCAAGGTGTTCACAATGCGCCATCCTGTCATTGTCTCAAAGGCCCAACCTTGCCGCTACGGACATCCTCGGGTGCGTTCGGTTGCTTGACCTGGGTCGCAAGAACCTCAGCGTTCTCCACCTTATCCGTGACCTTATTTTTTGGAGCTTTATCCCCCGTGGAAATCGACAATCCCAACCCCGCAAATCCGCTAAACAAAGCCGACATGCCAAAACTCCTTGACGCGTATCCTCCCAATTAGCGGAACCTTAACGAGGATTTATGACGGGCTCATGAATACCAGGGGTTCATCGCGTTCATGTGTTCTTCACACATTTGTAGATACCCTGATGGGTTCATATGCGTGTTCTGATTATCGAAGACTACGAACCCATTCGTTCAGGGGTCGCAGAAGGGTTGCGCGAGGCCGGCTTTGCCGTTGACGTCGCCGCCAATGGCGAAACCGGCCAGTGGTATGCCCTTAATAACCCCTACGATGTCATTATCCTGGACATTATGCTCCCGGACGTGGATGGCCTGACAATCCTCAAGCGCATCCGCGCCCGCCGGCGGGATGTCAATGTGTTGCTGCTGACCGCCAAAGATACCCCTGAAGACCGCGTGGATGGCCTCGATCGCGGCGCTGACGATTATCTGGTTAAACCGTTCGTATTTCAGGAGTTGTTGGCTCGGGTTCGCGCTCTGGTCCGCCGGAAGTACGAATCCAAGGACCCGGTGATTCAAGTGGCCGATCTCGTGGTTGATACCAATACCCGCGCTGTCCGCCGCGCCGGCCGGCCGGTGAACCTCAGCCCCCGTGAGTACACGCTGCTCGAATTCCTGGCCATGCGCACCGGCCAGCTCGTCACCCGGTCGGATATCTGGGAGCACGTTTACGAATTTCATTCCGACGCCGAGAGCAACGTCGTCGATGTGTTTATTGGCCGGCTTCGTCGCAAAATTGAAGCCGATGGCCTTCCCAAACTGATCCACACGCGCTGGGGTCAGGGGTATACTCTGGGGGCGGCCGAATCATGAAGACTCTTCGCTCACGCCTGCTCCTGTTCACCTGTGCGGCCACCGCGTCGGTGCTTATCACGGCAGGTTTGGCGATCTATTTTCTGAGCCGGGCCGCGCTATACGCTGAATTTGATCGAGCCCTCGTGGCCGCCTCGCGGGCACTTCTGGCCGCCAGCGAACAGCACGCCCGCGGGGTGCGCCTTGAAACCGATCCGAACCAGTTCCCTGAATATGCCCGGAAGAATTCCCCGGACTTCTTTGAGATCTGGCTCGAGCCCGGACCAGTTCTCGCGCGGTCCACTTCGCTGACGTCCTCCAACGCCGACCTTCCCCGGCCGATCAATCCCGCCACGTCTCCTCTTATCTCGGACGTTACACTTCCTGACGGTCGCATCGGCCGGCAGATCTCGCTGCGATATACACCGCGAAGCGAAGAAGACGATCACCACGGCAAACCGAAGTTCATTCCCCTGGCCGCGACTCTTGTCATCGCTCGACATACTGGCCCACTTGCCGCGAGCCTGCGCGATCTTAGATGGCTCTTATTTATCGTCGGACTCACGGCAACTGCGGTCACCGCGCTCACGCTTCACTGGGCCGTCTCGCGCGGACTTAGGCCGCTCAGTGCACTGGCCACCCGTATCGCCTCTACCGGCCAAACGAATCTGCTGACCCCAATCGAGCTGCCTGACACGCCGGCCGAGCTGTCCATTGTCGTACAGCGGCTCAACGAGCTGCTTGCCCGCCTGCACGATGCCATCACCCGCGAGCGCGCGTTTACCGCGGACGTGTCGCATGAACTCCGCACGCCGCTGTCCGGCCTCGAAGTTACCCTCGAAATTGCCTCTCTCAAACAACGCACCGCCCCCGACTACGAATCGCGCATCCACAAATCCTTGAACATCGTCCGCGAGATGCGCTCGATGGTGGATAACCTTCTCACCCTCGCCCGCGCCGAAGCTGGGCAACTGGCCGTCAATCAATCCGCGCTTGATCTGGCCGCGTTTATCGAATCCTGCTGGGCGAATTTCCAGGACGCCGCCGATGATCGGTGCCTGACCACCGGCCTGGATCTCCAGCCGCTGCACGTGCGAACCGATCCGGATAAGCTCCGCATCGTGCTTCACAACCTGATGGACAACGCAATCGCCTACTGCGACCCGGCCGGGCACATTGCAATCACTCTCCGCCAGTCAAACAACGCCGCCCTGATCACCATCACCAATCCGGCCCGCTCCATTACCCCCGCACAAGCTCAAAACGTCTTCGACCGTTTCTGGCGCGCCGATTCCTCCCGCACCGAAACCGGCGTCCACTGCGGCCTGGGCCTGTCCCTCTCCCAGAAAATCGCCACCCTTCTGGCCGCGTCCCTCACCGTCCAGGTTTCCGATTCCCACGCCTTCCAAGTCCAGCTCATCCTCCCCATCCTCGTTCCTCCGCAATCCCAATCACCACATCTCGCGACTGCCGCCTTGGTGCCAGCCACCCATCCTCGCTAGCCCGGCAATTCGTGAGTCACCGCGGAGCCGCAAAGATGAAATTGGCCACAGATAAACACAGATGGACACAGATAATACAAAGTGCGGGGCATTGCCTTTTCACCCTTGGATTTCCATCTGTGTTCATCTGTGTCCATCTGTGGCAATAATAATTTTCCCTGCGATCTCTGCGGCTCCGCGGTGAATTATTCGGGCTCATCTCCTTCTTCTGTATTTTCTTCTCCGTGCCCTCCGTGCCTCCGTGGTGAATCCTCCTCGCATTTGCATTCATAAAGTCCTCCCTGCACAATCCCAAACATCACCCAACCATGGACGACGCGAAAGGCCCCGCATGGACGCAGCCACACTTCTCGACAACACCACCCTGAACCCGCAGCAGCGCGCCGCGGCATCGTTTGGGAATGATCCGCTGTTGATCGTCGCCGGGGCCGGGACGGGGAAGACCAATACGCTTGCTCACCGCGTCGCATTCCTGATTGCCACGGGCGTGGATCCCTCGCGGATTCTCCTTCTTACCTTCACCCGCCGGGCTGCCAAGGAGATGTCCAAACGCGTCGAAAACATCCTGGCCACCCTCTCCCGTTCCACCAAAACCACATCCCCCTCGGCCATCTCCTCCCGCATCTGGCACGGCACCTTCCACGCCATCGCCAACCGCCTGCTCCGCCTCCATGCCCAGCCGCTGGGCTTATCCGAATCCTTCTCCGTCCTCGACCGCTCCGACGCCGAGGACCTTCTCAATGATGTTCGGTCCGATCTCACTCTCGACAAATCCGATGTTCGCTTTCCACGAAAATCCACCTGCCTCTCGATTTACAGCCGGTGCGTGAATGCCCAGGAACCGGTCGAAGCGACCCTCAAATCGCACTTCCCTTGGTGCATGCCTTTTCCCGATCAGCTCAAGAATCTTTTCAAGGCTTACTCGCAGCGCAAGCAGGAGCAGAACACACTCGATTACGACGATCTGCTGCTCTACTGGAAGTTCCTGATGGACGAACCGGCCATGGCCGAGGAAGTGCGCAAGCGCTTCGATGCGGTCCTGGTTGACGAATATCAGGACACCAACCTTCTGCAGGCGTCGATCCTCAAGCATCTTTCCCCGACGGGCCGGGGCTTAACGGTCGTTGGCGACGATGCCCAATCCATCTACGCCTTCCGCGCCGCCACCGTCCATAACATCCTCGATTTCCCCACCAACTTCCCGACCGCCACGGTCCTCAAGCTCGAACAAAACTACCGCAGTGTCCAACCCATCCTCGACGCCACGAATTCGGTGATTTCCCTCTGCCCCAAGCGCTACAACAAAGACCTGTTCTCCACGCGCAAAAGCGCCCAGAAACCCCGGCTGGTGACGGTGATGGATGAAGACCAGCAGAGCGACTACCTGATCCAACGCATCCTCGAACACCACGAGGCCGGCATCCCGCTGCACAAGCAAGCGGTGCTGTTCCGCACCGCCCACCACAGCGATGCGCTGGAAATTGAGCTGAGCCGGCGGAATATTCCGTTTGTTAAGTATGGGGGATTGAAGTTTCTGGAAGCCGCTCATGTGAAAGATGTGCTTTGCTTCCTCCGCCTGGCCGACAACCCGCACGATTCAGTCAGTGCATTTCGCGTGCTGCAACTGCTGGACGGCGTTGGCCCCGCCCATGCCCGGCGGGCGATGCAGCATCTGCAATCGAATCAGTTCGAACTTAAAAGCTGGGAATCGTTTCCACCACCGCCGGCCGCGTCTGAGCAGTGGAATATATTTGTTCCCATGCTGATCAATCTGGCGCAGAACAAAGATCCGCTTGGCGATCAAATCGCGGCGATCAGAAAGTTCTACGCCCCCATCCTCGAACGCCGGCACGATCAACCCCAGATTCGCGACCGCGATATCGACCAACTCGAGCAGATCGCCGGCAATTTCCCCAGCCGCACCGCCATGCTCGCCGACCTCACCCTCGATCCCCCCAACAACACCCAGGACCTCTCCGGCCCCCCGCTCCTCGAAGAAGACTACCTCATCCTCTCCACCATCCACTCCGCCAAAGGCTGCGAATGGGATTGCGTCTACATCCTGCACACCGCCGACGGCAACATCCCCTCGGACATGTCGACCGGCTCCCCCGATGAAATAGAAGAAGAACGCCGACTCTTCTACGTCGCCCTCACCCGCGCCAAAGATTTCCTGGAAGTCCTCTTCCCCCTCAAGTACTACCACAAAAAACACGCCCTCGGCGACCGCCACTCCTACGCGCAGCTCACAAGATTCCTCCCCGAATCCATCCTCCCCCATTTCGACCGCCTCCGCCTCACCCCGCCTGCCCCGCCCACTCCCGCCGAGAAGCCGCAAATGCTGTTGAGCCCCAAAGTCCGCACCAAAATCACCGCGATGTGGACCTGAACGAAGCGCCGTTGGCGTGGTCGCTTCAGCGACCATGTCCTTTTCGCCCCTCCCCCACCGGAAAATGGCTGAGGGTGATGCCCACGACCCACCAGCATCCCGTTTTTCAAGGCCAACGCTATCATTCCCCCGTGCTCCGCCTTCACCGCGCTAAATTTATTTCCGTATTGTGCATTCTGCTTTGCCTCGTTACTGCAATTATATGGATCACCAGCTACTTCGTCCCTATCGGTTTCATGACCGCCCACCGCTGGTTCAACGGCAGCGATCATGCTGGCTCAAAAGTCCATGCCTTCGCTGTCATTGACGGCGTTCTCTACGACTACCAGATCCATCTTGAGCCCGCCCGCTACACACCGGAACTAATCGACCGCCCGTACCACTGGTTCGGACATGACGTCGTGGGCCTCCACTACCACCGAACGTACTTCGGCCTGTCGCTCGACTTCGGTAACCCTAATGGCGATGCGGAAACCGTCGCCAGCCAGTTCAGCTTTCCATTTCTTCTTGTTCCTCTGACGCTCGCCATCCCGCCGCTCGCCCGCCGCAAACTCCTTAGAAACTACGTAAAAGTGACTTGTGCCATCTTTAGCATCTTGCTCGCGTTTAACGTGGCGATTTCGGGAGATCCTGACAAACGAATGCTCGCTCAAGCCGCGATGGCAGCATGGATCATTGCTCTACTCGTCCCCGGCGTGCGACTACTCATTCGCGCCGCCCAAAAGGCGCCACCCGGCCACTGCCCCACCTGCCACTACAACCTCACCGCAAATACCTCCGGCATCTGCCCCGAATGCGGCACGGCAATCACCACTTCTCGGGAGAGTACATGACACTTCAAACGGCCCTGGTCCTTTTCCCTCCCGCCGGTACGCCGCTTGTCACTACCCACAAGTCGAAATTACCCGTCCGTTTCTCCCTCCACCGGTACGCCGGGGGAGGGTAGGAAGGGGGTCCGCCCTCTGCCCACGGAGCCCCGCGCGCACCGGGCCTGGTAAATTGACGGCGTGCGCCGCCTCGTCACCCTCCCGCCAAATCCCCCCGCCGCCGCCTCCAAATCGCATAA
>DAIRGS010000427.1:0-4936 GCA_036794395.1 Tepidisphaeraceae bacterium | reverse complement strand
CGGGACTCTCACCCGCTGGACTCCAACACCCTTTTCACGGCGCACGACATCCATCTTTTTCAGTTTTTTAACTGACATAACTGTTTACTGTCACACGTCACGCTCTATGGAAATGCGAAGCAATAAAGCGGAGAGGGCTGGCACGCGGCAAAACCGCGGCGCATGCCCATTCCTCCCATTCTCCGCCTCAGAGAAGACCCAGAAACGACTCAATTCGTCCGTGGGGGGGGGTTGATCAAAGGTGGACATGCATCCGAGGCTGCAATTCCCAAACAACGTTACAAATTCCAAATGCCTCGCCTCCCGCAAGGCTCTCCCCCTCCACATTGAAGTTCCCCTTTCGCCCTTCGCCTTCAGAGGGCGAAAGGGGAACGGCAAATACCCATCACGTAAGCTGAGCCGCGTCCGTCGCGCAGCAGGATGCGGCGCAGCGGTCGAACACGCAGAACTCGATCACCAACAACGCCCCAAACCTCCCGCCGCATCGCCCAAGCGATTCCGTATGGTCATCTGCTTCAATACCCAGGGGAGCCAAGATACCACCGTGAACAGTGCAATTTTGGCCTGCGGTGAGCGAAGTCGAATCCGTACTCCAAAATTTGAAGCTGTCACGCAGGCAAACCTCACGTCAGTCCGATCTCCCCAATTCTTCGCCTTTCTTTGCCCACAGAATAACGCACGATGGATTGGGCCCAAATTTAAGTCACAGATCCACTATCGCGTCCGTCGTCGTCATCGGCGCGCGGTTGAACACTGACGGTGCAACAACATCCGGGCCTTGACGCCCATCGAACTCGATGACGGCTTCACCCTCCGCTACCTATCCCCACCAAAGCCTCCACCGTCACATTGACCCCATCTTTCACCCCTTCCCCACCCCCTTCGTCACGCACGCGGTATTGACAACCCCTTCACCCCTCACGGAAGATTCCCGCCCAATGAGCAATGTCGTTATCCTCCAGCACGTCCGGCACGAAGGCCCAGGCCGAATCGTGCCGGTATTTCGGGACTTTGGAATTCGCATCGATCACCGTCACCTCTACAAGGGTGACGAAGTGCCCTCTGATCTGGACGACATTCGCGCGCTGATCGTCCTCGGCGGGCCGATGGGCGTCGCGGATATCGCCAAGCCCGAGTATCCCTTCCTCGCCGCCGAGGTCGCGTTGCTGAAGCGCGCCGTAGCGGCCGATCGATCGGTCCTGGGAATCTGCCTCGGCGCGCAACTGCTCGCCCACGCCGCCGGCGCCAAGGTTCACCCCAACACCCGGCCCGCCGCCAAGCCCGAAGACGCTCCAACCCCCGTCCCCGAGTTGGGCTGGCTCCCCGTCAGTTTCCCATTCCCCGGCGGAACCGAGCCCCTGGTCATGGGCATGCACGATGACATGATGGTGTTTCACTGGCACCACGACACATTCGAGCTTCCAAAACTGCCAATCCCCGCCAATGCGCCACCTCCCCCCGCCCCGCCGCCCCCCAGCGGAAACGCCTTGCTGTCTTCCAGCCGCTTGTGTAAGAATCAGGCTTTTCGCTTCAAAAACCGGCTTTTCGGTTTCCAATGGCACATGGAATTGACCCCGGCCGACATTGAGGCCATAGTAAGTGCCGGCAGGGATGACATCACCAACGTCCTTGGCCCCGGTGGGGAGAGCACGATCAGGCAGGATACTGAGAAGTATTATCCCCAGTACAGTCGCCTGGGCGACAAGCTACTGCGGAACTTTGTGCAATTCTTGAAGGTGTATTAAAGGAGTGCTGATTGTCAGGTCGCGATTGCTGAGCAACGGATTGCTCATAACGCCGTGACGTGGCATTCGAATGGCACTGACTTTTCGCTTTGCGGCCTTGGAAAGCATATTTGCGTTGGGCGCGTCGGCAGCCGATGGTACGGCCTTGGGGATTGTCTGCGCCGATCATTGTCCTGCTGATTTGCCTCCCGCTCATGCGGCCCCTCCGCCACCCCGACCCCAGCCTCATCAGCGACGATGAACAGGCCCGCCTGGCAACGATCCAGGCCATCGTCGAACACCGCACCCTCGCCATCGAAAATACCCAGTTTCACGCCACCCGAAATGTAATCGTCCGGCCTGATGGCCATACATACAGCGACCAGTCTCCGGTAATGGCGGCCCTGCTGAGCGGACCTTATTGGGTCATGTATCGCTGCGGATTAAGCCTCGATAAAGATCCCATTTTGACCGAATACCTCCTCACGCTTCTGGGCGTTACCCTGCCCATCGCATTTGGAACCGGGCTGCTGTATCGGATGGGAAGGATATTTGAACTCCGACGGCCCTATCGGGCAGCCCTGGCCTTAGGAGTAGTCGTCGCATCAGGATGGATAAGCTACGGAACAGTCTTAAACGCCGGGGCGGCGGCGGCAGCACTCGTCGTGCTGGGCACCGGTTGCCTGGTTCAAGCTACCCTAACCTCAAAAAGGTACTATGGCTTCGCCTGGTGTGCCTTGGCCGGGCTGTCGCTGTCCTTGGCAGCGACTTACGAACTGACAGCTGCGTTCTTCCTGATTCTTCTGCTGCCGGTCTTGTTCGCGTTCCGCTGGCCCCTCGGACAGCGCTTTGTAGGGAGTGGACTGTATCTGGCAGCAATGGCATTGCCCCTCCTGCTGTATGGCGGCCTGAACAAAGCCGTTACGGGTGATCTAAAGCCGGGCTTCTTGCACACTGAATTACGCAGCCTTGACGCCGGATCGTTGCATAACGCGACGCTGGCTGGCGATGCAAGCTGGGACGAGGACGAGGGGACAGGGTTCTGGCACGCGGTGGGACGGGCCTGCGGACGTATCCTGTCAGCCTTGCTGGGCACCCACGGCTTGTTGAGCCACTTCCCCATCCTCCTCCTGGGCATTCTGGGCGTGACGATGGTGATGCACCGGCATTGGCCGGGCACCACTAAGATTCTCGCGTCAGCTGCGCTTGCGGGCGCTTCGGCGGTGCTCCTGGCGTATGGCTTGGCGCGCACGGAATGGAAAGATGCGATGTTCGCCAACCGCTGGTTTCTGGTTTTCCTGCCAATGGTCTTGTTCTGGTCGGGAGCATGGCTCCGTAAATCGCACCGGCCCAGCTCGTGGGCCATGGTTGTGGTGCTATTAAGCTTTAGCACGGTGACCGGCCTCGTCGGTGCCACCGACCCCCAGCCGCGCCAAGGCTACAACAACTACACCGCCGCGGTGGCGTTCATGGAACTCGTCTCAAACTCGCAGCCGCCCTCATCTCAGCGAACGACACTAGTAAATGGGCAGTAGACCTCCAGGTATCCAGCCCATGGTGGAATTTCAGCGTAAAAAAAAAGCCGTCCCGGGCAAGGACGGCTTCGAATGGGGCTGTTGAAAGGGTTCTTCGGGTTGTGGGATGAAGGAACCCTTCCACATCGGGGGGGGAAGAATGGACTAGTTTTAGTTGTTCGCATCCCATATCGTCGTCTGTAACGACTCCAACAAGCGATGCGAATGTCTAGACCGATAACAACCTGTGTGCCGTCGGGGAGAAGTGTGGATAAATTGTTCATTAATATTCATAAGTTAAATTTTAATAGGCACTTGTGTATTGGCGATGACTAATACATAAGATGAGGGTTATGTAGGGAACCATGGAAGACTGCGTCAAAAATGTGGCCATTGTCGCAGGGGTACGACATAAAGTCTTTTCGGGATGTTGTTTAGCGATTAATTGAGGTGCAGGGTGAGAGTTCTCGTAACGGGCGGAGCCGGGTTTATCGGGTCAAATTTGGCATTGCGCCTTTCCAAGCTCGGCCACGAAGTGGTCGTGCAGGACGACTTCTCCTCCGCGACTTGGAAAAACCTCACTGAGTTTCGCGGAGATGGACTGACCTGCGACCTGTGGCCGGGCTTCGATCTGATTCGGGAGCAAAAGCCATTCGACGTGATCTTCCATCAGGCCTCCATTACCGACACCACCGTGATGGACCAGCGCCAGATGATGCAGAATAACGTCGAAGCATTCCGCAAACTTCTGGATCAGGCGGCTGCGTGGGGCAGCCGAGTCGTTTGGGCGAGCAGTTGTTCGATCTATGGGCAGGGTGCAGTTCCGATGAAGGAATCGCAGCCGCCCGACCCGCTCAATGTCTATGCCTTTTCCAAAATGGTCATGGAGAACCTGGCGGCGGCGTACCAGTCTCGAATGAAGTGGCCGATCGTCGGCCTGCGGTATTCCAATGTTTATGGTCGTGGCGAGCGACACAAGGGGAAGTTCGCCAGCATGATCCATCAGCTGGCCAGGCAGATGCGAGCGGGCAACCGCCCCCGAATCTTCCGGGCCGGTCAGCAGCGCCGCGATTTTGTGTACATCGAAGATGTGATCCAGATCAATCTGAAGGCCATGGAGTCCAAGACCGGCGGGGTTTTTAATGCCGGGTTTGGCGGGGCCTTTTCGTTTAACCAGGTGGTGGAGGAGCTGAACAGGGTTTTGAAGACGGATCTGGAGCCGGACTATTTTGAGAACCCGTATGCCTTTACGCAGGATTGGACGCAGACGGATCTGACTGAATCCAAGAGGGTGTTAGGGTATGAGCCGGGGTATGATCTGAGGCGCGGGGTGGATGCGTATTTTGAGGCGGGGTGGTTGGGGACGTGATCGCAATGGATAGTTAACGATGAAAAGCCGGAACTCGATTTAGCCCGGAACATACAAGGGTTCACCACGGAGACACAGAGGCCACGGAGAATTGCCGAGAAAATCCATCTGTCAGCCGCGGAACCTGCAACTTATCGCCCTGATCGCACGTCAGGCGAAACGACTTCCGTGACTTGATCTTCTCCGTGTCCTCCGTGCCTCGGTGGTGAATAATCCGGGCGAATTCATTTCCTCCAAACCCCGCCCATCATCTTGTTATCTACGTCCCCGCTCCCCATCGCCTTATCCTCCACTCCACCCGCGCCGTCCACGCCTCCCACCAACCACAT
>DAIRGS010000426.1:0-4939 GCA_036794395.1 Tepidisphaeraceae bacterium | reverse complement strand
CCCACGGCCTGTCTTCGACCCTGAGGCTCAGACCCGAAGGGGAAGGCCGTGCCACTTAAAAATAATGGCGCGGAATCGCGCACGGTCATTTAGCTTATGATCTTGAAATGGGTTTCGGGCTTTTCATGTTGTTGATTATTCTGCTGGCCGGCGGGGCGCTGCTGTGCGCCTGTGCGGCGGGGCTGATGGCGTGGTCACTGGTCCATCCGCCGCGAATGACGGACGGCAAGGCCATGTGGGTGCTGCGGCGGCTTTCGCCGGCGGATCTGGGGATGGGGTTTGAGGATGTGAAGATTGCGATTCGCGACGAGCATGGGAAGTCCCTGAGCATCTCGGCCTGGTGGATTGCCAATCCCGCGGCCCAGGGCCGGTGTGCGGTTCTGGTTCATGGGTACGCCGATGCCAAGGTCGGGGCGATCGCGTGGGCGCCGCTTTGGTATTCGCTGGGGTTCAACCTGCTGGTTCCCGATATGCGCGCCCATGGCGAGAGCGGCGGGACGATGTGCACCGCCGGGTATTTTGAGCGGCACGATCTCAGCCAGATCATCAACGAATTCCAAACCACCCGGCCCGCCGACACGCGGCAGATCATGCTGTTCGGCCTGAGCATGGGCGCTGCGGTGGTCGCGGCCGCCGCTGCTTTGCGCACCGATCTGGCGGCGGTCGTCCTCGATAGCCCCTACGCCCATTTCCGCCACGCGGCCATGCGGCATATGCAATGGGTGGGGCTGCCGGGCCGGTGGCTGCAAACTTTGGCGATCGGCCTGGCGGAATGGATCACCGGGGCGGATGTCGATGCGGTTGCGCCGGTCAATCAGATCGCCGCGATCAAGTGCCCGGTCATGGTCATCGAGGCCGGGAATGACTGGTCACTTTCAACGGAAGATCGGGCGCGGCTCAAAGAAGCAGTCGAAAAGCCGCGTGGCCACAAAGCGGAGATGTGGACGGTGGATGGAGCGGACCATCTGATGGCGATGGTCGCTGATCCCAACCAATATCGAGAGAAACTCGCGGCGTTTCTTGCCGAAGCTTTGCAAGTGGCCGCCGCCGATCGATTGGTACAATCCTGAACATGTGTCGGATCGAATTGTGCCTTTTTCATGTTGACCTCACACACAATTAACGTGTGATCCGGAATAGGAACGCAGTTTCCGAGGTCGTTTAGGGTCCGTTCGAAAACTCCGCCCTTACCCATAGTGCGATGCCCCCCAACCGGGTAGACTCTCGCGATTCGCGCGCGGCGGGTGCGCGGGTTGTTGCTTGAAGTTGACGATGTGAGCGGGCTGAAGCATGGCACTTTCGACGAAATTTGAAGAAGAATTCACGCATCGGGCGCGGGAAGAAGGGGAGAAGATATTCAATGGGGGCAATATCGAGTTGGATGACAGCGAGCCGGAATGGGCGAGCTTTACCGCGGCGCCGGCTTATACGACTTACCTGGGCCGGGAGAAGGGGGCCGTGAAGTATGCCTGCGAATGCGAGCAGTATTTACGCGCTGGCGCGCCGTGCAAGCACGTCTGGGCGGCGTTGTTGCTGGCAGATCGCAGGGGTTTGACCGAGCAATGGGAAACCAATCGCGTCTTGGATTTCCTGCCCGAAGATGAAGAGCTGTTCACCGACGAGCGCGGCGACGCGACGGATGTTTTGGCGGTTCCTGGCGGAAGCGGGCACGCGGCCCAGGCGTTGGCCCGGCTTCAGCGCATGCGATCGGGCCGCAAGGCGCATCGCAGTGCGGCGGCGTGGAAGCAAACGCTCTCGCAGCTTCGCGAGGCGATGAAGGTGAAGGAGCAAGCGGTCGCGGCGTCCACTTGGCCCGCGGGGCGAGAGTTGTTGTATGTCGTCGATGTGGAACGGACGCTCGAGGGCGGCGGGCTGGTCATCGAGGTCGATCAGCGCGAACGCAAAAAGGACGGCAACTGGGGCAAGCCCAAGCGCCAGGCCATCCGTTTCGAAGAAATCGCCGGCCTGCCCGAACCGCAGGACCGCGAGATCATGTCGCTGCTGATGGGGGCTAAATCGGCGCGCGATTCGTATTCGTCCTACTACTACTCCAGCTACGATTACGGCGGTTCAACCAGCATGTTCCGCCTGGGCGAGGGGATGCAGCGGCCGTTGCTCGAGCGCATGTGCCAGACAGGGCGATGCACGATCCGCGTCGAAGACGGGCTGGAACCGACGCCGATCGTCTGGGACGACGCGGGGCCCTGGGAATTGTGGGTGGTCGCTCGAAAAGATGATGTCAAGGAGCGGTTTGTCCTCAGTGGCGAGCTGCGTCGCGGCGAGCAGCGCATGGCCCTGACCGAGCCGGCCATGCTGGTTGCCGGGGGACTTGTTTTCACATCGTCATCGGTCGCGCCGCTGGATGAAGGCGGGGCATTTCCGTGGGTCGCCACGCTTCGCGAGGAAGAAGAGCTGGAAATCCCGGCCAAGGATCGCGAAGAACTGCTTCAGCAGATGCTGAGCCTTCCGCGCGTTCCCCGGCTCGATCTGCCGGAGGATTTGCGGGTCGAGGAAATCCGCATGACGCCGCAGCCGCGACTGACGCTGCGCAAGCCCGGGAAAAGTTATTACAACAACGAACGGCTGATGGGCGATCTGGCGTTTGATTATGGTGGGCTAATCATTCCCGATGATGAGCCGAGCCGGGGCATTTACCAGCCGGAACTTAAACGCGTGATTCTGCGCGATCAGGATTTTGAGCGCGATGCGGCGGCACGCATGCGCGCGCTGGGCTTCCGCAGGCCGCAGGGGTATGGGTCTCAGCAAGCCTCGTATGAGCTCACGCCCAACAATCTGCCGATGGTCATCCGCACGTTGACCGCCCAAAGCTGGTACATCGAAGCCGATGGAAAGCTGTATCGCCAGCCGGGGCAGATGAAGGTTGAAGTCACCAGCGGAATCGACTGGTTTGAGCTGCACGGCACCGCCGATTTCGGCGGCCAGAGCGTTAAGCTTCCGGAGCTGCTCTCGGCCCTGCGCCGGGGCGAGAAGATGGTCCGGCTCGACGATGGCACGTTTGGCGTGCTCCCTGAGCAGTGGCTGGCCAAGTATGGCCTCCTGGCCGACATGGGCACCGCCACCGAAGGCCACATCCGATTTGGCCGGGCGCAGGTGGGCGTGCTCGATGCGCTGCTGGCTTCGCAGCCGGATGCGACGTGCGATGCGGTCTTCGAATTGGCGCGGGAACGCCTGCGGAATTTTACCGGAGTCACCGCCGCACAAGCTCCCGAGCATTTCGTCGGAACCCTCCGGCCTTATCAGGAAGAAGGACTGGGGTGGATGCAGTTTCTCCGCGATTTCAGCTTCGGCGGATGTCTGGCGGATGACATGGGGCTTGGTAAAACGGTGCAGGTGCTGGCGCTGCTTGAGAGCAGAAGGCAGATGCGGGAGGAGGCTGCCAATGGAAATGGGAAGATTGTTGAGAATTCGGAGTCTGCCGATAACCGCCCTCACCCCAACCCTCTCCCGTTCGACAAGCTCAGTGCAGGCCCCTTCGACGGCGCTCAGGGCAGGCCGCAGGGAGAGGGGGCAATACAGGCGGGCGATGCGTTGAACGATGTGGTGAAGGGGCCATCATTAGTCGTCGCGCCGCGATCTCTTATTTTTAACTGGCGGGAAGAGGCCGGGAAATTCGCGCCCAAGCTTCGGGTGCTGGATCACACGGGCATTGGGCGCGCCAAGTCGCCTGAAGCATTCAAAGACTACGACTTGATTCTCACGACCTACGGCACGCTTCGAAATGATGCGGTGTTTCTCAAGGATGTCCCATTCGATTACGTGGTAATCGACGAAGCCCAGGCCATCAAAAACGCGCAAAGCGAAGCGGCCAAGGCGACCCGCCTGCTTCATGGCCGGCATCGGCTGGCGCTTTCGGGTACGCCGGTGCAGAATCATCTGGGCGAATTGTGGAGCCTGTTCGAGTTTTTGAACCCTGGCATGCTCGGAACATCGCGCGCCTTCCAGGCCACGGCCGGGAGCGCCCGCGTGGTGGAGGAGCAAACGCGACAGATGCTTTCCCGCGCCCTGCGGCCATTTATTCTTCGTCGGACCAAGCAGCAGGTGGCCAAGGACCTGCCGCAGCGCGTCGAGCAAACCATCCATTGCGAGCTCGATGTCGAGCAGCGCAAGCTCTACACCGAGCTTAAAGAACACTACCGCGTCTCGCTGCTGTCGCGCATCGCGACCGAAGGCATCAAGAAAGCCAAGATCCAGATTCTCGAGGCGCTGCTCCGCCTCCGCCAGGCGGCGTGCCATCCGGGATTGATCGACAAATCCAAGGTGTCCATGGGCAGCGCCAAGCTCGATGCCCTGCTTCCGCAGATCGCCGAGGTGATGGACGAGGGGCATAAGGTGCTGGTGTTCTCGCAGTTCACCAGCTTCCTGGCGATCGTTCGCCAGCGGCTCGATAAAGATCAGATTCGATATGCGTATCTTGATGGCCGGACGAAAGACCGCCAGAGCGTGGTGGATCGGTTCCAAAACGATCCGGACTGCAAGCTGTTTCTCATCAGCCTCAAAGCCGGCGGCCTGGGCCTGAACCTGACCGCCGCGGAGTACGTCTTCCTGCTCGACCCGTGGTGGAACCCGGCTGTCGAAGCCCAGGCCATCGACCGCGCCCACCGCATCGGCCAAACCCGCCAGGTGTTCGCCTATCGCCTGATTGCCAAGGACACGGTGGAGGAAAAAGTGCTCCAGCTCCAGCAAACCAAGCGCGACCTGGCCGACGCCATCATCGGCGCTGATAACAGTTTGATTGGCAAACTTGGCCGGGAGGATCTGGAGCTGCTGCTGTCTTAGGTCGAAGCGTTTTGCAGCTTAAATTGCTGAAAAAGAATTAACCACAGAGGGCACAGAGAACACAGAGGAAATCGCAGAGAAGAATTTTTAACCACTGATTGCGCAGATGCTCGCAGATAAGAAAAGACCTGAATTCATCTGC
>DAIRGS010000425.1:4595-5004 GCA_036794395.1 Tepidisphaeraceae bacterium | reverse complement strand
TCCCGGACGGGACTTTCACCCGCTGGAGAACGACACCTTTTCACGGCGCACGGTGAGTGACGCGTGATTCGGCACAGTCATTTGGTGTTTCGGTGAACCGTTCGGCTGCACTCACCGCAGGTGGGTTCATCTGCGCTGACCGCAATTGGGTTGGGCGAAGATCACGCAGGGCTGGGGATGCCTGTTTGCGTTGGTGATTTGGTTTCGTCTTCTGGTGGAATGAACGGCGAGGGATCGGCTGGGGGCCGATGCAGGGGCGCGGCTGGGCCGCGAGAGCGTGGAGCAGTGGAACAGGTGAAGAGTAGATTAGAGGAATGCCGTCGACCCTCCCCAAAGCCACTACAAACGTGCAACAGTGGCTTCCATTTCGACCGCAGTAGTTCCAACCACAACGCCCCGACAGAAGAAC
>DAIRGS010000425.1:0-4495 GCA_036794395.1 Tepidisphaeraceae bacterium | reverse complement strand
CCGCTTTACGGCGGCCGGGCAAAGTTCAATAATTCAGGGTTGTCCCGTTATCTGCGTCCGTTATCTGCGTCTGGTGGAACGAACGGCGAGGGATTGGCTGGGGGCCGATGCGGGGGCGCGGCTGGGCCGCGAGAGGGTGGAGCAGTGGAACAGGTGAAGAGTAGATTAGAGGAATGCCGTCGACCCTCCTCAAAGCCACTACAAACGTGCAACAGTGGCATCCATTTCGACCGAAGTAGTTCCAACCACAACGCCCCGACAGAAGAACCCGCTTTACGGCGGCCGGGCAAAGTTCAATAATTCAGGGTTGTCCCGTTATCTGCTTCCCGTTATCTGCTTCCTGTCCCGTTATCTGCTTCCGTTATCTGCTTCCCCACCGCCTCAGTGGAATTCACCGCCTTCATGTTTCGAGCGTTTACCGAAGTGGACAACGGGGTCAGACTGTAAATGTGATGGAGACACGACGACGTAAGTCGTTGAAGTGCGAAAAATCCCCGGTGAAAGCCGGGGTTTTTTGTTTTCCGAGCCGGGACCGTTCCGCGACGGTGAACTTGTGGCAGTGGTTTGTAGCAGTCGGTCGTCCCCGTGTGGCAGCCAAAACCGTGTGGCAGTTGTGGCAGTTGAACGCCGATTGTTGCCGTGGCGTGTGGCAGTTGTGGCAAAAACCGCTCATCTGGCCGGTCGGCGGAAGTAGGTAATGACGGTCTCGGAGTTGCCAGTATGCTCTTTGCTTTGAGACACAAACTCCCACCCCTGGCTTCCGAGATGGTTAAATGCCCATATTTCCTGACTGTCTGGAGCAGTTCCGTGCATTTTCTCCACTACAACCTTGTAGTTCTCGCCTTCAACTCTGTCGGTGGGGCTTTGCCAGTCGGAGGGTTCCGAGGCGGGCTGGGTTGATGGGGGCGGGGCTCCGGCGCCCAGGGATGCCGTGCAGAGCACGATCATGACGATGCGGATGGATTGCAACATGGATTTGACTCCTGTTGAAAGTCATCGTACCGGGAAATGGACAACGTGACGAATTGAGCGTTTTGTAGGTGGGGGTGGCGCTGGTGGTAGTCCGGACGAAGCGATAAGGACCATAGTCGAGGCCAGTTCAGGCGCTAAGCCAGGGTTCGCGACTTGGATCGAGGGGGAGCGCTGGCGCTGTTGAGTTTTGAGCGCTATTTTGGATCGGGTTCGCTTGGCGGAGTCTCTGCATTTGGGGATTTGTCGCTGACGACTAGGGTTCCGGCGGCGAGGTCTCCTGAGCGTTGGCGAAAGGGGGAGAAGGGGATGAAGAGGACGGGGAAGAAGAAGAGGCTGATGTCGAAAATGCGGAGGGCGTTGCGGGTGAACAGGGCGGCCTGGGTGGGCGGGAGGCCCTGGAGATTGACGACGCGGAGGCCCATCATGATTTTGCCGAGGGAGCGGCCAGCGAGGGTTTCGATGAAGGTGGTGTAGAGGATGTAGAACAGGCTGGCGGACCAGTAGGCGAGGAAGAAAAGGAATTGCGGGGATTGGGGGACGCTGGTGGGTAAGCCGTGATGGCGGACGAGGAAGAAGAGCATTGTCAGGAAGATGGGGGAGGCATCGATCAGACCGGCGGCGAAGCGCCGGCCGACGGGGGCGATGGTTACATCCTTCGGGGAGGGTGGTGCGCCCTCGGTCGCGGCTTGCTGGCGGAACCAGCCGAGCAGGACGAGGGTTAGGGAGACGATTGTGACGAGGGTGTGGAGGCCTTGAAGATCGAGGAGTTGCTGGGAGTCGGGGATGGCGAGGGGAGTGGGTTGATCTTGGGCGTGAGTTCCGTCGACATCGAACCGCTGCTCGATCAGTTTGTCATTCACATGACCGATGATGCGCAGGCTGCGGCCGAAGAGCGCGACGTCGCGGTCTTTTGGTGGGACGTCGGGGAGCGGGGTGAGGGATGTGGGTTTGGCGTTGGCATTGGCGAGCGTGAAGAGTAGATCGGGGCCGGTTTGCTGCTGGACCCAGAGTTTGGGGGGCGCGGTTTCGCCGATGAGGCGGAAGGCGGCGGTTTGGGGGAGATTTTTGGCGGTGAGATCGTCGATCCAGCGGCCGGCTTCCAGATGATGAACGGAGATGGAGTCGGCGTCGAAGGATGCGACGTAGGGGGTTTCTTCTACGATGGAGAGTGCGATCCGGGGATTGTCGGGAAGTGGGCCGGGTAGCTCGGCGGTTGGCATCCAGGTATTGCCGACGAGTTGGAAGAGGACGAGGGCTGGGGCGGAAGCGGTGATGGAGGGTTGAGACGGAGTTCTCGAAGGGTTTGAAGTTGGGTGTGTAGAGGGACGGGTGAGCGGATTGGGGAGCGTTGAGGAAGCGGCGCGTGTGGCGGCCTGTGCGGAGGGGAGGCCGCCGGGCGAGAGGCCGACGGCCCACCAGGTTTTTTGTGCGCCTGAGAGGGCGAACATTTTTGCGGAGGCGGGGAGGGCTCCGGCGGTGACGACGTTGCCGTCGCTATAGATGAGGGCCCAGCTTTTATCGCGGAGGAGCACCGCGGCGAGCGAGCCCTGGGCGGCGATGTCGTCGATGCCGGAATCGAATTTGCAGAGGCGCTGCCAACGGTCGTCCTGGCCGAGGAGGCGATAGTAGATGACGGTGTAGTCTTCGTTGTTGAAGCGCTCGATGCGGGCGACCCAGAACTCCTGTTCGCTGGCGTGGGCGACGACCGAATGGGGCGTTACGGAGCTGGCGCGTGCGAGCGGGACGAAGGATAGTAAGGCTAAGGCAAGGAGGAGGAGTTTATTCACCGTTGGAGCCCGTTACCTTTTCTTGCCGGACATCTGTTGCATTGGGCCTATCAAAACTGGATGGGTTGGGAATTCTCGTGTTGCGCATGGTTCGGTAGAGGCGAACGTCTTTAAGCGTGAATTCCATGTGATTGCCGGATGCGGGAAAGAACAGCTTGAAATCGCCGGCGATGATCGGCCATTGGGCCTGAGGGACGTCAGGAACCTGAACAGGTTTATCGGCGCTGAGCCTTGCATCGAGTTGGGGAACGCCTTCGTAGTCGTAAATCATCAGGCGCCGTGGGCGGAGGGTTGCGCGGTCGTACCAGACTTCCTTCTGGGGGAACCACTTGTAGTCACCCTGAGACGCAAACAGGAAAACGTAGGAGTCGGTGGAGCCGTCATATCGCATGATGGGGACGGGCGGCTGGAGGAGGTTTTCGTTGAACGTGCCGACGCCGAGCACTTCGGCGATGAGATCGGGGCGGATGGGAATATTGAGGGTGGCGCCCCCGTTGCGGGCGAGATTGGCGTAGGTGTCCCAGTACATGGTGTTCACGCCGGGGACGACTTCGAGCCAGAATTCCTGGGCATTGGAGCCCAGATCGAAGACGGTGCCAACCAGTTCCTTCTTGCCCACCAGATGCACGAAGTTGGGGCGGGAAAACAGGAGGATGCCGTCGTCGCTGAATAAGGAATGCGAATGACCTTTGTCAAAGATGGTTACGCTGTAATTGAGGGTGGCCCAGAGGGTGGGGATCTTTTGGTTGTTGGCGTCGATGGCGGCGATGACTTCGGTGATGGGACGGAGTTGGGGATTGGGGACGAATTTTAGCGTGGCGGGCGTTGGGGGAGGCGTGCGGCAGCCCGTGAGGTAAAGCAACGTGGAGAGTGAAAAAAGAAGATAGGCGGAGGAACGAATTGTTGTAAATATGCGCGAGTGTATGGGACGCCGAATGGGGGCGTGGTTCGGCACGGGCTGGAAGCCCATGTCACGGGGGAAGGGAGCGGAGGGCGAGGGCACGGTTACAGTTCCTCGTTGAGGATCTGGCCGAGTTGCTGGCTGACTTCGGTCATTTCCTGCTCGTTGAGTTTTGGGTCGGTGAGATCGAGGCGCTGGTCTTTTCCCTTGAGGCGGACGACCCATACATCGCGGCCGGCATCGTGGCGGGTGGTTTCGTAGACGATGAGGCGTTTGCGCATGAGGATGAGGCCCAGGACGAAGCGGAAGTTGATTTTGGCGGGCTCGGTGACATCGGCGAGGCGCTCGAACAATTCGCAGAGGACCTGGTCATCGACGAAGAGTTTTTTCTTTTCTTCGGGGCGGGGCATGGTGGATTGCCAGAAGCCCAGGAGATTGGCGCGATCGAAGTTTGGCCAGCAGTCGAGGCTGATGTCGAGACGTTCGAGGCCGGTTGGGGTTTCGCGGACGATGGCGACGAATTTATCGCCGGGCACGATGTCCTTGGCACAAACAGCGCATTTACCGTTTGGGCGGGGGACATCGTAGCCGGATTTGGAAGATTGCGGCGGAGCAGCCGTGCTCATGTTGGGAACCTCCGTGAGGCGGAGGATATCCGAGAGGGGCGATGGAATACAGAGTTGGGGGCAAGAGAGCGGATTCGGGGCACTGGGACCTAAACGACCGTGCGCGATTCCGCGCCATTGCTGGGTCGTGGCACGGCTTTGTAAGCCGTGGTCGAGGGCGCTTCGGGTCCGGCGACGGGTGAGATGTGGTAAAACCAACTCGCCGGAAC
>DAIRGS010000424.1:0-5008 GCA_036794395.1 Tepidisphaeraceae bacterium | reverse complement strand
TCAGGCTCGAAGAGAGCTCGTCGCGGGCTGAGGCTCAGGCTCGAAGAGAGGACGCAGAGAATTCAGAAGCAGCAGGAGCTTCCATGCAATTGTCATCCTGGAGCGAAGCGAAGGATCTGATACCAGCGAACCGCTGGATGCCCAGATCCTTCGTCGCAATCGCCCCCCCATGTAGGCACGGAGAAAACCGCGGAGCAGACTTCTTAACCACAGATTGCGCAGATGCTCGCAGATAAAGACAAAGACCCGCATCTGCGGTTAAAAATCTTCTATGAGTTTTCTCTGTGCCCTCTGTGTTCTCTGTGGCCTCTGTGGTTAATCCGTTGTTTTGTTTTCTCCGCGCTCTCTCTTCGAGCCTGAGCCTCAGAGCCGAAGGCCGCGTCCCGGTGAATCCTGGATTATCCCCCTAAATCACTCGCACGTCGCCCGAAACAACTCAAACAGTTCCGCTGGCGAAAACTCCTCCGCCCGTTTCGTTCCATCAGTCACAGTCTTGCTCAGAACCCTGTCCGCGTCATGACCCGCCTGGGCAAGTGCCCGCCGCAACGTCTTGCGTCGAAAGGAAAACAGCCCATGTACGAAAGCCCCAAATGGCCGGGCCAGACTTCCCAATCGATCGTCGCGCCTCAGCCGCACCAGCGCCGATTCAATCTTCGGCGCCGGCCAGAACGCCTGTGGCGGAAGCGTCCGCAAGACTTCCGTCCGCGCCAGCATCTGCGCCATCACCGTCAACGGACCATAGTCATCGCTCCCATGCCCCGCGTGAAACCGCAACGCCACTTCTTTCTGCACCGTGAACGCCAGCAATTCCACCCCCGCGATCAGCATCTCAATCACCAACGGCGACGCGATGTTGTACGGAAGATTCGCCACCAGCTTCACAACTTTCCCCCTGCCTTGCCCTTCGCGAATCGCCGCAAGCAGCTCCCCCCGCAACGCATGTTTCCCCGCCAGCGCATCCCCCTCAATCAATCTAAAATGCGACCGATCCGCAAAACGCCCCCGGAGCAATCCCGCCAGGTCCCGATCAATCTCCACCGCCACCACGCTCCCCGCCCGCGCCAGCAACTCTTCTGTCAGCGTCCCCGTCCCCGGCCCCACCTCAATCACCACATCCTCCCCCAATAATTCCCCCGCCTCCGCCACCACCCGCACCAGATTCTGATCGATCATGAAATTCTGCCCAAACTGATGCCGCGGCCGAGACTGCGCCTCAGCCAGAAGAGCTTCGATCTGATGTTTGGTTTGAGCCATCGCGTGGCCGATGAGCTTACCCGAAACCCGAGAAGTTGCGCCTCGATCCATCCGTCCAGGAAATCAAAAATGCCTGAATCGTGAAGACGTGAAACGTGATAATACGTCGACGTTCAACTATCCACTGTGTCGTTGTCGAGGATGAGGCAACTGTTTCACCTTCCGCCTGTTGTCCGCTAGAATCATTGCATGGAGTCATTGGAGCTTTTCCCCAACGAATTACAGGAGCAAAATGGGAAGGCACGTCGCAAAGGGAAGCGGCTGGGTCAAATCATCACGGGGGATTCACGCGAAGAACTGAAACAGTTTGCTGACGGGACGTTTCAAATTTGTATTACGTCACCTCCTTATTGGGGACTTCGGGACTACGGGATTTCGGGTCAAATCGGAGCTGAGGTAAAGCTTGACGACTACATCGCAGACCTTGTAGCCGTCTTCCGCGAAGTGCGCCGCGTTCTAGCGGACGACGGAACATTTTGGTTGAACGTCGGGGACAGCTACACCAGTGGGGGGCGGACGTGGCGTCAAAGCGACAAGAAAAACCCCGCACGAGGCATGGACTACCGCGCTCCAACGCCCGATGGATTGAAACCGAAAGACCTTATTGGAGTGCCTTGGCGTCTTGCGTTTGCTCTACAATCGGACGGCTGGTATTTACGAACGGACATCGTTTGGCACAAGCCCAACGGTCAGCCGGAATCTGTCAAGGACCGGCCGTCTCGATTCCACGAGTACGTGTTCATGTTCACTAAGAACGAGCAGTATCACTACAACTGGGATCGTGTTCGTGAACCCGCGATTAACGGGTCAATGCGTAGCTGCCGATCGGTCTGGAACATTAATACCGAACCGTGTCGGGAGGCCCATTTCGCGACATTCCCGACTGCCCTTGTCGCGAAATGTCTCTACGCGGGCAGCAAACCCAACGCGCACGTCTTGGACCCATTTTTCGGCGCGGGGTCAGTCGGTGTCGTGTGCCAAAACTACGACCTTCCATTTGTTGGCATCGAGCTAAAACCGGAATACGTGGAGATTGCAAAAAAACGGCTGAAGTGGTGACGGTCAGTTGAAATACCACGTCGCATGAACGATGCACAACGATTTCAGTAGGCTTTTGACCTGCAGCTTTCGTTCTGACCCGCCGTCGAAGTACAACTGGTAGAGCAGCACGCCCGCATCATCATTAACATCGCAGTACGCGGGGGGATGATCTTTCTGTTTCGTCTTTTTCATCATCCGAATGGGGAATCGCGCGCCTTCCATGAGCAGAGCCTTTGGAATCTCGACAAGTTCATATCGGTGCTGGAAGGTGATCGGCTCTGGAACAGAAAGTGATGTCTGTGTGGTTTTGCCTCGCCCACGTTTCACTTTTTTGATCTTTTGGTCGAAAGTATCGAAGTGCGAAGATTCTTTCGTATCTCGATAAATGCTCAACGTATCGTCCCAGTAGAATCTTTACATCGTCGGCGTTCTTCCACTCCCCTTTTCCAAGTTCCATGAATTTGGAAATGTGCAGCCGATCTTCTTTTAGACTTTTGTCGGCCTGTGTCTTTAACGACCAATTGATTCCGTCAACACTTATGTCTTGGCCGGGAAGACAATTTGTAGAGCGCACCACCTTCATGCCGCATTCGCGGCAGACCCTTTCCATTCCGTATTCAAATTTGTCCTTGGAGAGTGGTTGGGCCGAAACACAATGCTGAATGCGGAGAACGTTGCCGAAGCCGTTCAGAAAGGCATCATTTACGAGATCGGAATCAGGAAGCCGGGCGTATTGGCCATCTCTCAAGAATCCATCGTGGAATGTTCTCAGCCATGCCATCTGGCTGTCGGATAAATCCGACAATCGCGGCAGGAATTTGGACATTCGATTAACGGCCAAGGTGGCGTTCCATTTCCGCGACGATTGCCGACAACTTCACGCCAAGCGCCTTTGCCAGCTTTTGCATGTTCACCACGCTGACGTTCCGCTCGCCGCGCTCGATATCGCCCACATACGTGCGATTCAGCCCCGCTTTGGCGGCAAGTTGTTCCTGCGAAATGGCAGCATCGGTGCGAAACTTCCGCACCGCCTTCCCGAACGCGGCTTGCACACGTTGATTCGCAGTCACCTGAAATGAGGTTAAACCCTGCCGGTTTTAGGTCTACCGGTTTTAAGTGGCGTCTCGATGGGATCGTAGGGGGCAAGTCCAAGGAGTCGAAAGGCTTTGATTGCAATAACGTCCATAAGATCTGCGAATTCCGCTAATCTAATACTGCCTGCCCAGTGACCCCGACGACTCCTTCAACTCGGACTTCTTTGAAGTTCCCATCACGTTCCATGTCTTCATACACAACCTTCTAACCCCATCCCCAACAACCCCACAATTCTCCCACACCTTCCGGTTGCAATTCCCATCCTCTCCCCGGCACAATCTCATCAGAGGACCAACCCCATGCTGGCTGATACCGATGCCACGCACCAGCTCGCCGCCGCGATCCACGCCGACGACGCGAAGGCGATCACCCAGCTCCTGAACAATCGCCCTGACCTCAAATCCAAACTAAACGATCCGCTCCCCACCGAAGCCTTCGGCTCCACGGCGTTGCTGGCAGTGGTAGGGCGGGGCAAGCCCGATGTCATCGATGCTCTTCTGGATGCCGGCGCCGATCCCAATGCCCGCAGTCACTGGTGGGCCGGCAGCTTCGGCGTGTTAGACACCTGCGACCCCGCACTCGCCCCTCATCTGATCCGGCGCGGAGCCACGCTAAACGCCCACGCCGCCGCCCACCTGGGAATGTTCGACAAGCTCAAAGAACTCATCGCCGCCAACCCAGCCCTCGTTCATTCCCGCGGCGGCGATGGTCAAACCCCCCTCCACTTCGCCTCCACCGTCGAGATCGCCCAATTTCTCCTCGACCAGGGCGCAGACATCAACGCCCGCTGCGTCGATCACGAATCCACCCCCGCTCAGTGGATGATCAAAGACCGCCAGCCCGTCGTCCGATTCCTCGTCGACCACGGCTGCGAAACCGACATCCTCATGGCCGCCGCCCTCGGCGATCTCACCCTCGTCGGCAAACACCTCGAATCCGATCCCTCTTCCATCCGCATGTGCGTCTCCGACGAGTTCTTCCCCAAAAAAAATCCCAAAGCCGCGAGCATCATTTATGTCTGGACGCTCGGCTCCAACAAAACCCCGCACCGCGTCGCTCGCGATTTCGGCCACGAAGACGTCTACCGATATCTAATGGAACAAAGCCCGCCCGAGGTCCAGCTTGTCACCGCCCTCGCCGTCGGCGACGAGCCCACCGCCCGCGCCCTCCTCGCCGCCCACCCCAACCTCCCGCAATCGCTCACCAGTCTCGACGCGAGCCATCTGCCCGCCGCGGCCCGCGACAACAACGCCGCCGCCGTCAAGCTCATGGTCGAGTGGGGCTTCCCCGTCAACGCCCGAGGCATGCACGGCGGCACCGCCCTCCACTGGGCCGCCTGGCACGGCAACGCCCAAATCGTCCGCCAAATCCTTCCTCACAATCCCGACCTCGAAGACTCCGCCAACGAATTCCACGCCTCCCCACTCCGATGGGCCCTGCATGGCTCACAAAATAGTTGGCACCGCCAAACCGGCGACTACCCCGCCGCCGTCGAAGCGCTTCTTGAGGCCGGCGCGAATCCCCCCAAACTCTCCCCCGACACCAAGGCAACAGAGCCGGTCCTCGCCACACTCGCCCGCTTCGCGCAAAAAATCTCCCCACCCCTACCCCCACAGCC
>DAIRGS010000423.1:0-5059 GCA_036794395.1 Tepidisphaeraceae bacterium | reverse complement strand
CTATTGTCGGGGCAACGGGCTTTCATTTTCATCCCCATCTCCCGGAGGGAGAGGGAGAAAATGCGCAACCCCGTCTCCCCGTCTCCCCGTCTCCCCCTCTCCTTGTCTCCTCCCCTCAACATGACCTCACCCCTCTACAACCTCCCGCTCATTCCCGACGGCCAGGGCAACTTCATTCCCGCCAAATCCGCCGGGGCTTCCGGACTGGGCTCGGCGACTTCGTATGTGCCCGGCACGCCGCTTGGATCGCTGTATACCGACATCTTTCAGAAGAACCGCGCCCCCACGCCGCGTGAGCTGATCCAGCAGCTTGTCGGGACCGCGTATGCCTGCGCCACGCTCAATGCCGATCTGGTGGCGTCTTCAACCATCAGGTTGTATATCGCGTCGAATTCCAACGATCCGCATCCGCCCAAATATCTCAACGCGCGCCCGGTATCCCGCAAAGCCATCTACCGGCTGGCCGCGGATCCCAGCTTTTCAACGCGGGTGTCGACCACGTCAGTCGTCCACGAAATCACCAGCCATCCGCTGCTGGATTTGCTCAAGTCTCCACATGCTGATCCGGCGACACCGGGTTTATCGGGGTATGATCTTCGGTGGACGACGCAGCTTTATCTCGAATCGGTGGGGCGGGCGTATTGGCTGATTGAGCGGGACGGGCTCAACATCCCCACGCAACTGTGGTTGCTCCGCTCGCACCTGGTGCGCGAGGTCCCTGATCCGACGGGCCGGTCGCTGCTGTCGCACTATGAGTATGGATCGGCGCGATATCGCCCCGATGAAATTGTCCGATTCCATTTTCCGGATCCGGAGAATCCATACCTCGGCGGATACTCGCCGCTGGCGGCCGCCATCGAGAAAATCCGCATCGCGCGCAAGGAAGATGCGCACATCAACGCCATGCTCGACAACATGGGCCGGCCCGATGCCATGTGGTCGCCCAAGGGCGATTCCGAGGGCGGCGGCATCGGCGCCGCCGAGGCGCAGCGCTTGCGCTCTGCCTTTCGCCAGGCATTTGCCCAGGCGGGCCGCGGCGGTTTGCTCGTTTCTGAAACGCCCGGATCGCTTCAGCCCTTGCAATGGGCGCCGCAGGACGTGGTTGAGCTTCAGCGCGCCAAGGCGATCAAGACGGATATCTGCAATGTCTTTGCGGTGCCCGATGCAAAGCTCGAGCGGAACGCCGCGAATCTGGCCGGGGCGAAGACCGCGGATTACGCGCACAAAGTCGATGCCGGCCGGCCACGCTGCAAACGCATCGAAGAAACCCTCAACGCCCGGCTCGTTCCGCTGTTCGATCCATCGGGGCGCTTGTTCCTCTCATATGATTCGCTGGTCCCCGAAGACGAAATCTTCGTCCTCGAACAAACCCGCACCGCCGGCATGACCGGCGCCATCACACGAAATGAAATCCGTGCCGCGGTTGGATTGAATCCAGTTCCCTGGGGCGATCTGCCTTTGGCTCCGAACAACATGGTGGATGTCGATCCGAATACCGGGCATCCGCATCATCTCGAAGCGATCACGATCCAATCGATCGCCCAGCAGCAACGGGAACTGGCGCAAGCGCAGACGAAACTGGTGGAGGCGGTGGAGGGCATTGCCCAAAAGGTGATGGGGATGATTGAATCGAAGGCAACACATGCTGAGCCAACGCTGAATGATGCGCAGATGGTCGAGTCGAAGGATGTTGAATCCGCGAACGACAGTTCTTCGTGACGAGCGTCAACCGATCGCGCCCCGCAAGCGGGGCGGCTAACCGAACAACGGAGTGCTGCGCACACAATGATGTTTATGCGTCGCTCCAGTCATTAAAGCATCTAAACATTTTGCGGCGTAGCCGATTCCTTTGTTCGGTTAGCCGCCCTGCTTGCAGGGCGCGGATAAGTGCCCCAATCCTCCACACGACACAAATCCCCAGGCATTCCCCGCCCAAACCTCCTTCATTTTCCCAGCCCAAAACAAAATGCCCAAACCCCTCCCACCCCTCGTTCACCACGGCGCAACTGGATTCCAACTCCCCGAACCCCTCGCCCGGAAAATCGACACGCTCTCCCGCGCACTGCCGAAAGATTTCACCTACCGCCGCATCGCTCGGAAATCGGACGAATTCACTCTCGACGAAGGCGAGCGGACGGATGTCTCGTTCATCACCACCGACGCCCTAGACCGCGATGGCCAGGTCGTCCTGCCCGGTGGCGGCGACTGGTCTTCCTACAACCGCGTCGTCACCTTCGCCCATCATTACGATCAACTCCCAGTCGGCTCCAACTGGTGGATTCGGCCAAAAGGCTCGGGACTCATCGCCAAAACGCACTATCCCCAAAAGCCCGCCGACTGGGGAGATGCGCCCTGGCTGCCCTCCGCCATTTTGCATTTGATGCGCCAACCCGTGCCGACATGTACGGGCAAGAGCATCGGCTTTCTGCCGTTGCACATGCGGAGCGCGAGCGCCGAAGAAGTGGCCCGCCGCCCCGAACTTCGCGGCGTGCAGGTGATCGACCGGTGGGTGGGGATCGAATACGCGGTCGTCCCCGTCCCCTGCAATCCCGAAGCCGAGATGCAGGCGGTGGCCAAGGGCCTCGAGATGGGATTGATCGATGAGCCGCTGCTCAGATTGATCAATGAATCCGCCATGAGCGATCCCTCAGCTAAAACCCGCTATTCCCTTGATGCGCTGCGGCCCCTGATTCGCCAAAGAATCGCCCACCACATCAGCGATCATTACCGCCGGATCGCAGGCAGAGTGTCCTGACGGATTCCGCGCCACACCGGATCACCGGCCCAAGAGCTTCGCGTCTCCCCCTCGCCCCCTCACCCTCTCTCCCCCTCCTCCCACACATGCCCCTCCCCGATCTCATTACAACTTCACGCGCCACCCAACACGCGGCTCTCTCCAGCCTCAATTCCACCAACCCCGCTTACCTCGCGTCGCTGATCACCACGGCCGGCGACTCGATCCGCCGGGCGACGCATCGCGATTTCACGCAGACGGCGTACACCGAGTACCACTCGGGCGGGATCTACGTCCGCGAGCCATTACGGCTCCGGCAGTTTCCGGTGCTCCAGATCTCGCGCATCGCCACGACGCCCAGTCCGGCGCTGCATATTCAAAACACAGACCCGGCCACGAATCAACGGGCCACCGCCGAGACCACGCCGACATCGCTGAAGCTCACACGCGTGGCATCGGCGATCACAACTGTTACCGATCTTCCATTTGCGACGTATCCCACGCTCGCGTCCATTGCATCAGCAGTAAACGCAACCGGAAGTGGGTGGATCGCCCAGGCGATCGCCGCGTTCAATAACTGGGCCACAGCCGATTTTAAGCCATTGCAAGGCGCGGCGTCGGCGCTGGGACAGGGCATGTTCCTGGAGCTGTTTACCGAGGAATGCGGGGCATTTGCCCACTGGCCGCCGGGTGATTGCGGGGGATCGGGCGGGTCATTCGGCTGGCGGCTGGATGATGAGACCGGGGAGCTGTTCGCGCGCCTGCCGCGCGGGCATCTCAATATTCGCGTGGACTACACCGCCGGCTTTGCCAGCGTGCCGCAGGCCATCCAGGAGGCGTGCGTGCAGCTTGTGCTGGATCTGTACAACGCGGGGCTGGTCAACAACACGCTGAAGAAAGCGACGCTGGGAACGGGGTCGTTTGAATTGAAAGAGCAAAGCACCACTGCGGTGCTTTCGGGGAAAGTAAGCATGCTGCTCGCGGCGTATGTGGACTACAGCCGGGTGGTGTTTCGGTGAGAGAGTAGGCGGTAGGCAGCCGGCAGTAGGCAGAAAAGACAGGTCGGCAGTGGGCAGTGGGCAGTGGGCAGGAAGGAAAGCAGCACGGCCTGTTCGAATATGCAATACGCAATACGAAATACGAAATACGGAATATTCCAAATGTCTCTTACCGCACTACTCGATCAATCGCTGATTCTTGAACGACCTGCCCTCACCACCGATGCCTCCGGCGGAACGGTACGGGCATACGCTCAGCTCCTGGCTAACATTCCCTGCTCGATCGCACCCGCAACCGCAAAGGTCGTCGCCGACTATGCCCGGCTCGACATGGTGGTGAATTACCACGTCTACACCACCGCCGATCTCGATACGCTTATCACGGGAGGCGTGAAGCTCAACGATCGATTGACGGCAGGTTCAGCTCATTATCTCGTTCGGGCGGTCAAGAAGAGCGCCAACGCGCTGATCACCAGCGAGGTGTTGTATCAGCTGGATTGTGAACGGCGCATCGTCTGAAAATTCGAATGACCCTTCGACGGGCTCAGGGCAGGCTACTCAAATTGCTCTGCCGAAATCCTCGATCTTGTCATCCTGGAGCGAAGCGAAGGATCTGATATTCGGGGCGTTTGCCGGCGATCAGATCCTTCGCTTCGCTCCAGGATGACAAAGGGCCGGCTATCCAATAGAGGTTTTCAACAGAGCAGAATCGATGTCGAATGACGGAATGACGACACCAAATCATCGAAAGCGCCGCATTTTTTTCGTCATTCGTGCTTCGGTCATTCGAAGTTGATTCGTCATTCGAATTTCGAATTTCGTCATTCCCTTCAGTTGCCCTTAACCCTCGAGATAACCCATGTCCTCCTATTTCTGGTCCTCCACATCCTCGACTGATCCCACCCTCGGCGCTAATTGGACAAAATCCGATGGCACCACCGGCACCGCTCCCACGACCGGAGACGACGTGACCCTTGCCGCGATACCCGGCGTTGTCCTGGCTCCCATCGGGGCGGCGGACATGTCGGCCGTTACGCTTAATTCGCTGACGATCTCGCAGACGTTTAACGCTGCTATTGGCACGACCGCGACCGCAAGCGCATCGTACTTCGGGTACTGGAAAATCGGCGCGACAGCCTGGACGATGGGGGCGCCATCCAATGATGGGACTTCTGCTACGGGCTCGCCGCGCATCAAGGTGGATTTCGGATCGGCGGCTTTCACCGGTACAGTCCTGGCCACGGGCGCGTCGGGAGATCAGGGGTTGCAACCCGTGCGGATCAAAGGGAGCAACTCGGGGAATAAGCTGTATGTATTGGGCGGCCGG
>DAIRGS010000422.1:0-5087 GCA_036794395.1 Tepidisphaeraceae bacterium | reverse complement strand
AGTTTCTGCGAACAAGCGAGTTTCTCAAGTGAGGTTTGCCGACCTAGAAAAAAAGGGCGGACGCGGAGACTGTTACGCGCTCAATATCGGGAAACCGGTTTGGCCATGGCGTTTGGTCCCAGCCCCTGCCGCCCCTATAATCGCAACCGCGCTGTTTTGGAGGTTTGCGACTGTGGCCCAGGCGGACATCATTATTGCTGACGAGAAGCTCCTGCCGCGGGCGGTGGAGTTGTACAACAACGTTTTTCGCCCGAAGCGCGAGGTCGATTTTTTCAAGCGCCGGTTTATGGGGCGGTATAACTCGCTCACGCTTCTGGCGCAGATGGATGACAAGCCGGTCGGGTTCTGGATCGGCTTCGAGCTGAAGCCCGGCATGTTTTATCATTGGATGTGCGGGGTTTTGCCGGACATACGAAGGCATGGGGTGGGACGCCAGTTGCAGGAAGCCCAGCAAGCCTGGGCAAAAGATCACGGCTACGAATATGTCCGCTGCGAGTGCATGAACCACCAGCGGGAATTCATCCACTTCGCAGTCGCGCTGGGCTATGACATCGTCGGAATTCGCTGGGATTCAACCCATGCGGATAATTTAATTGTGTTTGAGAAGAATCTTGTTGAGTAGTCAGTTGTCAGTGGTCAGTGGACATCTGAATCAACTGACAACTGACAACTGCCCAATGACCAATGACCCCCTCTGATTTTGAATCGTGGCTGGAGGCATCCTGCCGGCCGCGGCTGGTGATGGGGATTTTGAATGTCACGCCCGATAGCTTTAGCGACGGGGGCCATTTCACGAATTTGGCGGCGGCGGTAGAGCATGGGTCGGCAATGGCGGGGGCCGGGGCGGATTTGATTGATATCGGGGGGGAATCAACGCGGCCGGGATCCAAGCCAATGTCCGTAGCCGAGCAAATCGAACGGGTGGTTCCGGTAATCAGAGGGTTGCGGGAACGGGTGGATACGACGATTTCGATCGACACGGGAATGGCCGAGGTTGCCGAGGCGGCGCTGGACGCGGGCGCGCATGTCGTCAACGACATTTACGCCGGGCGGCAGGATTCGCGGCTGTTCGAGGTGGTGGCGCGGCGCGGGGCTCCAATCATATTGATGCACATGCAGGGCCGGCCCGCGACCATGCAGGATAAGCCCGAATATACGGACGTGGTGGCCGAGGTCATCGCGTTTCTGGGCGATCGAATCGAAGCAGCATCAGTAGCGGGAATCGCCAGGGAGAAAATACTGGTCGATCCCGGGATTGGCTTCGGCAAGACCCTCGAACACAATCTGACTTTGCTGCAGAAGCTCACAGAGTTGGAGGCTTTGGACCGGCCCCTCGTAGTGGGCGTCAGCCGGAAGGGTTTTATCGGAAGCATCACGGGAGAACCGCTCGACTCAGGCCGGCCAATGGGGACGGCGGCGGCCGTGGCGTGGGCGGCGGCACATGGCGCAAATGTGCTGCGCGTCCACGACGTTGCCGCGATGGCTCAAGTGGTACGCATGATCGAGGCGATACAACCAAAAGATCATAGCGGATTTTCGGAGCCTGGATAGAACACGCGTCGAGCCCGCCGTATAGTTCGCAAAAACAGATCTCCAGAGTTTTTAATCCGATTCGGTTCGTCGCACGGCGGGCGCTCCGAACGCGGGGACACGAATGGATCAGTTCCTCAACCTGTCCGGCTTCCGTCAAGCCATCCACGCGATCCCGCCCTGGCAGATTGCGCTGGAAATGCTGCTGATCGGGCTGGCCGTGTTCTGGATTGTCCGGTTCCTGAGAGGCACGCGCGGCGCCCGACTCCTCAAGGGCCTCGCAGTCATCCTGATCAGTCTTTACATTATTGTCCGGCTCCTCGGTTCGACCTTCCATCTGGAGCGGGTTGAGTTCCTGTATCGCCAGTTTCTATACCTGGCATCGCTGGCGATTATCGTGGTGTTTCAGCCGGAGCTTCGCCGGGCATTGATGCGCCTCGGAGAAACGCGCCTGTTCCGGGCCTGGTCCCAGCAGATGGACGAGGAAATTGCCGCCCTGGTCGAAACCGCTACCTACTGTTCGCGCCGCAAAATTGGAGCCCTGGTGGCGATCGAACGCGGGACGCCGCTGGCGGGCCTGGCCGAAGAGAGCAAGGCAACCCGCCTAAACGCCGAGGTGAGTGCGGCCCTGCTCAATACAATCTTTTTCCCCAACACCGAGCTGCACGATCTGGGCGTTATTATCAGCCAGGGAAAAGTGGCCTATGCCGGCGTGCAATTTCCGATGGCCGAGGGGGGCGATCTCGAACGTGAACTGGGCGCGCGCCATCGGGCCGCGGTCGGGTTAAGCCAGGAAACCGACGCCCTGGTCATGATCGTCTCAGAAGAAACCGGCGACATCAGCATCGCAGAACGCGGCCGCCTGATCCGAAAGCTAACCCCCGATGGCCTTAGGGGTCTGATGAGTGAGTTATTGGGACGGGATGAGCCCGATTCCTTTCGATCCGAGGCCTAGAATTTCCAACGATCCGTCGCGTGAGCAAATACGGAATGTCTCAAACGCCTGACCAACCTCCGAAAAAGCACGAAACCATCGAGCGCAGGTACGCGCCGGCCAAACGGACATGGCGGCGCAAGCTCGCCGGCTCAGTTCGATCCTGGAGCCGGGCGACATTTTCGCGCGAGTCGTACATGAGCAGCCTTCGTTCGCTGCTTTGGGTCGTTCCGCTGACCGTGCTGATTTGGATCTACGCCGAGCGCGAGCAGGTGGTCACGGTCAGCAACGTAACCATCAGTGTCGATCCCCCGCCCGGCATACCGGGACACCTGTTGGTGCGATTTGCGCCAGGCACAATTCACTCAATCCACGCCGATTTGAGCGGATCTCAGGCATTGGTGGAAAACGTCAAGGACATGCTCCAGTCGAATACGGTTCCACTGGAATCGGATCGCGACCTTTCCGCCGGCAATCACACAATCGACGTCGCTACAGTTCTGAATCGAGACCCGCGGGTTCAGTCCAAGGGCGTTCGAATTCTTCGCTGCGCGCCTGCTGAGTTGGTGGTCATCGTTGAAAACATAAGGGAGGCAACCGTCGATGTGAAAGCTCGGCCTGAAGACCTCAAAGGCTTGCCGCCTCCCCTGTTTTCTCAGGCCAAAGTTAAAGTAACACTCCCTGAAGGCGACATGATCAAAGCCGAGCAGGAAGATCGGCTTTACGTTTATCCGAATCTCAAGCCGTACAGTGAAGTTCTGGCCCAAATGGGTGCCCACAACCTTGTAAACGTCGCATTATTACCGGCCTTCGACAATCCCACCAATACCGCGACGATTTCTCCAAATTCGGTGAATGTCACAATCACCCGTCCAAATGGCGAATCGAGCTATACCGTACCCACAATGTCGGTCTTCGCGTCATACCCGCCAAAGAATGAACGAGCCCGGAAATTCGAGGCTGACTACACACCCACCATTTCCAGCATCACCTTGATCGGGCCTGATGACAAAATTCGGGTGTTGCGAGAAGGCAGACAGGAAGGCGCTTACACGGTTCACGCTAGTTTTGACGTGGACGTGGTTAGCACGGAGGTCCCGGGCCAGAAGCACATTGCGCCGCTAAACTTTGTGCTTCCACTCGGAATGAGGGTCGAGGCAAATAGCACGCCGAAAACCATCGACTACACCCTTGTCCCCCGACCGCCTGCCAATCAATAACGCTTTCGCGCGTGGACCCCTCCCATGCGTATAATGCCAAAAATGAGCGATTGGACGTCATACGTTGAAAACATCGGCCGCCAGGCACGAGATGCCTCGGCACAGTTGGTCACGCTGGATGGAAGCAGGAAAATCGCCGCACTGCGCCAGATCTCCGATGCCCTGACCCGTCAAAAATCCAATCTGCTCTCAGCCAACGCCGAGGATATCACCGCCGCCGAAAAGACTGGTCTCGCACCAGCCCTGATCGAACGGCTCAAGCTCTCCGAAAAACGCATCGCCGCCATGTCCGAGGGCGTCAGCCAGATCGCCGCCCAGGTCGATCCGGTTGGGCAGGTGATCGAAGGCTTTACCCGACCCAACGGACTCCGCATCCAAAAAGTGAGAGTTCCGCTGGGAGTGGTACTGTTCTTTTACGAAAGCCGTCCCAACGTCACCAGCGATGCGGCGGCGCTCTGCCTCAAGAGTGGCAACGCGGTCATTCTGCGCGGGGGAAAAGAGGCGTTTCATTCAAACCGGGCGATCGTTCAGATTGTCAAAGATGCACTGGCCGCAGCCGATATCGATCCGAACGTCGTTCAGTTCATCGATTCGACCGATCGCGCCTTGGTCCCCGAACTGCTTAAGCTCGATCGATATATCGATCTGGTTATTCCCCGAGGCGGCGAAAGTCTGATCCGCGCCGTGGTGAAGGATTCGACAATCCCGGTACTGAAGCATTTCACCGGCAACTGCCATATTTATATCGACGCCGCGACGCAGGGGATGGAAGAGCAGGTTCGCAAGGTCTGCGTAAACGCCAAGACCAGCTATCCTGGCGGCGCGGTGTGCAATGCCGTCGAGAAGCTGATTTTCCACAAGGATGCGGCGACGACGCTACTCTCCAAAGTATGCGGGGATTTGGCCGGCGCGGGTGTGGAAATTCGAGGAGACGAGCGAGCAAGGAAGCTCTACCCCCCCGCCACCGCAACAACAGATGCCGATTGGCCGACCGAATATCTGGCATTCACGATCGCCATTAAGGTTGTGGATTCGCTGGATGAAGCGGTGCGCCACATCAATCAACACGGCAGCCGGCACACGGATGCGATTTTGACGTCCGATCTGCGGGCAGCCAATGAGTTTGTTCAGCGGGTGGATAGCGCAAGCGTGATGGTCAATGCCAGCACGCGCTTCGCTGATGGGGGAGAATACGGTTTAGGCGCGGAGATCGGCATCAGCACCGATAAGCTACATGCGCGCGGGCCAATGGGGGCGGCGGATTTGACGACGTACAAATGGGTCGTCACCGGCGATGGGCATGTCCGGGAAAAGTAGGGACCGAGAGGCGTAGGGGCGGACCCCCGTGTCCGCCCTCATCGTCAATCCACTCGGGCGGACACGGGGGTCCGCCCCTACACAAA
>DAIRGS010000421.1:0-5094 GCA_036794395.1 Tepidisphaeraceae bacterium | reverse complement strand
GGGCAGTCGCCAATTCCGCTCGCTTCCCCCGGCGTACCGGGAGAGGGAAAAAGGGTGGCCGCCGAATCTATCGCACACCGGTCATGACGCCGGGTTTCGTGCGACAGTGGGGCGAAGCCGGGAAAGTGTCGCAAAGTGTCGTGTTCGGACACGGGGGTTGGGGGCATGCATTGCAACTTCATTCCGTATAGATGTTTATGGTCTGGTCGGTTAAGGGTGGGCGTGCGGCAGTCGTGCGAATTTCGTGCGTTAGGTGTCGCAAGTGTCGCATAGAGGTCGGTTTTCAGGCTAAAAACGGGGGGTCCGTGCGACACTTGCGACAGTGAATGGATGCGATGACTCGAAGGATGAGGCCCAGTTTCCCAACCGGTCAACTCTCACAAATCGATCCGATACCTGCATTTCTCCAGCTCGCCGCGCGCATACAGCGGGTCGTCATCCGGCACCGCGACGATGCTTATCAATACCCCACCCAGCCGCTCGCAGGTTCGGCGGGAGGCGAAGTTGTCGGGATTGCAGGTGATCCACACGGTCTTGAGTCCGTGCCGCCGCGCCAGAGGGAACAACAGCCGGCACGCCCGCTCGGCGTATCGACGGCCGCGGGCGGGCGGGTACACGTGATACCCCAGGTGACCGTAGTACATTTCCACGTTACGAGCCCGGCCAATGCGAAGGCCGATTCCCCCGGCAATTCGAACCGGCGGCATGCTGGAAGCGGCCAGCCCCGAATCAGGCCGGATGCGCATCCAGAAATGGTATTGTGGAACCCGCCCTGCCGCCGTGTCGGACGGCTCATGCCCCCATGGCGCGATTCGCAAAAATTGCTCGAGCTGCTTGTGGCTGGTCCTTGCCTCGTCCGGGGCTTGCTCGACCGTCAACGGATGCGCGCAGGCGTCGAGTAAATCATCGAACCATTGTGGATCGGGGGGGACCAATTCCAGTTCGCCGTCGATCAGCGGACCAGGATCGAGGAATTGAAACCGCCTGAAGAAAAAGCCCACGCGCCACGGAGCCGAGCCGGGCTCCCCTACTGCTGAACCGCGACTACCGTCCCCCGGCCACCGAGGTCGAGCCGCTCGGCGTGAAAAGGTTTTCGCCGAAATTGGAGCTTGCACTGACGAACATCACGATGATTCCGATGAGCGTCACCACCGCCGCCACCGCCGCCAGCGCGGTGAACACATCGCTGCCGGCCTTCACCTGTACCTGATCTCGTGGGGAACGCGTCATGGTTGAATGTCCTTCGCCAATGGTCAGTGGTCAGTGGTCAGTGGTCAGTCGCCGATCAGTTGTCGTTTGTCGCCAACGTCTGCCTTCACAACTGACAACTGGCCACTGACCACGAACAAATCTTAAAGCTGCGTCCGCACTTCGACACCGGCGCGAATCTGGTTCACGCGGGGGCCGTTGAGATGGCCGATCGCTTCGTTGGGCTCAACCTTGTCGACGATCAGGTAGCCCAAGAATGGATCTGAAGAGTGGGGATCGATCACCGAAAAACGCATGCCTCTGGTGACCTGATCGGCACTGCCGACCGAGATGGTCGCCATGTCGATGCCGTTCACGTTGGACTTGCTGCGGACAACCCCTTCAACCTTCACCATCGCTTCGGGATTAAGGACCGGGGCGTCCTTGTTCAAGCTCACTCCAGCGCGCTTCGCACTTTCGCTCACAGACCTGTAATTGTTCTGAAGCTCGGCGTTCTGCTCCGTGACATCGCGCCACTGCCGGTTAACCGTGTCATACTTGCTGTTCAACGCGATCAGCGCGAGGCTGTTTTCCGAATCACGCTTTTGAAGATCGAGGCTCTGCTTGCGGAGCTCGGCCATCTGGGTGTTCTGCATATCGACGGCCTTCTGAGCCACCAGCAACGCGTCACCCGCACTTTTCTGGGCGGCAGTCGTCTGAAGCAGGTTGTTGTTCAGTTGGGCGATCTGAGTGTCCTTTTCAAAGCCCGCAGCGCGAAGCCCGTCAGTCGTCTGCTGGGATAAATTCCGAAAGTTCTGAAGGTCGGACTGCGCCTGCGACCGGGCGACTTCCGCGAGGTTAGCCGCATCCGTTGCCGTCGCGGCTTTCACCTTTTCCTGGTTGGCCTCCGCCCGAATGTCCGTCAACGCCTTGGAGAAATACTGGGCGCGGTTGACGTAGACGACAATTCCCGCCGTTTCCACAAGCGAGAGAACAACCAGTAAAAGAACAAATGTTTTGGTCAGGGCGCTCACGGGGGCTCCTTGGACGAAGCTGTCCGGCAGTGGTGTATTCCCGAGCGGTCAGGGTCAATTCAAGCTGTTGCCGGGCCTCGGCAAATTAGTCTAAATCTACTCTTCCGCCAGCGTTATCGGACCGACCCAATCGCTTGCACGACAATACGCGATTCCGGCCCAAAAACGCCATGAGCATCCTAACTTGACGCGACTTGCTGTCAAGTTTTCTGAGTACCACGGACAGGGATTGACGCCAGCGCCAACTCTCTCACCCTCCCGCGTTTGCATGTTCCTGTTTACAGCTAGCCAAATTGCAACCCGGTCCCTATGAAGTATGATTGGATGTGCGCCACACATCCATGAAACGTGGGATGGAGTACGGAGCGGGATGTCCCAAGTGAGTTTGCCAGTCACAAGACCAACCGGCCGGGCGCTGCTCGTCAGCAATCCCGCTGCACGCGCTGATGTTCGAGCAACTCTTGCACGCCTCGGCTACGGCTGCGGCGAAGCCGACGACCCCTACGCCGCCATGACCGAACTCTGTCGCCGACCACTGGTGTATCGCGCCATGATCCTCAGCCTCAGCGGACTGTACCGTGAAGAGCTCTCCATCATCTCCTCAGTCAAACGGCGGTATCCGCATGTCGAATTGTGGCTGGCACACACCGATGGCCGCCAGGCGGCCTTGGCCGAGGCGATGAGCCTTGGTGCCGATGGCCTGCTGGACGATGACGGCCTTCACCGAATTGCCGTCCAGGGCCTCTCTCGCGATTCGGGTCTGGATCTCCCGCAAATCGCGGCTGATGTGCCCTCGGTCATTGATCGATCTGTATCTTCCCAGGACGAGACCGACGACGAAATGGAACCTGATGAACCCATCCTGTCCGGCGAAGAATTGAAGGCCCTGCTTCAGGAGCAGCCAAGCGTGCCGCCGGCGGGGGAAGAGAGTTGAACTGGGCAGTGGCAGGGCAATCGCACCTGCCTTTACTGGGAGTGCGAGGCTCCCGCCGAGCGCATTTTTTCAGGTACATTTGCTCGGCAGGAGCCTCGCACTCCCGATATGGGCCGCCGGGCCAGAAACATGCGATCGCCGTCGGGGCAGTAGGCAGTAGGCAGTAGGCAGTAATAAGTTGTGAGCAACATGGTTCGACTGGTTCAAGAGCGGGTGCTATTAGTTGGAGACGCTGGGCGCGAGCTCCAGGGGGTTTTGTTACAGGCGCTGCCAGGAGTGGGCGTAACTGCCGTCCCCACTTTATTCGATGCCATCGCCGAGTTGTCCTCAAATCAATTCACGACGGTTCTCGCCGCCGCCGAGCCCCTTGAGCGCCGCCCCGAAGCCGCAGTCAGAGCCCTTCGCGAATTAGCCGGCGATGCCCGCCTCCTTCTTTTCGGCCACCCAACCCTCGAAATCCTCTCCCAGAAAATGCTGCAGTTCGGCTGCGACGATTATCTGATCACCCCCGCCAATGCCGCCGAGTTCCTTCAGATCTTTGCATCCCCCCCACTGCGCCTGGCTGACGACAACGCCCCCTCCAACCCCGACTCCCCCTCTCCCACTCCCCCCGTCACCCTCTCTCCTCTGACCCGAACGCCCCTTGCCGAGCTTCTGCTCGATGCACTTTTGGCACATCCGCACGATGCCCTCAACGCCGCGGCCAACCAGATCAACGCACATGTAGCGCCCGAACTCGAACTCCGCCTCACCCGCCCCGGCGAAGCGCCCCCGGCAGCTCCCGAAGGTCAGGTGCATGTATCAAACCCCGTCCGCAACGGTGCCGAGGAAGTCGGCACGCTGCATTTGATGCTCACGCCCAGCGAGCCGCACGATGAAACCGTCGCTCGCCACGCCCTCGCCCAGGTCGGCCAGCTCATGGGCAAAGTCGCCGCCCTCCAGGATCGACACAACAAAATGCAGAAGCTCGCCATCACCGACGAGCTGACCGGCTCCGCCAACTCCCGCTACTTCCGCCATTTCCTCGCTTCCATCATCGAACGCGCCCGCCAGCTCCATTTCCCCGTCACCCTCCTGCTCTTCGACATCGACGACTTCAAAAAATACAATGACCAGTTCGGCCACGCCACCGGCGACGAAATCCTCCGCCAGGCCGCCGCCCTCATGAAACGCTGCACCCGCCAGCACGACCTCGTCGCCCGCATCGGCGGCGACGAATTCGCCGTCGTCTTCTGGGACAAAGAAGGCCCCCGCCAACCCCGCCAACCCAAGCCCAACACCTCCTCCCGACCCCCCCAGGAACCCCTCCAGGTCTTCGAACGCTTCAAACGCCTCATGAGCTCCGAAGAATTCCCCCTCTTAGGCCAAACCGGCAAAGGCACCCTCACCGTCAGCGCGGGATTAGCCGTCTTCCCTTGGGACGGCCAAGACGCCGACACCCTCATCAAAGAAGCCGACAAACGCCTCATGCAAGGCGCCAAAAAGAACGGCAAAAACACCATCTCCATCGTCGGCGCCGACGAACCGCAGTGACCCTTCGGCCGCACATCGTGAAAACGTTGCACGGCGTTGCATTCCGTTGCATTTATCGACAACTTGCTAATTTCATTTGGCCGGTGGGAGGGAGATCGGCCGTAAGTCCTTATTCTTGGGTGGGAAGCTGGCGCGCTGATGGTTTTTCGAGGTCCGGCTAAGGTGATTGTTTGCAATGGGTTGTGACGGGAGCCAAAAATGCTGAGCGCGCGGGGGAGGATGAAGACCGGCGCTCTCATGGTTTTTTGGAGTCCGGCTAAAGCTGGTGTGCACTTGGGTTTATGGCGGGGCCCAAAAGTGGGCAGCGCGCGAGGGTTCGGGGGTAAATAAAGGACTTATGGATGAAAAAGGTGGGCAGTGGGCAGTGGGCAGTGGGCAGTGGGCAGTGGGCAGTGGGCAGTGGGC
>DAIRGS010000108.1:18120-21770 GCA_036794395.1 Tepidisphaeraceae bacterium | reverse complement strand
GCATCAAAACCAGGACGAACGCAATCCTGAAAAACCACGGGTTTTCATCGGCCCAACCTCGCACTCCCAAATTTTGCGTCGGAGGGGCATTGTGCGATAGCCTTGGCGACGCACCAAACATAAGAGCATTAATAGTAAAAGATACGGGCATGCACTTGTGCCATCTCTTCCCTATAATCCCGCCGCTCCCGACATGGGAACCGGGATTCAGTTTCAAGAAGCAGGTGCCGCCAGTGCGCGTATTACTGATCGCCGAAGCATGCAATCCGGAATGGGTCAGTGTTCCACTTGTGGGCTGGTCCCACGCCCGCGCGATTGCCGCTCTGAATGACACCCATCTGGTCACACAGGTTCGCAATCGCGACGCCATCCTTCGGGCGGGTTTGGTTGAAGGCAAGGATTTCACGGCTATCGATTCTGAAGCCGTCGCCCGGCGTGCTTATCGGATGGCCGGAGTGTTCGGCGCAAAATCCAACACCGGCTGGACTGTTCTCAGCAGCATGATGTCGCTGGCGTACCCCTATTTCGAACATCTCATCTGGGAACAGTTTGGCGATCGAATCGCGGCCAAAGAATTCGATGTCGTGCATCGCCTGATCCCATTGAGCCCCGCCTCGCCGAGCCTGTTGGCCACCCGTTGCCGGAAGGTGGGCGTGCCGTTTGTCATTGGCCCGTTGAATGGCGGCCTGCCCTGGCCGCCAGGATTTGAGGCCGCTCGAAAACGCGAGGGCGAACATCTCCCTTTGCTGCGGGAAATGCATCGCCTGATGCCCGGCTATTATTCCACGCGTCGCGACGCCACCGCGATCATCGCCGCCTCGCGCACCACGCTCGATGAGGTGCCCCGCGCGTTTCGATCCAAAACGTTTTACGTGCCTGAGAATGCGATCGACCCGGCGCGATTCACGCGCCGTAGAAACCGGCGGGCGACGGTCCCGCTGAAGGTCGTGTTTGTCGGACGCGTCGTGCCCTGCAAGGCCATGGATCTTTTCCTTGAAGCCGCGGCACAACTGATTCGCGATCGAAAGCTAATGGTCGAAATCGTCGGGGATGGCCCTGACATGCCGCTACTTAAGGCCATCATCCACCGCGAAGGCCTCGGCGAGCGCGTCCACCTCACCGGCTGGGTTGAACACACCAAAGTTCAGGACAGCCTGGTCAACGCCGACCTCTTCGCCTTCCCCAGCATCCGAGATTTCGGCGGCGGCGCGGCGCTGGAAGCGATGGCCGTCGGCGTCGCTCCCATCATCGTCGACTACGGCGGCCCTGCCGAACTGGTCACCGATACAACCGGCTTCGTCATCCCCCTCGGCACCCCCTCCGAAATCCGCACCCGCCTCCGCAAACTTCTCGAACACCTCGTAAAGAACCCGGACGAAATTGACCAGAAGGCAGCGGCTGCCCTAACGCGCGCCCACACGCTTTTCACGTGGGAGTACAAAGCCCAACGCATCACTGAGATTTACCGATGGGCCGTTAGCGCGAATGCCCCCAAGCCGTCATTTTCTATACCGTGGGGCGATGCTGTCGCCAGCGCCGTTCCTTCATAAAAAGCTACGCCTGCTTTCCCCTGCGCTGCTGATGCCGTCTGGATGTGCGTGCGCGATTCCACGCCTTTCGTGGCATGGGGCTTCCAGCCCATGATCGAGGGACATGACCGCCAGCGACGGGTACGATTTGGGAAAACCAAGTTTCTGGCAAGGACAACCTTCTGGTGCCTGAGAAGAAAATGCTCCCTTAAGGACAGTTGGTTTTCCCACGTCTCACCCGGCGTCGACCCGAGGCTTCCTTAACCACGGCCTGGAAGGCCATGTCACTTAAATGCAATGCATGGAATCGAGTTCGGGCATTTAGAGATGAAGAAGCTCCGGGGGATCGTCACGCTCGCATACCGGCTTTGATGCCCACGTCAGTGGAGGTGCAGGCGTAGCATTTGCCGAAGCGGTTGGTGAGGAACGATTGGAAATCGACTTGCTCTTGTTTCACGAATCCCTGATCGGGAAGTTTGTTGGTGAAGAAGAGATCGACGACCGCACAGAGCGAGCCGGCGGTGGTGATTTGGATGGCGCTCCATTGGTCGCCGAAGCAGACGCCATGATAGATTTTGCGCGCGTCGGTGGACTGGATCAGGCGGCCATCTTTCCAGCCGGTGACGGTGCAGAAGATAAGGACGACATCCTGGAGGGTGACCGGAACGGCATTCTCCAGGATGTCTTTAAGGAGCGCCCGGCGATCGTTCAATCGCAGTTCGTTCATTAAGAACGCAATGAGGTCGCGGTGGCCGCGATAGCGGATGGTCTTATAGTCTAATGAGCGAACTTTCCCGTTGAGGGTCTCGGCCAGCGTGCCGACGCCTCCCGAGGTGTTGAAGGCTTCATAGTCGATGCCGTCGAGGGAGAAATGTTCGAGGCCTTCGAGGGGAAGGACTTCGAGCAGGCGGCCTTCGTGAACGGCTTCGCACGGGTTCCCGTATTCATTGATGAGGCCGTCGGTGGACCAGGTGAGATTGTATTTCATCTCATTGGTCGGGAACTGCGGAAGCGCGCCGACGCGCAGCTGCACTTCATCCAGGCGCTCGAAATCGTGGGCGAGGTGGTGGGCTGCGATCGAAACGAACCCGGGGGCGAGGCCGCACTGTGGCATGAAAATCTGGCCGGGCACGGCTTGCTTTGCGATAGCACGGATGGCGGCGGTGGTTTCGCGGTCTTCGGTGAGATCGAAATAGCTCAGGCCTTCTTCCAGGGCACATTGGGCAACACTCGGATTCAAGGCAAACGACAGCGCGGAGGCGACTGCCTGGCGGCCTTTCATTGCCGATCTGAGTGCGGTTGAATCGCTGGCACTGAGCTGCACCGTTTTCACATCCGCGATTTGTTGGACGCGTTTAAGGGAGGCTTCATCGGCATCGGCGACGAGCACGTCATAGTCGCCGGTGTTGGAGAGGAATTGCGCGATCGCGCTGCCGATGTTTCCCGCGCCAAGCAGAAGAATCCGATACATCGCCAGACTCCGTTTCAATGACGGTCGGCTCCTGATTCCCTCCACCGGTACGCCGGGGGAGGGTAGGGAGGGGGGTTTCTTTCAGCGCCCGATCGGGGCTTGCCTTGACACTCTCTTTCTGTTATGTCGTCACGTCTGCCGAAATCGCTCTACTCTGCCGAGCAACTCGTCCGCAATGCCCCCTCCCTGCCCTCCCCCGGCGTACCGGTGGGGGGAAAAGAAGAGTATCGCCTACTGTCATGCTCCGTTTCGAGCAGAGGGCCCGGCCCGAACCTGTGCGGAATTATTACGGTAACCTATGATAGGTATCGGCACGACAGGAGGTCACGGTGACAGTTGCTCAATCGGCGAATCCGCTTCAGACGTTTCAATGGGCTCCGCAGCCTCAGGCCGAGGCGCTGGTTATGGGGCTTGCCGAGCCGTTTCTAAAGAAAGATGCGTTCGTCGCGGAGTTGGCGCGGCGGCTGGAGAGGGAGGCGGGGGTGCGTCTGACGGATCTGATCGATTCGTTTCAGTTGCCGGATAACCACGACAACCGGGAGCTCGAAGCCGCGGGATATGTGCGACGGCCGCTGCCCCATTCGCCGAATCGTTATGTGCATGAGGGCGGGATCTTTCCGCCAATCGTGTTGCGCGAACATGGCGGGCGG
>DAIRGS010000108.1:0-18110 GCA_036794395.1 Tepidisphaeraceae bacterium | reverse complement strand
GGCGGATGATGTATCTGAAGGTTGAGTCCGTGGCTGATTTTCTGGCCAGCTGGCGGACGCCGCTGGCGCCGAGCATCTCGGGTTTAAATTTGGCGGCGACGCGAAAGGCGGCGGTCAGTTGGAGCGATGCTGGGGTCGTGCTGGTGATCGAACGCCATGGTTACCAGGATTTCGACGTGCCGGCGCCGGATCCGGCTATGGCGATGAAAGTGCTCGAGCACCTCGAACACTTCCGGCTGCGCAAGCGTTTTTTTGAGCATGAGGCGGAAGGGTTCACCGAAGCCCATCATTTGATCGATAACGCGATCACGGCAGTGGGGCGGGATCGGGCTTGCGATTTGTTCTTCGCCGCCGAGCGGGAGTATTGGCAACGGCGGAATCGTGCAGCGCAGGTGCAGAAGGCCCGGCAGGACAAGCTGGGGATCGGGTGGGCGAATCACGATCATCATACTTATCGGTCTTCGCGCGAGCATTTCGCGCCGTTAATGGCGCTGTTTGAGAAACTCGGGTTTCATTGCCGGGAGCGGTTTTATGCGGGGCATCAATCGGGCTGGGGGGCGCAAGTCCTGGAACAGCCGGTGGCGGGGATTGTGATTTTTGCAGATGTGGACTTGTCGCCGGATGAGTTGATTGCGGACTTTGCTCACGAGGGGCTTGCCCCAAGGGAAGCGCTGGGCACGGTGGGATTGTGGTGCGCCTTACATGGAGAGGCGTTTCTGGAATCGGGGATGCATCACCTGGAATGCCAGTTTGATTTCGATGCCCTCAAGCAGCAGTTGGAAGGTCAAGAGAACGTAAAGGTCATGAAGCCGTTCACGAATTTCCCGTATCTGCGGCAGGCGTTTACCGAGGGCGAAATCTGGCCAGTCCGGCCAGAGCGGATCGAGCGGCTGCTAAAGGCCGCGCGGATTACCGCCGAGCAAGCGACGCAGTTTCGAGAGAAGGGCACGCTGGGCTCACACTTGGAGAACCTTGAGCGGAATCAAGGTTTCAAGGGATTCAACCAGACGGGGGTAAGCGAGATTATCGCCCGAACGGACCCGCGGGCGCAAGTCACGGCTCAACATTGATATTGCGGGTGGGGTAATCATATTCGTGAGTTCTATTTGCGCTCGTTGAAGATTGATTCACCACGGGGCACGAGGAAACTCGAATGACGAAATTCGAATGACGAATCAAATCCGAATGCCGAATGACTGAATGACGAAACAAATGCATCGACGGCCGCGCATTTGTTTCGTCATTCGTGCTTCAGTCATTCGTCATTGATTCGCCTGCCCTGAGCTTGTCGAAGGGTCATTCGAATTTCGTCATTCGAGTTTCCGCTCTCCGTGTTCTCCGTGCCTCCGTGGTGAATCATTGTTTTGCCTAACCTGGAGCCGAAATGACTGCGCGACATTTTCTTTTTTCTGTACCGATCCTGATGGTGTTCTCGATCACGAGTTTCGCGGAGGATCAGAAAGTGCTGTTGATTCAGGCGGACAACCACGTTTCGGTGTTGATCGACGGGAAGCCGTTCACGGATTACTGGTATGGCAAGCGGGAGGATCGGGCGTATGCGCGGCCGTTCTTCTTTCCGGTGCTCGCGGCGGACGGGACGCCGGTGACGGCGGACCATTATGGGCAAAAGGAGCACCCGCATCACAACTCATTATGGGTGGGGCATGGAGAGGTGAACGGGGCGGATCACTGGGCGCTCAAGGGCGATAAGACGCCCAAGCAGCGGCATCTGAAGTTTGAGAAGGTCGGGGGCGACACGATCATCGAAGACCTGGATTGGGAGGGGACGACGTTTGAGCCGATCATGCACGAACGGCGGACGTTGAAATTCACGGAATTTCCGGACAAGTCGCGCGGCATCGATTTCACCCTGGAGTTCATGCCCATTAAGGAATCGGTAACGTTTCAGGACACCAAGGAGGCGGGGCTGGTGGCGGTGCGCGTGAACGATTCGATCCCGGAACATAAAGCGGTGATCACCAACTCAACGGGCGCAACCGGCGAGAAAAACATCTGGGGCAAGCCGGCCGACTGGGCGGATATCTCGGGGCAGATCAACGGGAAAACCTATGGCGTGGCGGCGTTTGATTCGCCGGCCAATCCGCTGCATCCGCAGCAGTGGCATATCCGTGAATATGGCTTGATGGGGGCCAATCCGTTCGGGCTGAGCTATTACGACAAGAAAATCGCCAAGCATGCGGGGGATTTTAAGATGCCTGCCGGAAAGACGACGACGTTTCATTATCTGGTGGTGATCCATGAGGGCGATGCCAAGGCGGCAAAGCTGGACGAAAAGTACAAGACATTTACTGGGAAATAGTGCGCAGAAAGCTTCACCGCCGAGGCGCGGAGGACGCGGAGAAGAGATCTAAAATTCCTTGTCATCCTGGAGCGAAGCGAAGGATCTGATTCCGGCGGACCCTGCGATAATCGGATCCTTCGCTTCGCTCCAGGATGACATTGCAAGCCTGCAATGAATGAGTTTTTGAGGTTCGGGAACCGTAAAAAGACGCGGCACGGATGATTGCTCATCCGTGCCGCGTTTGTTGTTGGTCTGCCGAAGTTGAACCTTACAGAGAATATCCCTTGCGGTATTCGCGGGAAAGGAACGCATTGGCTTCGGGGTAGTTGGTGATCTTGAGTGCTTCGCCGTCGTAGTCGAGATGATGCTGGGCGCCGGCGCGGATGGCGACGTTGCCGAGCAGGACGGTTTCGGTGAGCTTACCGGAGTAGTTGAAGTTGCTGTAAGCCGGGGGACCACCCTTGATGGCGGCGACCAGTTCCTTCTTCATCCACAGATCGCTATTACCCTGCGAGCGGGGAATGGTCGGATCGGGCTTCTGCCAGCTCTTGTACTTTTCTTCCGGCAGGAGGAACCACTGTGCGCCGTAGTCGTCGGGCGAGTACATCACGCCCTTGTCCCCGACCATGAGCGAGCCGCTGTTGGCGACCTTCTTGCCGTAGAAGTATTCGCCCGGGGGCCAGTTGTGGATGCGGGTGCCATCGCTGAGCTCGATCTGCCCTTCATACCAATACAACTTCACCGGCGGCATGTCGCCACGCTCGGGGAAATCGAAGACAACGCTCGCCCATGACGGATACGTTTCACGGCTCAGAACGCCAGACTTGGCCTCGACCCGCGTCGGGTGAACGTCTGCAAGCTTCAGCGCGCGGTAAGGAAGATTGGCAGTGTGACAAGCCATATCACCCAGCGCCCCGGTGCCCCAGTCGAGCCAACCGCGCCAGTTGAAAGGCTGATAGACGTTACGGAATGTTTGCCCATCCGGGCTGGTGTAATTGGCGACGTAGGGGCGGTACGGAGAGGGGCCGAGCCATGAATCCCAATCGAGACCCTGCGGCTGATCTTCGCCCATCGGGCGATCGAGGATCTTGGGGGCCTGGGGCCAGATGGGGCGGTTGGTCCACACGTGGATGGAGTGGACTTTGCCGATGACTCCGGACTGAATAGCTTCAACGCCGGCCCGCAGGCCGTTCTCGGCGCTGCCCTGGTTGCCCATCTGCGTGGCGACCTTGTTCTCGGCCGCGGCCAGGCGGAGGGCGCGGGCCTCGGCCATGTAATGGGTCATGGGCTTTTGAACGTAAACGGCTTTCTTGTTTTTGATCGCCATCATCGCAACCACCGCGTGGTTGTGATCGGGGATGCTGACGGTGACGGCATCAAATTCCTTGCCCATCTCGTCGAACATCTTGCGGAAGTCGGTGAACTTCCGGGCCTTGGGCAGAGCGCGGGCCTTGCCTTCGAGGTTCTTCTCGTTGGCATCGCAAATCGCCACCACGTTGCCAACCTCGGCGGCGTGGCTCGAGTCGCTTCCACCTTTACCGCTCACGCCCACGCAAGCAAAGTTGACCTTTTCATTGGGGGTCTTGGTGTCGGCTTCCTGGGCCCAGGTCTTGGTCCCGGCCACCCAATATCCCATGCCGGTTGCGGCAGTGTATTTCAAAAAATCACGACGCTTGGTCCCTTCACTCATGAATGTTTCTCCTCGGCGTGTGGCCGTATTAGGTTGGATGTGGCGGCCCAGTTCTGAGACGCCGATCGATTGTCGCAAAAGTCTAAGGGTGATACCTGCCGGCCACAAGAATGTTTTAGCTTGAAACGCTGGCAAAGGGCGTAGCGGTCGTCTGATCCGCCCCCGTCCATATTGGAGGGCGCCCTCCCAGATTCACAGGGAGGGGCGCGCGGTAAATTTGGCCCGCAAACGCTCATCCCCCAAATCAAAGTGATTGCCGATTCCGCTGAGTCGGATCAAGGAATCCGCGGAGCGTCAAAAACCAGGCGGAAAGTTGGTATAATCAGGTGGAGCATGATGAACATTACGCTTGGTCCAGAAACTCAACGACTTTTGGAAGATCAGCTCAAATCGGGCCAATATACGAGCCCGGATGAAGTCCTGCGCGCGGCGCTCAATGCGCTGAACGAGATTTCACCAGGTGAACTCGATGAGGCCACGCTCGATGCAATTGATGAATCTGAAGATCAAATCGAGCACGGCCAGGTAGAGGACTGGGAGGATGTTCGCGCTCGAATTAGTGCCAAGTATCCGGGCCGGGCGGAATGACCAACACGCACCGGATCAAATTTACTGAGCGGTCTTTGCGCGATCTAGACGAGATATTTTCGAATTTATTCACCGTGATTCACCGCAAATAGCCGCTTTGGTTCGCCAGCGACTGCTGAATAAAATCGATGGGCTTCAATCGATGCCGCAACGATTCAGGATCGCAGGGCGTAGTCGTAAGAGGAACCTGCAGATTCACGCCCTGACTGTTCGGCCTTTCATCATCTATTATAGAGTGGAGGCCGACACCGTTTTCGTGGTAACTGTTCGCCACGGCGCCCGCCGGCCGCCGCGCCATTTCGATTGAACAGGGCTTCGTGAAGGGCTTTGGCGGGGATCATGCCTTTTTCGACGCACGCGCCGCCGATGCAGCGCCGCTTTTCGAGGACGGCCACGTTTGCAAAGCTTTTGCCGCATGGACGGCGGGGCGCTGCCCAGCCGAAGCGCTACCATTACAGTGCATGGTCTACGCCGACGGCTATTTCAGGCGGACTTGGCCGCTCGACGTCGCGGGCCGCGGGGGACTCGTTTGCGGCCGAAGGCGTCGGTTTCAGTCATCACCTTCGATGCCCGGCCTGGATGGGTCGCGGCAGCAACTGGATTGCTGGCATTGGCGCTCAGCAGGGCGTGCTCCAATCGCTTGCGGGCGTAGCCGACATATTCTTCGGATTGATCGATGCCCACATACTTCCGCCCCAGCAGGGCTGCACTCACAACGGTCGTTCCAGACCCATTGAATGGATCGACGACGATGTCGCCCGGGTTTGAACTGGATTTGATGATTCGATCGAGCACGGCAATCGGCATCTGGCAGCCATGCCAGCCTTCGCGTTCTTTGAACGTTCCGCAGACCCGGCTGACGTTCCATGTATCACACGAGTGATCGAACATCGGCGCATCGGCTTCCTGCGGACGGAGGAACCAGACATCATCCGGCAATTTGCCTTTGGGGTTGGCCCGGGAATCGCCATAAGTCGTCTGACGAGCGCTAGCGACGCGGATTGCGTCTGGATTGAAGGTGAATTCCTTAGCGTCCTTTGTGAAATAAAGGACGTGCGTGTGGCTGCGGGCGAACTTGTTTTTGGGCTGCTGGCCAAACGTGTAGTGCCAAATGATCCAGTTGCGAAGATTGAAACCGATCTGCCGGCGGGCGATAACGCACAGATCAGCCGCAAATTCATCGCCGATCGCAAGATAGAACGAGCCATTGGGCTTGAGGGCGCGATGAACGGCCTTCATCCAATCGGTGCTGAACTGGAGATAATCCTCGGCTTTGCGGTCATCGTCGTAGCCGTGATAGAGGTAGCCGATGTTGAATGGGGGATCGGCAAAAACCAGGTCGATCCAAGCCTCGGGGCCATCGTTGAGGGTCTTGATTGAGTCGCCGCAGATAATCTGATTTGTTTCAGGCATTCCATCGGAATTGTAGAGCGTCGGGCGGATCGTGTACAAGCTGGTTCGCCGGCGCGACAGGTTTCTTAACCCTTTATTGAACTGCTCTTTGCGACGGTTCATCGATCTTCCTTTGCAGCCCGGAGGGCGGGTCGGTGCATTCTTTTGTCTTGGTCTTATAATCGTCGCTTCGTGGCTGTTCACATAAATGGCGCTGTGTTGAGGCTTTTGGACGCGAACGCCAACCGGGCGCGCGAGGCACTGCGCGTGCTTGAGGATTACGCTCGATTTATTCTGGATGACCGCAAGCTCTCCGCATCCCTCAAAGGGATCCGGCATGAAATGGCCGATGTGCTGAGGGCTTTGCTGGCCGAAGCGATTGCCCATCGCGATACGCCGGGCGATGTCGGGACGACCAACAAGACCGAAGGCGAGCTGCAACGTGCGGATATCGCGGACGTTGTGACGGCGGCCGGGAAGCGGCTTGGAGAAGCGCTGCGTGCCATCGAGGAGTATCTCAAGACCGTTTCGGCCTCCGATGCCGCACGTATTGAGCAACTTCGATATCGGTTTTACGACGTCGAACAGCGGATCGCACGGACGCTTTGCCCCGCAAAGCGATTTGCGAATGTGCGCTTATATGTGCTGATCACCGAACGATGCTGCAGGCGGCCCTGGCTGGAGGCCGCCGAGCTGGCTTTGCTGGGCGGAGCGGATTGCCTTCAGCTTCGGGAGAAGGAAGTGGATGGCCGGGAGCTGCTGCATCGAGCCCGGCAGCTGGTAGAGCTGTGCTGCCGGCACGAGCGGCTCTGCATCATTAATGATCGGGCGGACATCGCGCTGTTGAGCGGAGCCGATGGGGTGCATGTGGGTCAGGAAGACCTCCCGGCAACGGAGGTTCGCAAGCTTGTTGGCCGGGGCAAAATCGTGGGTGTAAGCACGCACAACATCGAGCAGGCCAGACGCGCCCAGTCGGATGGGGCAGATTACATTGGAGTGGGCCCCACCTATCGAAGCGCCACCAAACCAAGGGATTTCGTCGCCGGGCTGGAGTATGCGCGACAGGCAGCCAGCGAGATTTCGATTCCCGCCGTGGCCATTGCGGGCATTAACGCGGCAAATGTCGATGAAGTTATTGCGACGGGCGTACAAGCCGTCGCGGTAACTGCAGCGGTTTTAGATACTGAGGATCCCAGAGCCGCAGCTGAAAGACTAAAAGCTAACCTATCCGCTCTTTCCCCCTCTCCCCCCGGGCCTGCACTGAGCCTGCCGAATGTGAGAGGGCTGGGGTGAGGGCGAACGACGGATGACTCTGACTGGCAAGTAACTCCTCCGGTCACTCCATCCAAGGATGGAGTAATTGTGACAGTGGATTGCGAAAAAGGAAAAGGATGTCCCAGCCTGCGATTCCCGTTTCACTCAACTACAACTCCTCCAAGCCGGCGCGCTCCGCATCATTTGTCGGCCACGCCAAGCTGATTGGCGGGCTTACCCTCATCAGTCGGATCACGGGACTCGGCCGCGAGATTGTGGCGGCGCACTATCTGGGGACGCAGACGGTTGCGTCCGCGTTTACGGTTGCGTTCACAATTCCAAATCTGTTTCGCAAGCTTTTTGGCGAAGGCGCGCTCGCGGCGGCATTCATCCCGTTATACGCCCAGGCGGTAAAGCGCGAACAGGATCCCTCGGCGATTGAAGCGAGCGACCCGAACGCCATTCAACAATCGGCAAACGATTTTGCCGCCGCCAGCGTAAATTTGCTGTGCATGTTCCTGCTGGGATTGACGGTCCTGGGCGAGGGGATTCTGCTGGCGTTAATTCACTTCAATAGCGCCAGACCCGCGGATGAGATTGTTCTCGGCCGGCTGCTCACGCTGAAGTTCACGGCGATCATGCTGCCGTACGTCTTGCTGATCTGCGGGACAGCTTTCCTGGGCGCAATCCTTCAGGTGCATAAGCGATTTGGCGCGCCGGCGGCGGCGCCAATCATCCTGAATGTGTGTCATGTCGCGGTCGTTTTGGTGGGCGCGAAGATGCTGCATTTGCATCGAGGCTTGCCGGAGCAGACCACGCTTCAGCTACAAACCACACTTGCTTACTGGCTCAGCGCGTTCGTGCTCGTGGCAGGGGCGATGCAGGCGATGATTCTGCTTCCTTCACTGCGGGCAACGGGTTTTCGTTTTAAGCCCGTGCTGCACGTTTGGACGCCCGCGGTTGGTAGGATGCTTAAGCTCACGGTCCCCGTTGCGATCGGGGCTGGGGTGCTCCAGCTTTCGGTGCTGCTGGATAAAGGCATGAGTGTCCTGCTTATGCAGGATAAAGACGCGGCGGGCCAGCTCGTCACGCATTTTACGATGTTGGGCCATCGCTTTGTGTACCCGATGGTCAATGGCGCGCCCGCCCGGCTCAACCTGGCACAGTTTCTTTACCAGTTTCCTCTGGGGGTTTTCGCCATCGCCCTGGCCACCGCAATCTTTCCCAATCTGAGCGCGGTGGCACTGGATAAGGACCGGGAGCATTTCAAATCAGTGCTTCGTCAGGGCATCGAGGCGACGCTTTTCGAGGGTTTCGCCGCGAGCGTCGGCTTAATTCTCATTCGCGAGCCGGCCGTCAAATTTTTCTTCCAGCATGGCTGGGTGACTGCCGCCGATGCAATGTTGATCTCGCGCTCGGTGCTGTTTTATTCAGCCGCGATCTGGGCATTCAGCCTTCAGCAGATTCTCAACCGCGCGTATTACGCGCTACACGACACCAAGACGCCGCTGGTGATGTCGATTGTAACGCTCGGCGTGAATCTGGTTGTCGAGCTGCCGCTCGTATGGACGTCGCTGGGTGAAGCGGGAATGGCCGTCGGCACGATGGTCAGCTTCGCGGCCCAATCGGTCGTCATGCTTTATATGCTCGACCGCCGCCTGGGCGGGCTTGGGCTGGAAAAAAGCCTTCGCCCAGTCCTAAAGATGCTCGCGGCTACCGGGCTGATGACCGCCGCTTGTTTGCTGGTCCGGCAATCCCCCATCTATCCACATGCCGCAAGCCGGGCGGCATGGGCAATCCAAATGGCAATGGTGATGGCGGTTGGGGCAGCCGTTTACATCGGCGCCTGTACGTTGATGGGCGTGGAAACGATGAAGCACTTCATGCCCAGACGAAAAAAAACGTAAAGACGTAAAACGTAAGAAATCACTTACGTTTTACGTCTTTACGTTTTTGGATATCGTCCCGCACGCGTAGCGGCCTCACGACCAACATCTCAAAAAATCGCGACCGGCGGGTTAGAAATCCCCACCACCGGAATCGCCACCGCCGCCTCCGCCGAAGTCGCCACCGCCTCCACCGCCGGAATCTCCGCCTCCACCACCCCCTCCGCCGAAGTCACCGCCACCGCCCGAGGAATCAAAGCTGGTATCGGCCGGGGCGCTGGAGTCACCGCCGCCTCCCGAGGCTGGAGGTGCAGAACCGCCACCCTGCTGGCCATGCTCGGTCCATTTTTCGGCCGCATAGCCACCGAGCGCGCCGCCTAAGAGGCCGCCGAGGAATCCCCGTCCGAAACCGCCGCCCCCTCCGCCACCGTATCCGCCACCTTGCGGGTACCCGCCCGGCGGATAGCCGCCTTGCTGATAGCCGCCGCCTTGCGGATACCCACCACCCTGGTAACCGCTTCCCCCCGAACGACCGAAGATGCCGCGGATGAAGACCACAAACAAAACGACCGCAATCAGAATGCAGGCCAGGCTACCGAAACTCCATCCGCGCGGTTGAGAGGGAAATACCGGGCCGTTGCTTCGCGGCGCATTGTTTCCGGGAAAAACTGTACCGCTACCGCTACTGCTGCTTCCGGCGGTGCGCGCATTGGCGTCCATCTTCTGCTGAATTGCACCGACCATATCCAGCAGGCCTTGGTCGTATTTTTCCTGTTTGAAAGCGGTCAGGAGCTGGTCGCGCACCGCATCGCGATCGGCAAGCGGAAACAGCCTCTGTCGGGTGTTATTGCCTGGCATCACCTGCAAGTGCGGCGGGTCGCGCGTGATCAGCACGTACACCCCATCCACGCCCTGTGCTTTCGCCCGGCTGCTGGCCATTTTCTCGAAAAACGCTTCCTTATTCTGCGGGTCGTATTGGGCCTTCAGATCGGGCGGAATCGTCGGCAGCGTGTCGACCAGCAGATCCTTGTGATGCTTCTGCTCGATCTGCTGGATCCGCTGCTCCGCCTGCGAAATCGCATTGGCCGAGAAGAAGTGCGCCTCATCCCGCACGCCATTGCTTGCGGCCACGGCCCGCGCGCCGAGCATGAGCAACAGCAGCGGGGCCACCAGCATAATTGGGTTTTGAAGTTTTCGTTTCATTGAATGCTCCGTGTTATTTAGATAGCTCAGCGGGCGATGTCGTCGCCGGCAGGGTCGTCGGTCCAGTCGACGGGCGGGAAGCAGCGGGCTCGGCTAAGTTGCGCGCCATACGGTCGCGGACGAATTCAGCCGCGGTAATGAGCCCCTGATCGTAGTTTCCCTTTGAGAACGCACTGGTAATCTTGGTGACCAGCTCTTCGCGGTCACTTTCCTTGAAAGCTTTGCGGGCGGTATCGAGGCCAAGCGCGATTTGAACGTGCCGGGGGTCGGCGGAGATCAGAATCACGATTCCGTTGGTCTTGATGGTCCGACCCTCAGAAACCGCCCAATCCTCGAAAAATTTATCTTTGCCTTTTTGCTGATAATACTTTTTGAAGTCATCGGGGATCGACGGAAACGTTTCGATCATGAGGTCTTTGTAGAACTTGGCATCGATCTCCTGCAAAATCGGTTCCACCTCCAGGAGAGTCTCGGCTTTGAACAAATGAGCCTCATCCCAAACCTGGTGAACCCCAGCATGGGCCACGCCCGGCCCGCACAAGATCGGGAGCGAAACAAGCAAGGCGATTATCGCATTCCTGGTGCGCTTCAAAGGGACCTCCACCGTTACGAAATAACGTTAGACGCGACCGCGACAGAACGCCACTTATAAAAAGTCACGTAGGCAGTAGGCAGTGGGCAGTGGGCTGTCCGACGTGGACAGTTGATTCTAACCGGGGTGATATCCTCAGTTGCAACCAGTGGCTTCCTGTCATCCTGGAGCGAAGCGAAGGATCTGATCCCGGTGAGCCGCTCAGCTCTCAGATCCTTCGCTTCGCTCCAGGATGACATGGCTGATGGTTGCCGCAGAGCAATTTGACTTGCATTCGTCTACCCACACTGCCCACTGCCCACTGCCCACTGCCCACTGCCCGCTGCCCCCCACCCACGACACCCCTTGTCCTCCCCCACCCATCGCGTACATTGCGCGCATGGCCGCTGACTCATTCGTACACCTTCATGTTCACACGCATTATTCGTTGCTGGATGGCGCTTGCCGGATCTCGGATTTGGTCAAACGGGCCAAAGCACTGGGCATGGACAGCCTGGCGATCACCGATCACGGATGCATGTTTGGCGTGATCGAGTTCTTTAATGAGTGCAAGAAGGAAGGCATCAAGCCGATCCTTGGGATGGAAGCGTATATGGCGCCGGGCGATCGGCGCGACCGCTCGGCCAATGCCGGCGAGGCGTCGTATCACCTGCTGCTGCTCTCGGAGAACCTTCAGGGCTACAAAAACCTGCTCAAGCTGTCGTCGCTCGCCTATCGCGAGGGCTTCTACTACAAGCCGCGAATCGACAAAGAAACGTTGATGCAGTTCAAGGAAGGGCTGATCGCCACCAGCGCCTGCCTCGGCGGCGAGATTCCCTCCGCGTTCATGAAGCGCGACAAAGCCGCAGCCAAGAAAGTTGCCGAGACTTACCTGGACATCTTCGGCCCGGACCGGTTCTATATCGAAGTGCAGAAGCACGTGGCCGAGCAGGACATGGTGAACCCGGAGCTGGCCGATCTGGCTAACCGCATCGGATGCGGGCTGGTGGCGACCAACGATGTTCACTTCCTGACAAAAGAAGACCACTACGCCCACGACGTCCTTTGCTGCATCAGCATGGGCCGGCTCATCACCGATGAAAATCGCCTGAAATATCCCACCCAGCTGTACCTCAAAAGCCCGCAGGAGATGCGCGAGGCGCTTGGGCAATTCGATGGCGCGATCGACAACACCCTTCGCATCGCCCAGATGTGCAACCTGGAACTGGATTTCACCAAAAAGTGCGCACCGGTCTATCGCGTCCCCAAGGAAAAGCTGAACCGTGACACGGGCTTCCCCTTCGGGTCTGAGCCTCAGGGTCGAAGACAGCCCGTGCAAACCACGCCTCCTCAGGTGATGAACGATGACGAGGCCTATCTTCGTCAGCTTTGCGTCGAAGGCCTTACATGGCGATACGGCACGTCCGAAGTTTCGGCCGACATTCGCAAGCGTCTCGAGTATGAGCTGTCCGTCATCACCAAGAAAAACTTCTGCTCCTACTTCCTGATCGTCTGGGATTTCTGCAACTATGCCCGCGACAACGGCATTCCGGTGGGCGCCAGAGGCTCGGGCGTCGGCACGATGGTCGGCTACCTGCTCGGCCTGTGTAATGTCGATCCTATCAAATACAACCTGCTGTTCGAGCGGTTCATGGACCCCAGCCGTAACGAGATGCCGGATATCGATATCGATATCTGCCAGGACGGTCGGCAGAAGGTCATCGAATACGTCCGTAACAAGTACGGGCACGTCGCCCAGATCATTACCTTCGGCACCCTGGCGGCAAAGGCGGCGTGCAAGGATGTCGGGCGGGTCCTCGGCGTTCCGCTGGCGGAGATCGACAAGCTCACGAAGCTGATCCCCGGCACGCCCGGCATGAAGCTCGAAAAGGCGATTTCCCAATCCCCGGAATTGGCGGATCTTTACAATTCCAACCCCACGATCAAGAACGTAATCGACATCGCCAAGCGCCTGGAAGGCATGTGCCGCAATGCCGGCTGCCACGCCGCGGGCGTGATCATCGCGGATCAGCCGCTGGATAATTTCACGCCGCTCTATCGCGACAGTGATGGGAACATCCTCACTCAGTTTGAAGGTCCAATCGCCGAAAAGGTCGGCCTTCTGAAGATGGATTTCCTCGGCTTGCGCACCCTCTCCACCCTGACGCGCGCGATCGAACTCGAGCATCGCACGCGCGAAACGCGGCCAGTAAAGTGGTCCCCCAATCAGCCACCGCCTCCGATGGACCCACATGGCCACATCGACATCGAGAAGATCGATCTCACGGACAAGAGCGTGTTCGCCATGTTTTGCCGGGGCGAATCCAAGGGAATTTTCCAGTTTGAATCCGGCGGCATGCAGGACCTGCTGATGAAGATGCAGCCCGACCGCATCGAAGACCTGATCGCCGCCAACGCGCTGTATCGCCCCGGCCCGATGGAACTCATTCCGCTCTACTGCAATCGCAAGCATGGGCGCGAGCCCGTTCCCAGCATCCACCCCATCATGGACAAGATCCTGGAAGAAACCTACGGCATTATGGTGTACCAGGAAGAGGTGATGCAGATCTTCAACCAGCTCGGCGGCATCGAGCTTAGCGCCGCATACAAACTGATTAAAGCAATCAGCAAGAAAACCTCCGATGTCATCGCCAAATTCAAACCCGAATTCATCAAGGGCACCGTCGATAAGGGCGTGAGTAAGGATCGCGCCGAAGAGATTTTTGACCTCATCTTGAAGTTCGGAGGTTACGGGTTCAATAAATCACACTCGACCCGCTACGCCATCGTCGCCTATCAGACCGCGTATATGAAAACGTATCACCCGGTTGAATACATGGCCGCGGTGCTGACGTTTGAAATGGGGTCGACGGACAAGGTCGTCGAGTACATTGAGGAATGCCGTCGGCTGACGCTTCCGGATGGGAGCAAGGGGATTAACGTTTTGCCGCCGGACGTGAACGTCTCGGATAATGACTTCACGCCCCTGTATGTACTGGATGAAACGAAAGGAAAGGGTAAGCGGAAAGCAGCGCCCAAGCCGAAGGGTGTGATCCGCTTTGGCCTGGCGGCGGTGCGCGGCGTTGGAGAAAAGGCGGTCGAAGCAATCATCGTTGAACGCAAGGAACGCGGGGAATTCAAAAGCATTTACGATTTCACTGAGCGCGTCGATCTGCGCAGCGTTCAACGTGCGACGATGGAAGCATTGATCAAGTGCGGCGCCTATTCCTCGACCGGCGGAAAACGCGCGCAGCTCCTTGCGGTTCTGGATCGCGCCTTTGAGATGGGCCAGCAGTCGCAGCAGGACAAGCGGATGGGGCAGCTCAATATGTTTGGTGCTGCCGCGAGCGGCGGAGGAGCCACCCGCGTGCTCCCCGATGCGCTGCCGGATATCGATGAACTTGCCGATGCGGACCTGCTTAAGTTCGAAAAGGAATTGCTGGGCTTCTACATCAGCAGCCATCCGCTCACCGAGCATCAGATCGCGATTCAACACTTCTCGACCTCATCAACCAAGGATGCGGCCAACTGCTCTGAAGGCACCGAAGTCACGATCGGCGGGATGATCAACCGCGTGAAAAAGACCGTCGCGAAAAACGGTCGCTCGGCCGGCATGCCGATGGCGATGATCACGCTCGAAGATCTGGAAGGGCAGATCGACGGCGTCCTCTTCGCCGACACATACGCCGACATTCTTAAGCGCTACCCCGACTCGATCGGCGAAGAGAAGATCGTATTCCTGCGCGGTCAGATTGATCGAAAGCGGGAAACACCAAGTATTCGCGTGAATGACGCAATCCCCATTGACGATGCCATCGCCAAACTCACCACCTCACTGGGTCTCACGCTCGATCCCGGCCGCCATGCCCCGGCCATCACTGCCGAGCTTGATCCGCTGCTTCGCCGGCACAAGGGCAATACCGAGGTGTATGTGCAGATCGCGACGAACCCCAATCAGCGCGTGATCATGCGCCTCGATCGAGAACGCTTTGTAAAACCGTCTAAAGACTTGAAGGACGAACTCGATCAGTTGATTGGCGCAGACTGCGTGCAATTCAGCGGAGCCGGGACCCGCAGGCGCAAGAAGCAGGCGCAGGAAGCGCTGTTCAAGGAAGAAGCTGCCCAGGAAGAAGCACCAATCGCACCGACGCCTGAAGCGATGCCGGCGGAGTTTGAATCGGATTCGCTGGAATACATCGATTCGTAAAAATGGCAGCGATTTCGTGCGGGGCTTCAGGCGGGGGAAGATCAATCCGCGTAGGTTCCACGATTTGATTACACCGCTTTAGCGGGCACCAGATCAGCCGTGTAGTTAAATTTCCGTTTCAGCGAATTGAGCGGCGATTCGATCAAGTGCCACGACGCGAACCCCACGGCCAGCGTCGCGACAGCATAAATGAAAAAACGGGTCCAGATCGCCTGCGGCGGCGGCAACGGCACGTGGGCGCGCTGAAGCACCGGCAGCGCGAACATGTGAAACAGGTATAGGCCGTAACTGATTTTCCCCATGGACGTGAGCGGCCGCAATGACAGTAAGCGCCCCGCCACTCCACCAAATCCCGCCGAAGCCCCGGCTACAAGCCAAGCGGAAAAAATCCCCGCCGCTGACGAAAAGAATGCCAAGGTGACCGGTGCACTCTCGAATTTGGGATCCATTGCCCGCATGACCTCAAACGCAATAACGATGGGCAGCCCCACCCACAACCCCACCCGTCGAAGCACTCTTTCGCCCGATGAATCCGCACCCTGCCCTTGCGCCCGAAACACCGCAATCAGTCCCCCCATCGCAAACTTATCAATGTTTTGAAAGATCGGCATCGGCAGCGCAATGGCCGAGAGCGGCGAAATGCCCGACAGTTCGATTACCGCCCGATATGCGATCGACCCAAACATCAATCCCAACATCACGCCGACCAGCTTCCGTCGTGGAACCAGGAGTACGATCCAGGGCCAGATCAGATAAAACTGCTCTTCAACCGCCAGCGTCCAGAAATGCACGCCCGCCGTAAAATCATGGGGATGGCGTACGACCCAGAAATCGGTCGTGTACGTGAGGTGCCACCAAAACGCTTTTCGCACTGCGGGCACCGCGATGGCCGCGGCAACCAGCGTGATGTAATAGATCGGCAGGATGCGCAGCAATCGCCGGAGGTAAAACACCTTCGCCGCGCGACCCAAATCCTGGTGGCCTTCTTCAATATCGCGTTTGCTCTTGAGCAAAATTCCGGTGATCAGGAAGCCGCTCAGTACAAAGAAAAGCCACACCGCCAGCCGTCCCCATTCGACGCATCGAAACCCGCGTTCCTGGGAAATGCCCCAGTGTTCAAACCACACGCCCACGACGGCCAGTGCGCGCAACCCATCAAGCTGCGGCATATAGCCCAGCGGCGTTCCGCCCGGGTGACGCGTTCTGGCTTCCGATTCCACTTGCTTTTCCAAACCCTTCTTACGAATCGCGCCAATGTCATGTGTTACGGCACAACAACTGGCAAAACAGGTCGACGGTCCTATCGTATCGGCAGCGGAGGCTGGGCCCTGTGAACGATCATCATCGCCAATTGCTCGAAAACCTCACCAACGCATTCCGCGATGGCCAATACGACCTTGCCGCCACCATCGCATTGGACGCTTTAGAGTCGGCGGCGGCAATCTCGCCCGATGAGGTAAAGGATCTGGCGCGATCGATCGTTGAAAATCAAAAGCTGTCGCCCATCTTCCCCGACACCGCCCGCGCTGCCTACGCGGCGGGTTTTTTCGAGTCCCTGTTCAAACACCTCGAAAAACATCTGACCCTGGACAGTGTGATTGTCGCGGCATTCGCGGTGAAAGTCGCGCCATTCTACCTCTCGCAGGGCCTCAGCTCGCGTGCCGTCGAACTGCTCGAAAGCTCGGCCCGAACGTTTGCAACGATCCTTGGACCGCGCCATCCGCAAACCCGCCTCGCCCGAAGCACTCTCGCCATCCAGCTTCGCAATCTGGGTAAATTCGATCGTGCCGATGCGGTGTTTGTCGACACCGGCGTTTGCGATCACCTTCGCCCGGTTCAGGATTACATCCGCTCGCTGGGTGTGCGGGTGCTGGATGTCGCCACGCCGTGGTCCAAGAATTGCCGGACATGGGTTTATTTCGACAGGGTCGTACTCGACGTCGATTCCCTCAAGTCCAGATTTAACCTGCCGGAGATTGTTGCAGTTCACTCCCATCGCGGCACCCACGATGGCTCAGAACATGGCCTGGTCTGCCAGGCCGATCATGACGCATTGATGGGTGCTCATCCCGAAACAGCCGGGGGAATCCGGTTCATCGGGTAACAATTCTGCAGTGAGTACGACGTAATGCGTAAGCGGGCATTATTTCTTTACGTTTTACGCATTTGCCCGCCCCTTGATGCCCGCAAATAAGAAATAACTGAATTCTTCTGCGAAAATCGGCGCAATCTGTGGATTATTCTTCCTCTGTGATTCTCTCTGTGTCCTCTGTGGCTAAAGGCCTTTCTTGTTCTTTTGTGACTTCGTGCCTTCGTGTTTAAATCTGTTCTTCCCCCGTTACCCGCGCTTGAGAAAATCAAGAAGCTCCGTCCGCGACATGAAATCCCCGCGTTTAATTACTTTTCCCTCGGCATCCAGAATGAAGACCGCCGGGATGTATTGTATGCCATACCGTTGCGAGGGCTCTTCGGCCTCCGGCTGATCGGTGTCCAGCATCACCGGAATGAAATCGCGCGTTACAGCCTCCTGCACCCGCGCATCAGGCCACGAATAGCGTTTCATCTGCTGGCACGGCCCGCACCAACTGGCTGAGAAATCCACCAGCAACGGCTTACCCGCTTTCTTCGCTTCCGCCATTGCATCCGTTAAATTCGTCCGCCAGGGAATCTTGTCCTCCCCGCCGGCTTCAAACCCCAGCCCTAACTTCGGGTAGAAAACAAGTGCCAGCGCCACGCACACAATGACAAACGCGCTGACGCGCATCCATCTGCCCTTTTGCACGGGAGAATAGGAATAAGCCGATTCGTTGCCGCGAGGCTGGTTTTCTTGGGTCATAGATTTGGTGTCCGGGGATATCGTAGGCTCATAATGAGACCCGGCCGCGGGGAAATCGCCCGACGTGGGCACAAAAGTTTCTGCTTCGAGGGGGCGCAATTGTCCCACAACCTGTGGGACAATTGAGGGTGCGTGACAGTTTCGGCGGTCGCTCCTTATCCCCTCCCCTCACTCCAGGACA
>DAIRGS010000004.1:28470-59612 GCA_036794395.1 Tepidisphaeraceae bacterium | reverse complement strand
TCCGTGTCTCTCTTCGAGCCTGAGCCTCAGAGCCGAAGGCCGTGCCTCCGTGGTTTCTTTGATTTCTGAACAGTCGCGTTAAGTTCTAAACGAATAAGAAAGGAGCAGGCGCGGGCCTGCCCCTGTGTACGATTGCCTTGGCGACTAGCGTTTTCGACGGTCGCGACGGGCCTTGCGCTTCTTGCTGCCGATCTTTCGGCGGCGGCGGGGCTTCGACATTCCGCGGCTCCTTTCCTCGGTGGAAAAGGGCGTAACCTAACGTGGGGGAGCGTTGGCGTCTAGCGTTGGGGCGGGGATACTGCGATCCGCGGTCCTTTTACGATCCCGTATTTGACTCGCCATGTAAAAAACACCTTCAATTGTCATCCTGAGCGCAGCGAAGGATCTGAGGGCGGTCAATCGCTCGACGATCAGATCCTTCGCTGCGCTCCAGGATGACAAAACGTTCGTTCGCAATTAGCTGGATCCCCCCCGCGGCAGCACAATCTACATTCTTCCGTCGAATCACGCCCGGTTTGCGTTTTCTCCGCCGGGGGTTGAGGGTTGCTGCATCCGGAGGATTTTGTCGCGCAGCTGGGCGGCTTCCTCGTAGCGTTCGCTCTTGACGGCCTTTTCGAGCTTGCGCTTGAGCCGGGTCATCGGATTCACCGGCAATTTTTTGCGAATGCCGCGGGCAAACTGGCGGAGCACGCGAACTTCATTGGACCGCGTGTAAGCGTCCTCCTGTCCAAATCGCGCGAAGAACGCTTTGATGTCCTCCAAGCCGTCTTCGACAGTTCGCAGCGCCTGGGTGAGCTTGCCTTCCTGCTGAAGGATCGAAGCACTGGCGCGGGAATTCATCATGATGATATAGGGACGGTATTGCTCAAGGACCAGGCGGTCCTGCTCTTCGTCTGCGTACTTGCCGCAGATATCAAGGACGCGAAGGTTCCGGGCAGTGTCGCGAACGACGCCGGGGAATTCTTCGAGGACGAAGAGGCTGAGGTAGCGGTAGTAATACTGGACGGCTTCCTCACGCAACGAAGCACATTGGGAGTCATTGAGCTGGAAACCCAGCTCGGTCCCGTGTTGATCCTCATGATCGGCCAGTTGCTTTTCGAAGTATTCGAGAAGCGACTCACAGCCATGCGGGCGCGCGCCGTCGGGGCGGCCGTTCATCTCCATCTGCAAAAGGCCCAGATCGAGGCGCATCTGAACTTTGGGAGCGCCGTCGTGGCCATGAATTTTTCGGACGTTAATAACGCCGGGCTCATAGGACCAGCCACGAAGAACAGGTGTGATGTCCTTGCTGGCTGATTTGAATTCCTGCTTATCCTGGCGTGACAGTTCATCACTCATTGTGTCACTCCGTACGGGAACCGGAGCGAGTATTGCGCTGCATCTCCACTCCGGCGAAGTTGAGCGGCTCAAGCCCTCAACACCACGATCTATTTTAGCCTCTGAATGGAGCAGGACCAATTCCCAACCCGGCACGTCACAGCGAGCTTGTGCAACGGCGTCGCGGGATCGAAAGAAGCTCGATAAGTGATGGAGGCAGAGTATTATACGTACGCTGCCCAATTGAAGGTGGGCGGTGATCGATCCAGGCGGTAGATCAAGTGATTCGGGCAGTTGGGGTAGAGCTGAAGGGTTAAGAGCTTCAATCCAGATGCGCATTTGTCTTTATACCGCCACCGCGTTGCCAAAGCTGGGTGGCCAGGAAGCGGTGGTTGATTCACTCGCCCGGCACTTCGTGAGGATGGGTCATGAACCGGTTGTGTTAGCCCCGAAACCGCGTCGTCCGCTGGTGGCGCGCGATGGTGAACTGCCCTACCCGGTCGTTCGCCATCCCCGTTTTGTGTCAACTCGGGATTTTGTTTCGTGGTATCGCGTGTTTTTGCAACGGGTTCAGCGGCGCTACCGCTTCGACCTGATCCATTGTCACGATGTTTACCCAACGGGGTATCTGGCTGGGCTTTGCAAGTCAAAGCTGGGGATTCCGTTGGCGATCACGAGCCACGGGGGCGATGTTCGAGAAAACAATCCTCGACTTGAGCGTGGCCGGATCCCACAGCGGATGCGGATGGCATTGCAGGCGGCGGATGTGCTCGTTTCGATCGCGCCATTTACCGAAAAGAACTTTCGCCGGCTGTATCCCGAAGCGCGACGGATTGTGACGATTCCGAATGGGATCGATCTGGCGCCATATCAAGCCAGCGCGACACGTCCCGCCATGCTGGATAGTTTGATCCGCGAGGGCAAGTATGTGTTTTATCTGGGCAGACTCGCCAAGCGCAAAGGCGTGGATGTGCTGCTTCGGGCAATGACACAAGTTCCGGCTGGAGACAGCGTGCAGTTGGTCATCGCGGGAACGGGAGACGATCAGGCGGAGTTGAAGACGACGTCACATTCGCTGGGATTGACCGATCGCGTGCGATTCGTGGGACGCGTGGAGGGCAACGACAAGGTCTATTTGCTTCAGAACGCGATTGCGACCGTGATGCCATCGCGGGTGTGGGAAGCATTTCCACTGGTAGTGCTGGAAACCTTCGCGGCTGGAAGACCAATCATAGGAACGCGGGTTCCGGGGATTGCGGACCTGATTGAGGACGGAAAGACCGGATTCTTATTCGCGGATGAAGATTGGATGGGGCTGGCGCAGATTCTGCGCCCGGTGTTTGCCGACCCGAATCAATGCGTTCAAATGGGTGCTGCCGCCCGGCAGGTGGCGAAGCGATATTCGTGGGATTCAGTGGCGGCGATGCACATCGAGCTGTACCGGGAGTTGGTGGGATTAGTGTAAGAAGAGGGCCCACACCATAAACAGAATCAGGACCTGAACTACAACAAAGGCGGCCCAACGATCGGCGCTAGAGTTTCGCGACCGGAGTTCGATCGGCTCTGGAAGGGTTTTGACACCGATGCGATGTTGAACAGCCGCGATGATGAGATTGGCTTCGAACCGGCCGATGCTCATTGTTTCGGCCACCGTTAAAAGGTGGAGGCGATCGGAGTAGGAGAGGACGCCTGCATGAATCTTGCGAATGATCTGAGCGGCGAAATCGTCAGCCGGGGTGCGCGGAAGGAGGTGGGCCGTCCGTCCAGAAGGGAAAGGGTGGCGGCTATCGTATTGATCAGACAAGTCGCGAAGCGAACGATACAATTCACCCGGCTTGCCATCTAACCGGCCCCGCAGCCGCCGGGCGGTTTGGCGATAGACATCGGAAGGATGGCCGAGGGTCAGTTGCGACACTCGGCAAGTCTATCACGGGACTTTAACCCAGGCGGTGAAAACATATCGCTTGCGACAGGGCCTGGGCCAAATCGGTTGCGATCGTGAGGACTGTAAGGCGCAAAACGAGTGTAACGGAGTTTTGAGCATGAAATGGCGAAAGCGGTTGCTTTTGCTGGTGCTGTTTGTCGTGGTTTTCGCTGCCGCGCTGGGGGGCTGCGCCTGGTGGATGGCACGCGGGGAACCGGAGTGGTACAGCCGGCTGCCGATGGACCCGCAGGAGCTTGAGGCCGCCGCCAACCGGGCCGAGCGGCAACTACAAAGGACGCTTAACTGGGCGCAGGATCAACAGGCATTTGCCGCCAGCAGTGCCCGAGGCGCGCCGACCACGCATCCATCAAAAGCGATAGAAGTGACATTCACCCAGGATGAACTGAACGGATTCTTTCGCAAATGGGATTCGACCTTTGGATGGAGTTCGGCTTATTCGGCGTACATCTCGCAACCGCAAATCGCCCTGAGGGACGGACGGTTGCTTGCCGCGGCGACAGTAACCGATCTGGGCTCGGTGCTCAGTGTGGAAATTGTGCCTCGGCTTGAGGGTGGCAAGCTACGGGTTTCGATTGGGAGGATCCTTGCCGGCAGGCTTCCGTTACCGGCTTCGTTTTATGCCGGATATCGAAAGCACGCGGAAGCCGCGATGAACGTCCATCTGCCCGCCTGGCGCGCCGGCGCGGAAATCGGACCCCAGGGCGGGGCCAATCTGGATACCGTGGCGGCGGCAATGGGCGAATTGCTGATCGACATGCTGCACGAGCAGCCGGCGCCCCCGGTGCTATTCCTGCCCTACTCCATGCAGAGCAAGCCAAAGAGCTTGCCAGTGAAAGTCACCGCATTTCGCATTGAAGGCAAGACATTGACGATGACCGTTGAGCCGCTCGATGCGCCGGATCGCGCCGCCCTGCTTGAAGAAATCCGCTCGCCCAAATCCGATCCTACCGCAGATTCTGTAGCGCCCTGACGTAGGAATTGCCGCGCAGCTCATGCCGATCACCGGCAGCATCTGCGCGGCCCGATGCGTCGAGCGCTATGACCATTGCAATCAGATTTTTTCTCCAAGATTCACCTAAAGCCATGCGCCCAATATTGTTCCAGACAATGAATCGGGCGCAGCTGCAACCTGTGGCACAGTTGGCACGAGGCTTGATATGGGTTGAGGCAGATCCACTTGACGGCATCCGGGCGCGGCTGTGAGAGCGTCCCCCTCAAGGATGGAAGTCGGCAGCACCTTTGTGTGGCGGAGCCACCGGAGGTGAGAGTTCATGGATGGACCACTGCCGGGCGCGACACAGGCGAAAGCCGGTGATGTGCCAGCGAAGGCGGAGCCTTCGTGACCTTAGGACGGAGCCTTGCTGTTGGGCGGACGCCCACGTGCGATGCGGTCGAATTGCTCTCGGCGACCGCTGCTCGACTATCGGAGCCCCCGCCGGCCACGCACGGCGGGGGCTCCATGTTGAGCCTCTTGCGGAAATCGGTACCCCATGATTTACGGTCTGTACCTTTCGGCCAGCGGCATCGCTGCCAACTCATACCGGCAGGACGTGATCGCCAACAATTTGGCGAATTCCGAAACATCTGGATTCAAGCGCGACGTCCCCAGCTTCAAGCAGCGCCTGACGGCTGCGCAGGAAAACCGCAAGCCGGGCGATTGGAGCGATCCAAAGCTCGAAGGCATGGGCGGCGGACTGCTGGGGATGCCCAACCACATCGATTTTTCCCAGGGCAGCATGGAGCAGACCGGATCGCCGGAGGATGTGGCGATTCAAGGCGAAGGCTTCTTTGCCGTCCAGCAGAATGGCAAGACGCTGCTGACGCGAGACGGCCGTTTTACAGTGAATAACGCCGGCCAATTGTCCACCAGTTCGGGGCAGCAGGTTTTGGATGCGAATCGTCAGCCCATCACGCTGAATCCGGGCGCAACGGTGACCATCAACCCCGATGGCCAAATCACCCAAGACGGCCAGGCGGTTGCCCAGCTGGGCGTGTTTAACGTCGCCGACAAGTCCACCCTGACCAAAGTCGGCTCGAATCTGCTCGAACCGGCCGACGCGAACGCGCTTCAGCCATCCGACAGCCGGGTGCGCAGCGAATTTCGAGAGCAATCCAACGTCGACCCGGCCACCGAAATGGCGGAACTGATGGATACCCAACGCCAGATCGAAGCCAACGCGAACATGATCCAGGCGCAGGATTCCACGTTGAAACTCTGTGTGAACAGCGTTGGGAAAATCAGTTGATTCGCCCTCTAAATGACCGTGCGCGATTCAGCGCCATTGCATTTTCGTGGCACGGCTTTCTAAGCCGTGGACGGGGGAGCCGCGGGTCCGGCGCGGGGTTAGATGTGGGAAAACCAACTTGCCGAACCGGGCATTTTCTGGCGGTAAATTCAGAAGGTTGTCCAACTGTCGAAACTTGGTTTTCCCAAATCGGACCCGTCGCTGGATGTCATCTCCCTCGATCATGGGCTAGAAGCCCATGCCACAAAAAGGCGCGGAATCGCGCACGGTCATTTAGACAGGACAAATGATTCGAAATCTCAAGTCTGAATTTTGAAATCTCAAATCTGAATTTTGAAATTTCGATCATTGGTCTATCGCAGCCAGATGATCACCTTCGAAACGGACAATCGGAAATAGAAACCGGCTGTCTCAAGTCTGGCCGTCGCTGGGTCCGATAAATCGGGTGAGAGGAAAGTTGAATGGCAATTACGGCGCTCCACTCGGCGGCCAGCGGGCTTCGGGCATTGTCTACACAGATAGACGTGGTCTCGAACAACCTCGCGAATGCGGAAACGACCGCATTCAAGGCAAGCCGGACAAACTTCCAGGACCTTGTATACCTGACGCTCAAGCAGCCGGGCACGGCCAGCGCCCAGGGCGATGTTGCGCCGTCGGGGCTGTTCGTGGGCCTTGGGACACGCGTCGATAACACGCAAATTGATCTCACCCAGGGGAGCCTCAAGTCAACCAACGGGCAGCTGGACATCGCGATCCGCGGAAACGGTTTCTTTGCCGTAAAAATGATGCCGTCATTTGGCGACGGGATCGGCTACACGCGGAGCGGCAACTTCTTCGTCAACAATAAAAACGAACTGGTGGTGGGAATTGGCGAGGGCTATCGGCTGGTCCCGCCCATCACGGTGCCAAGCGGAGTGACCGACATTACGATCGGACAGGACGGCACGATCCAGGTATTGCAGCCGGGCACGGGGACCAAGCGAACGGTTGGGCAATTCCAACTGACACAATTTGTAAATCCGCAAGGCATGCAGTTGCTCGGCGGCGGCATCTACCAGCAGACCGATGCTTCTGGCCCCCCTATCACAAGCCAGCCGGGGCAGCAGGGCGCGGGACTGATCCAGCAGGGCTTTCTGGAAGAGAGCAATGTGGATCCGGTCACCGAGCTCGTCACGCTGATCAAGACCCAGCGCGCCTTTGAAATGAACAGCCAATCAATCCAGACGGCGGACAAAGTGCTGCAAACCGTTGCAAATCTGGGCCGCGGATGATGAACAGGAACGATGATTTCTGAAGAACGGAGTCTTCAAATGCACGGGAACGGACGCCCGCTAGGGATGCGAAAGCGCATCCAGGTCATGGTTGCGGTGATATTACTCGCGTGGGCGACGCAGACGCTGGTTCATCAGTGGGGCTTTGGCGCGGAACTTCCAAGACAGGATACGGCGGAGCGATTTGTGCCGGGCACCGATCGGTATGTCGGCGGCGCTACGCTGGAAATGCGCGGGGATGCCACGATTGTCGGTTCTGAGGTCAAGCTCAAACAGGTGTGCCGGTGGTCGGATTCCGACGCCGCGGTGTTTGTGCCGGTCGCGGACCTGGTGGTGCTGCGACTGAGCGCACGATCTCCCTTCAAGGCAATTACGGTCGATCAGATTCGATCGACGCTGCATGATGCGGGCGTCAATCTTGGGGTGGTGAAGTTCTCCGGGCCGATGTCCTGCACGATTGGGCGGAGCGATACGCAATTCGACGAACAGAGCGCGTTGCGGCAATGGGCGGCGGCTAAATCGGGCGATACTGAAGAGGCCGACGTCGCGCCAGAAAAGCTCGCACCTGCGCCAGTGACTGTCCAGCCACCTTCTACTTTGGCAACCCCGACCGTTGCAGCGCCCGCTATCGCGAGGGAGGAGAAATCGCCGGTCAAAACCCTGCGATCTTTGCTGGTCGAGGACCTGGCGGTAAGGCTCAATATCCCCGCCGAGCAGCTTCAGGTGAATTTCAATCCAAAGGACGAAAACCTGCTGCACATGTCCGAACCTTTGTTCAAATTCAACATCGATGGCCATCAGGTACACGACCTGGGCGACGTAACGTGGAGCATTCAAATCCTGACCGGGAACGGCTCGCAAAAAGGCGTGGTCACCGCGACGGCATGGGCCTGGCAGAACCAGCTCGTGATCGAGAAATCGCTCGGATATCACCAAGTCATTCGTTCATCGGATGTCGCCGAGCATCGCGTTCTGATTGATCGAATGCCGTCGGAGCAATTGCTGACCGCTTCGCAGGTGGTGGGTCAGGAGGCGGCCCGGGACCTGAAAGTGGGCACAATCGTTTCCGCTCGAATGGTGGATGCGATTTCACTCGTGAAGACCGGGCAGCTCATCACCATCACGCTGAACGTGGGGACTGTGCGGGTTAAAACCGTTGGTCGGGCGATGGAAAGCGGATGCTACGGGCAAGCCGTGAAGGTAAGGAATGATGCAACGCAGGACATCTTTGAAGTGACGCTGACCGGGCCGCAGGAGGGGACGATCGGGCCGATGCCCGGGATGGCCGTTGCGGCAGCGGGCGAAAAGTAAATATGAATTTGCGGGCCTGAAAACCGCAACACGATCGATTGTGTTTTGGAGATGTAAATGGGCTATCGCAAGACGTTGTTGGTCAATATGTGTGTGGCAATGGGTGGCGGGATTGCGACGGCGCAAACCGCGCAGACGGGACAGCCGGCCACCGCGGTTCCACAGCGCGAACCGAGGCGGCTGAATGTGCCTCCCAGCGCGGCAAACAATGGGATGGCCGAACAGGCGTCGGAGTTGATGAAGCGCACCGGCGGTTCATTGGTGCAGGCACAGTTAATCGCTCAGGCGAGCCCTGCCCAGGCAAAGCCGGGAGCGATTAGCTTCATTGCTGTGCCGGAGGCCACCCCGCGAACGCTCAAACAGCACGATTTAGTGACGATCGTGGTAAACGAACAAAGCGAGATCACCACTAAGGGCACGAGCAACCTGACGCGAGATGCGCAGCTTGATGCCAAGGTCAATAACTTCGTAAAGTTTAAGCCGGGGAATCTGACGCTGACGGGGCTTCAGAGCACGACGACGCCAGAGATCAATCTCGCGGGGAATCGGACGTTTCAAGGCCAGGGCGACGTTGAACGAACCGACAGCTTCACCGCCCGCATCACCGCGGAAGTCGTGGACGTAAAACCCAATGGGACAGTGATCCTCCAGGCCCGCAAGCGCATCAAGGCCGACGACGAAGAACAGTCCATTACGCTCACCGGAACCTGCCGGGCTGAGGACATCACCGCGGCTAACTCTGTCCTGAGCAATCAGCTCTTCGACCTGGAATTGCAGAAGACCCACACCGGAGATGTGCGAAACGCCACCAAACGCGGCTTCCTGGCGAAATTATTGGACCTGGTGAATCCGTTCTGACGATGTCGGATACGTCAGTTGTCAGTTGTCAGTTGTTAGTTGCTTCGCGCCATACTGACCACTGACCACTGACCACTGACCACTGACCACTGACCAAAAGCATACGCCATCGAATAGACCCAATGTGTAAGTCAATTCCATTCATCTCGTTGCTTGCGGTTCTGGTAGCGACGCCGGCGGTTCACGCGGTAAAGATCGCGGACATCACCCGGATCGGCGGCGGGCAGACCAACGTGCTGACCGGCCTGGGTCTGGTCTATGGATTAAAGGGCACTGGGGACGGCGGCGAATTTCTTCCGGCAATCAGGCCGCTCGCGGCAATGATGGCCAAGTTCAACGACGCCTCGACGGTCGAAGAACTCGCCAAAGTGCAGAACGTCGCCGTCGTCAGCCTGACGGCAACCATCCCGCGCAACGGTATTCGCCAAGGCGACAAACTCGACGTTTATCTGACAAGCTTGGGAGCGGCAAACAGTCTTAAAGGTGGCCGGCTGTTCATTTGCACGATGCAGGGGCCGATCCCCGTCGCGGGGCCGGCGCCATTTTTCGCACTAAGCCAGGGGCCGGTCACGATTGAAGATCCCAGCACCCCCACCGTTGGCGTGGTTAAAGGTGGCTGCGTGATGGAGCAGAGCTTCGAACCTAAGTTTGTCGACAATGGTCGATTCCGCCTGATCCTCGAAGACCCAGCCGCGAGCTGGACCACCGCGAATGTCATCGCCCGGACGATCAACGGAGCCGAGAGCGAAAACGGTGAGACGATCGCCTACACCGTGGACCCGAAAGAAGTAGACGTCAACATTCCGATGGCCGAGCGCGAACGGCCGGATGGGTTCATCAGCCGGGTGCAGCAGTTGGCGATTCCGATGCTCGCGACCGAGGCCCGGGTGCAGATCAATGACCACACGGGAACTTTGATTGTAACGGGGGATGTGGAAATCAGCCCGTGCGTGATTAGCCAAAAGGGTCTGACGATCAGCACCGTCACCCCCCCACCTGTCGCGACCCCTCAGTCACCGATCGTAAAGCGGCGAGACACGGTTGCGCTTGATACATCCGGATCGCCCGAGAGCAACGCGAAATTACAGGACCTGATCAACGCCCTCGAGCAGTTGAAAGTGCCCGTGGAAGAACGGATTACCATTGTCAAGGAATTATATAAAACTGGAAAGCTCCACGCGAAGGTGATCGTGGAATAACGGAAGCGCGCCTGCACGGGCTGGAAGCCCGTGTCACGGTTGGGATTGAAATCTTAACGCGAGCAGGATGCTCGTGGGAATGCGTCGGAGACGCTCATGTCAGATACAAGCAATAGCGCGAGCAGCGCTTTCACATCAGCAATGCCGCCGGTGACGATGCCGCTCAGCAAGCGGCTGCCGGACGCCAGTCAACACGACCAGCTAATTACGCAGACCCAGAAGTGGGTGGCGCAGACGTTCTTCGGGACGCTGCTAAAGCAGGTTCGCCAGAGCCCATTTCATTCCGAGCTTTTCGAAGGCGGCCGGGGCGGGCAGGCCTTTGGCGCGATGTACGATCAGCGGCTCGCCGAGCACATGGCGCGAGGCGCCGGTAAAAAGCTGGTCAACTCTATCGTCAAACGGATCGAGGCGAAGAAGGCCTACCAGAAATCCGCGGCCAAAAAGGGCGAATCCAAAGCATCCCACCCGCTTTCCACTGCGCCTACAAGGAGCGGACATGTCCCGGCCAATCTCAGAGCTTGAAGCAATCCTCCGCCAGCTCATTTCCGAGCATACGCGTCTGCTCACGCACGCGACCGCACATGGCGCGGCCATGCAGGCGTTCGATCTGCGAACGATGGACGATGCCGGGCGCGAGCAGGAAGCATGCCGCCTTCGAATCACGATGCTGGAACAGCGTCGGCGTTCGATCGTGCAGCAGATCGGCAAAGGATTGAATGTTCAGGGTGATCTGACGATTGCCAGGCTCGCAACAATGGTTCCGGAGCACACCCAGAGTTTGCTCGAGCTTCGCAAGCAACTCAAACAAGTAGTTGAGCAGGTGGCCGCACGAAACAAGATCAGCGGCAAGGTGGCCGGTGCCGTGCTTGGGCATTTGAACACGGTAGTTCGATTGCTCGCCGGAGCCGCCGAGCGCGCAGGACTTTATACGAAGAACGGTATTCCCCAGGTTTCAAGCCGCATCGGCGGACTGGAAGCCGTGGGATAATGGGAATCCGAAATCCAAAATCTGCAATCTGAAATTTGAGATCTGAAATCTGAAATCTGAAACTTTGAACTCGAGATCGTAGCCAGTGACGGGACTCATCTCCCATCATTCCGCCCCGAACTGAAGAAGATCGACCCATGTCATTAATTGGAGCATTAAACGCCGGTCAGTCCGGATTGTCCGCCTCGCAGGCGGCGATCCAGGTCACCGGCAGCAACATCTCCAACGCCAGCGATCCGAACTACGCTCGCGAAACGGTGCAGACTACGCCGTCGCCCGATCAGCAGCTCAGGCAAGGCATCCTGGTCGGCACGGGAGTGGATCTCAGCTCGATCCAGCGTCAGGTGGACGAGGCCCTACAGACCCGGCTCCGCAACAGCGTCAGCGACAGCCAGTCCGCCAGCACCACTAAGCAGTGGATGGATCAGGTTCAATCCGTGTTCGATGCGCTCGGCACGGACAACCTGCAAACGTCGATGAACAACTTCTTTGGCAGTTGGTCGAGCCTGGCCAATCAGCCGCAGGATTCGGGGCAGCGGCAGATCGTGCTTCAAGGTGGCGATTCACTGGCCAAGAAGTTTCAGGGCCAGATGACCCAACTCGACGCGCTGAGCACCCAAGTCAATTCGCAGATCAATGCCGGCGCCCAGGCGGCGGATAGTCTCGCATCAAAGCTGGCTTCACTGAACGGGCAGATCGTGGTGGCCGAAGGTGGCACCGCAGCGGCGGCCGGATCGCTGCGCGATCAGCGCGATTCGGTGCTGAAGCAGCTTTCGGGGCTGATGAACGTCACCACGGTTCAGCAGCCCAACGGCGCGATGGACGTCTATGTCGGATCGGAGCCCCTGGTCTCCAATAACATCAGCAACGGCGTGGCGGTTCAATCAAAGAATGTGAACGGCTCGGTCGTTCAACAGGTCGTGTTCAAAAAGACCAATGGGGTGGTTCAGTTGAATGGCGGCGGACAGCTTGGGGCGCTGTCGGATATGCAGGCGCGCCTCGGCGGAGTAATCGACCAGGAAAATACGCTTGCCCACAACCTGATATTCGAACTGAACAAGATTCACGCTTCGGGGCAGGGTATTGGCGGGTTCTCAAGCATCAAGGCGACTAACGCCGTAACCGATCCGACCAAGGCACTGGATAGCGCCGCCGCTCAACTGCCGTTTGCGCCAACTAATGGCAGCTTCGTGCTGCATGTGAAAGACAAAACGACCGGTCAGGACACCAGCACCCTGGTGCAGGTCAGCCTCACTGGGTCGGGATCGGATACGACGCTAAACTCGCTGGCCGCCAGCCTCAATGGCGTCAACGGCGTCGTGGCGAATGTAAATGGCGGAACGCTTTCGATCTCGGCCGCGAGCAGCAACACCGAAATCAGCTTCAGCCAGGACAGCAGCGGCGTCCTCGCGTCGCTGGGCATGAACAATTTCTACACGGGCACTGATGCAACAAACATTGCCGTCAGCCAGACGCTCATGGCTCAGCCCCAGATGCTTGCCGCGGCCAAGAACGGGCAGCCCGATGACAACCAGACGGCACTTGCGATCGCTGCCATGGGAACGCAGCCGATCACCGCATTGAGCGGGATCAGCCTGAACGATACCTACCAGGGAATGATCAATGGCATCGCCGCGCAATCGGCAAGTGCAAAAACCAACTCAGACGCGGCGCAGGCCGTTCAAAGCACGCTTCAATCGCAACGCGATGCATTAAGCGGCGTGAGCATCGACGAAGAGACCGTGAACCTGCTCAAGCAACAGCAGGCATTCATGGGATCATCCAAGCTGATCTCGATCGTCAATCAGCTGATGCAAACCATGATGGGAATGGTGTAAGGACATGTCACTTCCTCCAATCCAATCCGCGCGCGTGAGCATGTTGATGAAGACCAGCGGCACGCTGGATCAGATCAACTCGACCGAGCAACAATTGCAGGATACGCAAAACCAGCTATCCACCGGCCACCGCATCAGCCAGCCGGGCGACGATCCAGGCGCATCGGCCGTGGTGATGCAGCTTCAACGCACCCTGGGCCAGCAAGCCACATACAACTCGAATCTTCAGAAGTCACAATCGCAATTGAGCGAGGTCGACTCCACGCTGGGCGGTCTTTCAACGCTGCTCACTCAAGCGCAGACGATCGCGTCGCAGAACGTGGGATCAGATGTGTCGGCGTCGGCGCGGCAGTCCGCCGCTCAGATCATTCAGACCCTTTACAGCCAGGCCATCAGCACCGGAAATACCAAGTTCGAGGGGTCTTATCTCTTTGGCGGCGACAAATCGAACCAGGCGCCATTCGTCAGCGTTTCCGGCGGCGTGCAGTTCGTGGGATCGACCACGATTTTAAAGAACACCGCCGATGACAACACGCTGCTGCCGTTCCAGGTGGATGGCGCCAGTGTGTTCGGCGCGCTATCGAGCCGGGTCGCGGGTTCGGCGAATCTAACGCCGCGACTCACGCCCACTACGCGAATCTCGGATTTGCGCGGCGCGACAAGCAATGGCGTGGCGTTGGGCACGATCCAGCTTGGCAACGGGACAACGACGGCCCTGGTGGATGTATCGCACGCTGACAATATTCAGGATGTCGCCAACTCGATCAACGCGGCCGCGGTGGGAAACATCTCAGCGGCGATCAGCGGCAATCACCTGGTTCTGAGCACGACGGGGACGGACAACATCACGGTGAATGACGTGGGCGGCGGATCGACTGCCGCGAGCCTGGGCATCCTTCAAGCCACCGGAGCCGGCGCGGGTGTGAGCGTCACCGGAGCAAGCGTGCAGCCACAGGTCACACTGTTGACGCCACTCTCGGCCCTCAACAATGGCGCCGGCATCGACACAACCAATGGCCTGATCATCACCAACGGGCTCACCAGCGCAACGATCAGCCTCACCGGTGCAACCACGGTGCAGCATCTTTTGAACCGAATCAATTCTTCACCAGCCCACGTGCAGGCGCAGATCAATGCCGCCGGCACGGGCGTGGATATTTTGAATCCGATCCAGGGCACGCAGATGACCATCGCCGAGAACGGTGGAACGACTGCAACCGATCTGGGTGTGCGCAGCTTCGGGCCCTCGACTCAACTCTCTGAGTTGAACAACGGTAAGGGCATCGGTGCGGCGACCTCTGGTCCTGATTTCACCATCACGCGAAGCGATGGAACAAGCTTCGGCGTGTCGCTGACCGGTGCTCAGACAATTCAGGATGTGATCAGTCGAATTAACACCGCGGCTGGCGGCGTCGGTGTCACCGCAAGCTTCGCAACCACGGGCAACGGCCTTGTTTTGACGGATACTGCCGGGGGCGGCGGCACGCTGACGGTGGCTCCGCAGAATTTTTCCACCGCCGCCGCGGATCTCGGCATCGCTCGCCCCGCCACCGGGAATGTAATCACCGGCACCGATGTGGATCCGGTCGAGACAACCGGCGTATTTGCCGACCTGGGCAAGCTTCGCGACGCAATGAATTCGAATGATCAGGCAGGCATTACCGCCGCGGCCACAGCGCTGAAGGCGGACATGGATCAGGTCACGAATGTGCGCGGCACCAACGGCGCGCACATCCAGGAGCTGCAAAGCCGGCAGGATTCGTTGGCAAGCCAGAAGATCGCCACGCAGGCGATGATCTCGCAGCTTCAGGACGCAGATTACGCAACGACGATTACCAAGTTCACTCAGCTTCAGACTTCGCTCCAGGCGACGCTGATGACGGCGGCAAAGACAATGAATTTGTCACTGCTGAATTTTCTGGGTTGACGGCGCGGCACAGACATTGCTTTAGCATGTAGTGGGCTGTTTCGCAGTGAAATAAAAGGCTTTGTACAGACCCTCGCGCAGCAATTGTTGCCGGGTCAGGCAAAACCGGCGCGTTGATGATGTTCGCCTTGAAGGCGACGGATTACGCGGCGGAGCGGCAGATCAGATTGAAGGTACCGGCTCGCGTGGATTCGTGAGCCGGGCAGGTCCCGCGACCCAAAGCGGGCGCATGGATGTAGTAGTTGGTTTGCAACGGGAGTTCGCATGGAGATCCAGACCTCGAGATTCGGACGGATCAGCGTTGAAGACGAGCGGCTCATCACGGTGCCGAATGGATTGCTTGGTTTCCCAAGCTTCACTCGCTACGCGTTGATACAAAGCGGCGAAGAGCAGTACTTCCTCTGGTTACAGTCGGTGGACGAGCCGAGCCTGGCGTTCCTCGTCACCGACCCATCGCTGTTCTTCAAGGAATATCATGTTCCGGTGTGGAAGGAGACGGCGCAGGAGCTACAGCTTGCCGATCCTGCCGCGCTTCAGGTTTTCGTCATCTGTAACAAGGTGGGCGAATGGCTGACGGGCAATCTTCTCGGACCTTTGCTGGTAAATGCCCAAAATCATTTGGCGCAACAGGTGGTGTTGACAGAGAAGAAATGGACGACGCGACAGCCGCTGTTGCGGCTTGGCGTGGAGGTTCCGCTGGCGAAGTCCGCATAACGGAATCCGCCGCACGAATCGCGCCCATGGGATACAATGCAGATGCCCATTGGCGCCCCCCTGCCGGACACGGATGTCCGCGGGGATGAGCGGAGGTCCAAAGCCTGGCCAGGTCGTTTCCAGGCTGCCGCTTCCGCCGATGGGCTTGAGAGTGAGTCTTTCAGGCCCCTTACCAGGAAGGAGCCACCATGCTCGTGCTGTCGCGTCAGAGGGATGAAACCATCATGATCGGTGACGATATCGAAGTCACCGTAGTGGACATCCGTGGAGATAAAGTGCGTCTGGGCATCAACGCCCCCAAGGAAATCAGCGTGCACCGTAAAGAGGTGTACGACGCTATCCGCCGGGAGAACCGTGCCGCGGCGCAGGTTAAACCCGAAGACCTTTCAGGCATCGGAAAGGTCAACCCTCAAAAGGGTCCGCAGAAGGAAGAGAAAAAACCTCAGTCGTAACCGTTTTAGAAGTGGGAGAAGCGACAGTTTAAGACCGGCCCCATGGACGGGGGCACGGCCGGGCCCGGGCGAAATGGCGCCAAAGGCCCAATAGGACAATCACGGAGGATTGTATGTCCCGTATCAATACCAATGTCACATCGCTCTACGCCCAGCAGGGCTTGAGCCGCTCGCAGGGAACGTTGAACACAACGCTCCAGCGGCTTAGCACCGGGTTGAAAATTAACAGCGGGGCGGATGATCCGTCCGGCCTCATCGCCAGCCAGCAGCTCAAGGCGGAGATCGCGGGCATCACCCAGGCGGTGAGCAACTCGCAGCGCGCCAACAACGTCATCGCAACGGCAGAGGGGGCGCTCAACGAAGTGTCCAACCTTCTCCAGAGCGTCAAGGGCCTGATCGTGCAGGCGGCCAACAGCGGCGCGATGAGCGCCGACGAGATCAAAGCCAACCAGCTTCAGCTCGACAGCACCGTGCAGAGCATCACGCGGATCAGCGAAACCACTACGTTCGCCGGCCTCCATCTGATTGATGGCAGTCTCAGTTATCTGACCAGCGGGGTGGATAACACCGCCGTCAAGGCATTGAACATCTCGCAGGCGAACTTTGGCACCAATCCGGATCTACCGGTGCAGGTGAATGTTCTGACCAGCGCCCGCCAGGCCAATTTGGAATTCACCGCCAGCTCAATCGGCACCTCGGTGACGCTCGAGATTTCAGGCAACAACGGCACGCAATCGCTCACATTCACCAGCGGAACCGCCGCATCGGCCATCGCCTATGCGATCAACACGGTAAGCGATTCGACCGGCGTTACTGCCGTTGAGAAGAATCTCGCGACCGTGGCATCGGGCATTACATTCGTTTCCAACGGCTACGGCTCAAACAATTTCATTTCGGTCCAGGCGCAGAAAGGCACATTTGCCACCGCAGACACACTGGGCAACTCGGCGATGCGCGTTGTAGGGCGCGATGCGGTTGCGACGGTCAACGGCGCACTTACCGTCGGTAACGGCCTTGATCTGAAGCTGAATACAAGCAGTCTGGACATGGAACTCACGCTGAGCAAAAATTTCGGCGCGGGAAAGACCAGCTTCGCCATCACCGGCGGCGGCGCGCTGTTTCAATTGGGCGCGGAAGTCAGCAGCAATCAGCAGGTCAGCATCGGCATCCAGTCCGTCGCGGCCAATAAGCTGGGCAATGGCGATGTCGGATTCCTCAGCGATGTCGTGACGGGCGGATCGGCCTCGCTGGTCTCGGGCAACGCCGCGGCGGCAAGCAAGATCATCGACACTGCCATCAACGAAGTCTCGGTGTTCCGAGGCCGATTGGGCGCGTTCCAGCAATCGACGCTGAATACCAACATCAGCTCGCTGGGAATTGCCCTGGAAAACGTCACCAGCGCCAACAGTAGTATCGCTGACGCCGACTTTGCCGCGGAGACCGCGAACCTGACTCGAGCACAGATTCTCGTGCAAGCCGGTACCAGCGTACTGTCAACGGCCAACTCAAGCCCGCAATCGGTGCTCTCACTACTGAAATGAGTAGACGAATATAGGCTAATTCATTATTTCGACGATCGACGCTTGCGCAAGCCACATGCTCACCGAAGGCTGGCCCGTAGCACGCGATCATTGAATCAACAGAGGCCTCAGCGATGGCTCACCCAGAGTCGTCGCGCGCCGAACCGTTCCAGCCCGGCCCGATTTCGTTATCTGGCGGGAGTGCTGGAGTCGGCTCGATTTCCTATGCGCTGATCCGAAGGCATGTAGATGAAATAGTCTTCATCGTGCGCGTTGTCATCGAAGACCCGCCTCGATTCACTGTAGATCAGTTCATATCCAAAGCCGTTGGGATCAGCCAAAGGCTTTGATGCCAGCATCAATAAATGCAGTTCACGCGGGAACTTCTCGCGCACCCGCTTAATCAGCTCGGCATCGCTCAGTGCGTATTCCTGATCCCAACGTTTGTCCCACTTCACATACGTTCCATATTCCTGACGCCCGATAATCCAGAATCGGCTGTGAGGAAGATAGGGAAAGACCGACTCGCACTGCGGACCTGGATTAGTGGCGATGGGAAAATGCGCCAAATGATGCGAATCAATAAAAGCCGCGGCGGATTTCGCGCCTGAGTATTCCCATCGGATTTCCTGAATCGACCACAATGCGCCCGTCGTACAGGAAACAAATAAGCTCGCCGCGAATACCTTAAGACCAAGCGGAGCCTGCGGGGCGAAAATGGACGAAGACCCTGACTCAGTTTTGGGCCAGGGCCATCGGGAAACCCACAATCCAAAGATCAGTAATGCAAACAGCAGGCCCGCATGCCTTTCGCCGCCGTACCATTTGAAGACGAAGATATAGAGCAGCGCCGCCCATGAAAGCGACACCATCGCGACAGCCATCGAACTTCGGCGAATCCTGAACAGAATTGTCAGCGCTATCAGTGCACCGCACCACCGGATGGCGAGGAACGCGGCCTCGGCTACGGCAGTTAATCCGTGCGAGTGCCGAAGGAAGAACCCCAAATAAGCCGGCACGTGCGGCAAAAACACCTGGCTGAAGGCATCGCCAAATGCCGTCCACTGCGGTTTGCTCGCAGGCGGGTGCGCGCCCGGCGGCGGCAGCAGCTGTAAAAAAGCGATGACCCCACCAAGTGCCGCGATGCATCCGCCGATCAGCGTTGCCCCGGACATTTCACGCCGACGGATAGCCTCGATCAGGACGATCAGCGAAATACTGCCCGCGATGAAAAAACCGTGGGCATTCGCATTAAAAAGCAGGAACAGCAAACCGCCCAGCACAACCATTTTCCGGCGCGGCGCAGTCAGAGCGATCGCGATCAGCATCAGAAGCAAGACGGTGAGCCCGTAACTGCGTGCAACCACTGCGAATTCATATAAAAAGTAATACGAGAAAATGATCAGAACCTTGAACAACCGGGGAAAGGGAGAAAGCAAGGCGATGAGGGCGGCGAACGCAATCGCAATCGCCACATGCAGAAACAGCATCGAGCCATACGGAAGCCCGGCCTTCGCCAGCGGCATCACCATGAAGTACCAGAGCCCCGGTGTGCCCGCCCCGCCAAGCCAGCGAAACAACTGGGCCGGGCTCATGTCCCTCGCGGCCAGCCAGACATCCGCCTCATCGCGCCAGCATTCGTGATGAAGCGCGACGTACCCAACCCAGCCTGAGTAAATCATTGTGACAATAACTGCGAATCGCCAATCGGCGCTTGCGCGGCCCGCGGCGGAACTGCCTTGGTGAGAATCGAGTTGGGTGATTTCTTCAGTTGACGTGAGTTCGAAGATACCGAGTGGTGTGACGCGGCTCAACGTCGGGCTTCGATGACAAGGCTCGACGCTTGTCCGGTGCGCCAGCGGAGATGCGCGTTAGATGAGTATCTCGAGGGGGGTCTTTACCCCGCTGGCGCAACCGTGAACATGAAAGGTTGAATGCGCTACCGTTGAGCGGCCGGGTGAACGTAGTTTGATGACGTTGCAGTCGTGCTCATTCGCCCCGTACTTGCGGCGGCGACATTTCCCTGACCTGCCGGCGGGACAACGTAGTTGCCGCTGGGCGCCGCCACGAACAGCAGCCCACCATAATTCACCATCACAGGCTGACGAACGAAGTTCGATTGCGTCGGGGTAACGCTTGCCGGTCCCGCTGAATGCTGTGGCGACGACGGTACGCCAAGCGCATCGCCAACGATCTGGCGGATCTCAACTGGCCGCCCCATAGGCAAAGGCGCCGGTGGAAAATCAGTGGTCAAAGGTCGGTGGGACGGACCCGTCGGCAATAACCGAGGCGCTACGGGTGCACCAGATGGGGTAGGATCCCGCTGTGGAGAATTCACCTGGCTCGGCGTCAAACGCGGCAGCCATTGGCCGCCCCACAAGCTCGTAGGACTCAGGCTCGGAAACGGAACCCGCAACGCACCGGGTGTTATGTTTACAGGCAAATTAGGCCGCATGGCTTGAGGAGCCGGCACATGGCTATTTGCGTTAGAAGAGGAAGAATCGGGCATCGCGGATTCTAACACGTCGGAAGCACCCGCTTGAATCTCGACAGTGGGCCGTGCAAGAACTTCGGGAACTTGGCTCGCAACACCTGCTTCAACCTGCGTCGGTTGTTCCACAATCGCGTCAAAAGAATCTGCCTTCGCCTGGCCGCGCTCCGCCTGATAATGATCGGTCGGGGATTGAAATCCCGACGACGACACCGACTCGATGTTTATCACGGGCGTAAGCTGCAACGACTGCTTCTGACCGACGGCAGGACCCGCCATCAGGAACAAAAGCGCCGTGCCCACTGCTGCCACCGCGAGTGCTCCGGTGGCGGCTGAAGCACTGCGATTTTCTCCAGCCGGAAGACAAAGAATACGACGAATTCGCGGGAGAAGCCCCCCACCGGCCGCGGCCATCGCCAGCGCCATTGACGCGGGTTTAAGCTCATCGAGATCGGCCAGGCAATTAGCATAAAAGGCCCGGTCGCCGCACACTTCGACCGCTAAATCATCGCAGCAATGCTCGCGTTCCTGGCGAATCCGCCCCGAGACCCACCACACCGCCGGATGATAAAACAGCAGCGTCTCCACGACACACTGGAGCAGATTAATCAGGTAATCGTGCCGGCGAATATGAGCCAGCTCGTGAGCAAGAATCGCCTCGACCTGAATGGGCCACAGGCCAGTGAGGGCAGCGGTCGGAAACAGAATCGCCGGGCGCAAAACGCCAATGACCGCAGGGCCAGTTGCCAGCGCGGATTCGAGCAATTCCACCGGGGAACGAATTCCCATGCGTCGCGAAAGATCTTTAAGACGGGCACGAATGACGGCATTACCAACATGGGTCGCGGATTGCCGAACATGCAGTACCCGCAGCCAACTCCCCAGAAGCCGGAGGGCGAGGAATCCAACACCCGCTCCCCAGATGATCACGATGCTGGGCAACAGCCGATTGGAAGTGATCGATTGCGGAACCCGGATCAGACGATCCAGCAGAGGCAATTGAGCAGAAAAAACCGGCTCAGCATCCCCCCCGGACGCTGAGGCCGGTTGCAGTACTTGAACATAAGCGCCGGAGTTGATTTCCAGAGAGCCGGCATGCTGCGACAGGGCAATGAAAGTAAGGACGGGGCACGCCAGCATCACCATCATCCCGCCGCCCGCCAGCGCATATCGTGTTTGGGCTGTCGCGCGTCGGGTGGCATGAAGCAGGGCGGCCACGATGATCGCCACCAGCATGCCCTGCCAGAGAAAATGAACCAGAGCCCACCCAAGCACAACCATCGAAGGCGTGCGAAGCACCTGTTCCAGGCTGTTCATTTCCCGCCCCCTTCCTCAGATTCCAGCAGCCTCCGAATCTCCGCCATCTCCTGCGGCGAAGATTTTGCCTCGGCAAGCGCCTGCACGAACAGCTTCCGGGCAGAACCCCCAAACGCGCGGTGCAGCAAATCGCGGATGAGTTGTCGCTGGGTACGTTCTTCGGTGAGCTTGGCGCGATAAACGTGCGAACGATCTGATTTATCACGCTCGACCAGGCCCTTGTCGGCCATGATCTGCATCATCTTGAGCGTGGTGGTGTAGCCGACGGGGCGTCCGTCTTCGAGATCTTCGTGAACCTGACGAACAGTTGAAGGACCCCGCCGCCATAAGGCACGCAGAACTATCAATTCAGCATCAGTTGGACGAGGCAACGCGGGACGAGCCATCCAGTCAACCTCATTTCATTCCCCCACTTGGCATTTTATACGAGCAAATCCGTATATTCAACCCTTAAATTTCCTCCCGCTCCCCGAAAAAAAAGAGATCGTGGATGAATTGTTTATCAGCGGGTTCTCTCTTCGACAGAATCATCCCGGGCAATCAGCGCTACCGACGCCATCCCCAGGAAGAGCCCGGTTTCAACTATGCCCGCCCGCGCCCGCATTGCTGCCTCAACCTCTGCCGGGTTCTGGATGCCTTTGGGGAACCGGCAATCATAGATGTAATTCCCGTTATCGGTGACCATCGCCGTGCCATCGGCGTTAAGCCGAAGCACAGGCTGCGCCCCCAGCGTCTTCAGAAAATCGGCTTGCACCTCATGAGCGAACTGCACAACTTCCACCGGGAGGGCCGAACTCGTCCCCAGCTTATCGACGGTCTTTTTCGAATCGGCAATGATCACCAGCTTCGCCGAATTCTGCGCAACAACCTTTTCGCGCAATAACGCTCCGCCCAGCCCCTTAATCAGATCCAAACCCGGGGCGATTTCATCGGCGCCGTCCACCGTCACATCAGGCCGTGCGGCCTGCGACAGGCTCACCAGCGGAATCCCCAGCTCTTCGGCCCGTTGCTGCGACCGGCGTGAGGTCGGCACGCCACGAATTGCCTTCAACTTTCCTGTCTTCAGGGCCACGCTAAGTGCTTGCAGGAATTCGTCAGCGGTGGACCCGGTTCCCAGGCCCACAACCATTCCATCTTTCAAAAATTTCAACGCCGCCTCCGCGGCCCGCCGCTTGGGGTTCATCGCCGGAAGATACAGAATCAGTCCCTCCGAATACAGCGCCCCCCATTTCCGGCCTGCTATCATGCCCCCATGCGGCCCTGGTCGGTGTTCATGCGATGGCACCAACTTCTGTTCATGCATTGGCCAGTGCCCGTCACGGCACTGCGCCCGCTGATCCCCCGGCGGCTCGAATTAGACACTTTCGAGGGCCAGGCGTGGATTGGAATCGTGCCTTTTAGGATGTCGAATGTTCGCCATCGTCTTGGGCCCGTCGTTCCGTGGCTCTCGGCGTTCCCGGAATTGAATGTGCGCACCTATGTCAGGAATGCCGGGCGTGCGGGCGTGTGGTTCTTCAGCCTCGACGCCGCAAGCCGGCTCGCTGTCCGAGGGGCCCGGCATCGATTTCACCTTCCGTATTTTGATGCCCGCATGTCTTGCCGCACGAGCAATGACACCGTGGATTACACCAGCATCCGCATTCACCGCAACGCCCCGCCATGTGAGTTGCGAGCGCGCTATCGCCCATGTGGCCCCCCTATCAACGCCATGCCGGGCTCACTCGACGATTTCCTCACAAACCGCTTATGTCTTTACTCAGCAGATCAACGCGGTCGCATATATCGCGGCGATATCGAGCACTCGCCCTGGCCCCTACAGCCAGCGGAAGCGGAAATCGAAACCAACACAATGACCGACCCCATTGGCCTGAAGCTGCCGTCAACCCCGCCCCTGCTGCACTACAGTCACCTGCTTGATGTAAAGGCCTGGGCACTTCAGCGCGTCGAAACTTAAGGCGACGCTCAGACGGCGCTGACCAGATCCGATTCTTCCTCAATGGGCGCAGCACGCCCCCTGCGCACTTGTTCGTCGTGGTTCAGTCGCCAATCAAGAAACCGCCGGATCACCTCATCAAATTCCGCGGCCGAAGAAATGACTCTCATCTCATCTCTCAACAGCCGGCACGGATTCATCTGCTTGGCGTACCAGCTCACGCGCTTACGGAACTCGAGCGATGCGATGCGCTCCGATCTGAATTGCATCAGATTTTGAAAGTGCATTCTCATCCATTCACATTTCTGCTGAATCGATGGAGGCTCGGGATCATAGCCATGTGTGAGGTAGCTCCATGTGTCGCGGAAGATCCAGGGCATGGACAGCGCCCCCCTGCCGATCATGATGCCGGCGCAGCCCGTGACCTCGATCATCCGCCGGGCATCTTCGGGGCTTCGCACGTCGCCATTGCCGATCACTGGGATGCGCTTAACCGCCGCGACGACCTGCGCGATTCCATCGAGGCGGGCTTCCCCGCCAAAGCGCATTTCGGTCGTGCGACCGTGGATGGTGACCATCGCCACCCCCGCATCTTCCAAGCGAGCGGCCAGCTTTGGAGCGACGATACACGTATCACCCCAGCCCAGCCGCAACTTGGCCGTGAGGGGCGTATGCCGAAGCACGGCTATCACGCGGTCGACCATCCGCAAGGTGCGATCGGGGTCGCACAACAGCTTGCTGCCGCCATCGCGTTTGGTGATTTTGTCGACGGGGCAACCCATGTTGATATCGATCACGTGGGCGCCGCGGTCTTCGGCCCATCGGGCGGCTTCGCAGAGCCGCTCGACATCGCCACCATAAAGCTGCATGCAGAGCGGCGTGTCCTCGGGGGCGGTCATCGCCAGTTCCATCGAGCGCTTATTTTCGCGAAGAACGCCTTCGGGGCAGAGCAAATCCGTACAAGCCAGCCCAATTCCGCCACACTGGCGCGCGACAAGACGAAACGCGAGATCGCAGTACCCCGCGATCGGAGCGAGCAACAAATTCGTCGCCAACCGAACATTATTTAGCTTAATTTCACGCAATCTCATGAGTCGACCTGAACATGCTCCGGCAGCCGTAAATCTCAGTCCAGCCTTATCCTATCACGTTCGCCCGTGCCATCTCCATTACCCGGACCACGGCCACGGCTGGCCAAGTTACAGGGTTGTGGGTTTACAAGTCGGGGTAAACTTCATTTACTAAGCCTTCGAGCTTAAATCCAATCGCTCGCTGCCAGGCAATTTTAAACCAATCACGCTTGCCCGATTGAGGTGTGCCATGGTTCTACGTAAATGCCCTGCATGCAAAGATACCGTCGGCGCCGAATCGCCGGAATGCCCGCGTTGCGGCGTGAACTTTCGCGCCTTTCTCATCCGACGCTACATGGTCTGGACCACAACCCTCGTGATCATCGGCCTTGCGGTCAGCCATTACGCGTTGCGATTGATCTAAGGCTTTCGTCGCGCTCGCGTGCCGACCCAGCGCCTCTGACGCCGGCGGTTACGTCTCGATTTTGTCGTTCGAGTTGTTCGCTCCGTCGTCGGGGCGATCACTACCAGCGTTTTCGCCGCCCGAGTTCCGCCGGGTGGGGCGCGCCCGTCCATTCGCCGGCGCGCCCCAAAGCGTCTCATAACGTCTCATATTTAGTACCTTAGATATTTTCGTCATTCCGTAAGATTTGAATCAGCAGACGTTTATGTGATGGTCGTCGGGTCGGGTGATCGGGTTGGACGAGTGAGGCACGCCTCCATCCGGTGACCCAACCGGCCACCCCGAACTGGCTATTACATTAACCCAGAACCCTCCACAACTTAGGGTGGTCCGACACATATGGAACGGAATGAGAATGAGACGTTTTGAGACGTTTTGGGGCGCGCCCGGAGGTGGGTCCCAATGAGGCGCGCCCCATTCCTGGCGGCAAGCCACCCGCCCACGTTCCGTTGGCCTCAGGGGGAAACGCTTTCACCGGGCAATTCCCGACCAGCCTGCGCTCAGCCGATACCGTCCTACGGCGCGCGCCGTCGCTGCTCCCAGATGGCCCGGCGATTCTCGGCGGTCATCGGCACGTTCGCGAGCATCACCGCCTCGTGGGTGTCGAGCGGTCGCAACTCCAGTGTCACGGTTTGCCGCGGAGCGTGCCCCAGGGCGGCCAACACCTCCGGTAAATCCTCGTCGATCCGCTTCTGCCAAAGGTCGCGGTATGCCTGCCTGGCAAAACTGAGCAGTTTGGACACAGGCACATTGTCTAGCGAAACCAGTTCATACCATCTGGCCCGAACTTCGACTTGATAACCGGCATCGACCCACCGAACCGCCGAGAAAGGCGACACCTTGAGATCCACGCGGGCCGCTGGCCCCGTCGTCGCAAGGGGCCGCGTCGTTGGCGCGCCGCCCGGCTTATTGCGCTGCTCCCACACCGCCCAGCGGTTGGCTGAAGTCATCGCGACGTTCGGCAATGTAATCAGCTCGCGACCGTCGACGTCGCGCACCTTCAGGATCACGGTGTTGCCGGGCGTAGCACCCATGCGGGCCATCACTTCCACCAGGTCTTCATCAACTCGCTTCTGCCACAGGTCAGGCGGATAGGCGCTCCGGGCGAAATCGATGATTTTCGATGCCGGCAGGCCGTCGATCGCGGCCAGGTCATACCATTTCCCATCCACCCGTACGCGATAGCCCACCTCATCCCATCGCACCGCCGAAAACGGCGAGAGCTTAGGAAATGGATCAATCGCGGCCGAAACGCGGAGGTCGTTTGTTTCGAGCAGCAACGTGGCCGCTCCGCCCACGATCACGATTCCGGCAACCAGCGCCGCGACCAGCTTCAGTTGTGCAGAAACCATCATCGCTCCCGCTCCTTTCACAATCGCCGCGGTCGAAGCGCCGATTGCACTCCCCACGTTGTGTGACACCGTCATGGCTATCCGCGCGGGCAGGCCGCCTGGCGGGCCAACTACGACATGCCGACTCAAGCCCTCGCGCAGCAACGTGGCCGACAATGCCCACCCGCTTTGATTCGCTATCACCCGCAGCTTTTCAACCGCCCGATCCACGCGTTTGCGTGCTGCTTCGGCGGTCGTGCCAATCTGGACGCCAACGTCCGCAAAAGCCATCTGTCGGTAGTAACGAAGCAGGATCACCTCGCGATCCGCTCGCGAAAGCCGGCCGACCAATTCATCGAGCATCGGCAACCGCCCGTCCCACTCGCCGGCATTTATTGCCGGAACCGCTTCAATCCGCAGGACGGCGGCGCGAGATTCGTGCCGAATTCGACGAACGCGAGAACGGATCGCAGAAGCGGCGGCATATCGCGTTGTTTTATGGAGCCAGCTCATTATGGCTCGATCGGAACCGAATTGGGGCGATTTACGGTGCAAGAGGACAAAAACCGCCTGGACCACGTCCTCGGCTGCGTGGCTGTCGCGCGTCCGCCGGAACGCGACGCCGTAAATCCAGCCAGCGTGTCGGCGAACCAGTTCCTCGAAGGCGTCGTCAGACCCCTGACGATGCTTTTGCAACAATGCGACCTCGGTCATCGGGATCATAATCTCCGCTGGCGTGAAAAGCGGACAAATCGCATCGCGACGCCCGCGCCATCCATGGATAATGGAATTGTCTGAGCGATCGGAATCATCCATGTTCAATCCGGGCGACATCGACGGGACGGCTGGCGCAGGTCTGAATTCCGCTTACTTCTTCGAGCTGTTGATCGTTACCGACCAATTATCGATTCCGTCCTTAAAATGAGCGGCCATTATTTGCCGGGCTTCGAGCGTTTCAACACGGGGCGTCTTACCTGTAAACATGTTGCTGTCGAATCGCATGGAAGTTCTCCCAGAAAGGGTGACTCTGGAGCACATCACGCCTGGGCTTTATAACCGAGCGCAGGAACTCTCTGCAAAGTGCCTCGCGGCTTTGGTGTGCTTTGGCGCACAATTATTATACTGAGCGCATTCACGTCCCGGAGTGGCAGCGGAAAAGGTCGTTGTGCATGGCCAAGCTGGAAATTAAGTATCGCCTCGAAGGTAAGGCGCTGGCGCCGCGCCCCATCCGGGTCTCGCTGCCGGGGTGGGGCGGATCCCCGGATATAAAAAAGGTGAATGGTTCGCAGCCGCAGCCGTGGCATTGCCCATTGCACGTTGAAGGGGCGACGCACGGGGTGGAACTTCTTTACCAGTATGAGACTGAGTGCCACATCGTTAATAACAACGGGAACATCAAGATTCTCTGGGATCGGGCCAGTGAGCCCAACCTCCCGCCCGGATCGAGCGATTTCACTTTGTCGGTGCCGGCGCCGCCCGTCAATTATTTATTTGCCACGTCGATCGATCTCCGGCCCCCGCCTGGCTACGTGCTTCGAACCGAGCCACATCCCCGTTTTTTTGCCGACACCACCGGTTCGGTGCCTGCCGCCCTGTATGGACACATTCAAAGCGAATGGTGGCCAAAGAAGATCTTCATCGTCTTCAAAATCCCCGAGCCCGGTCAGACGCATATTTTTCGCAAAGGCGATCCATATGTTCAGGTCCTCTTCATTCCCGCGGAGGACACCTACGAACTTGCCGCAATGACGCCCGAAGAAGCCGACAAGCGCCGCAAGCTCGAGGAGGACATCAAGGTTTCTAAATCCCTGCTGGCCAAAATGGTCTGGCACAGCGCGGGAGGGGTTGAGTTCAACGATCATTACAAGGTTCTATCGCGGGTATATGAGCGCGACGGGCAGGCAGGCGTCGAGCAAGTTGTTCGAGAAGCGATGGGCCGGTATGAGGAAATCGTTCCTAAAGGAAAGACGATTCCGGAGTATTTCGACCTGGCTCGGCAGCGCCTTCGTGATGGGAAGCGCACGCAGGCCAAAGAGCTCCTGCATTACGTGATGCGTATCGAACCGGATAATCCGGAGGTCTACAACCGGATCTCGCAGCTTCAATGGGATTTAGGAGTTTATGAAGACTCCATCCGCACCATGCGCCGAGCCGTCGCACTGCAACCGCGGTTGCCAATCTATCACTACAATCTAGGCGAAATGCTTCGGCGGCTCGGACAATCTGAACAAGCGCAGGCGGCATATGTTGCCGCCCTTCAATTGAACCCAAACGACCCAGAAATCCTAAGCGTGCTGGGCATGGCGTTGGCCCAGCGCGGGCTGTACGCAGAAGGTATTGAGCAATGCCGCCGGGCAATCGCATTGGGTCAGAGAACGCCCGCGCCCCATTTCCGCATGGGATTAATGCTCGCGCATCAGGGACGAACGGCTGAAGCTGTGACATACTTTCAAGGCGCATTGACCATCGATTCGGGTTATACTCCGGCCATTGAGGCGCTACGGAAAATTTCCGCGACGTCCGGTACAGCGGGGTCACAGGTTGCTACTGGATCGCCGGGTCGAGACCCCTTCAGCGAATGAAACGCATGTCGCCAAAGTCGGGTTCAATACCGAATGACAGTGAAGGGGGGCGATACCCAGCGGGCCAATACACGAAAAACGCCTTGCCCAACAGGAAGCGGCCCGGCACGCGACCCGGCCCGGCGTGGTAATCGCCCTCACGCGGCAAATTCACCGGCGCGCCCCAGAACCGCGCATCCAGACTCACTTTGGAATTATCACCCAGCACGAAATACTCGTCTGGGCCAAGTTCCATGACGTTATCTACGGTTGCGTACCATGGCAGTTGCGAAGTCGCACCGTTCGGATCCAAGCGGCTTCCACCAATATTCAGATAGTAAACGTCCTTCGCGAGTCGCACATGTTCCAGCTTGGACGTCTGGTTCGCGGCGACAATTCGCACGATCGACCGCTGGTTTCCATACTCGCGCGGTGCCCTGGCCTCTTTGTAAAGCGCGAAAACGTCGGGAGTATATTCCTGATCGGTGGTCCTAATCACATCCCGGCTGTTGATGCGAACCGTGACGCGGTAGTCGACATTCTCAAATTCAACGGCGACGGGCTTGCCGATGACGTTCAACTCCGGAACCGATGCTTCCATCGGCGCGCTCCAAATCGCATCACCCAGGCGGAACCCCTGACCGTCGACAACCTTCTGGCGGGTCAGTGTGACCTTGCCTGGCGAAAGTTCCGCGGTAAAACATTCGCCCCTTTTGGTCATCTGCAATCGAAGTGGACCGTCACCGGCATTGCGCTGGTAGACAAAATTAAGCTTGAGGTCCGCGACCACCGGTGCGGCGCCACCCTGGTCGTAAGCCAGCCAATCGCTCAGCATGTCCGCGTTGAGATGATTGATAGTCGAATCGAATCGAATGGCCGACTCACCTTTGGAATTGTCGAACCTGAAGATTCGGCTGGATGCTTTGACGGTCTGATTATCCGACGAGCCCTCTCCGCCCTGCGGCCCTTTCCAGCCGTTTCCCGATTCGACTACCCAGGGCTCCTGAAACGGCGAGCCGGTTTCTTCTCGGCGTAATCCCCGTGCGAGGTAATCGTTGTCGAACACATCGCGCCACAATGCGGTCTGGGCGTAGAGGGGCTTGCGAAGGATGTGAAAATCAACGGGCTTCGCTCCATGCGGCCCTACATAAACGTCGCCATCAAGAATGACGATCGACTGCCCCGGCAGCCCTACCAGACGTTTGATGTAATTATCAGTGTATTTGGGATCGTCGGGCTCGGGCTTCTTCTCGTAGGGGCTCTTAAAGACCACCACGTCCCACGGTGCCGGTTGACTAAACAAGTAGCGGTATTTCAGGACCAGGATCCGGTCCCCAAAATACACTTCCCTTAACCCTGAGAATGGAATGTTGTACCCACAGTTTGGGCAGAGATAAGTGGTCCCGGCGACGAAGGGGGAAGAGGACGGAATGTCGGTATCGTCCGGCAGGTTTGAAGTGAAGTTACTGGTAAAGCGGTAACCACAATCCGGGCACTCGAGGCGCACGTGCGCCCCCATCAACGTTGGGCCCATCGAGCCGGTCGGGATGACGAATGCTTCAACAACAAACGCGCGAAAGATAAATGCCAGGATAAACGCGACAAGAATCGACTCGATCGTCTCCTTGACGCTTCCTTCCGCCGCCCCCTTTTTGCGCTCCGGTGGCGCGCTAGTCTCGTTGGCCATGGACCAATCCTATGCGATCGAACGCGAGTCGCAAGGAGATGAACGCGACACGAGCAACGGCCCACCATCTATATGGAGTCAATGAGGGAGAATCGACGCAAGTTGCCCGCCGGGCGTCGTGGGGGCGTCGGTGATGATGGGCTTGAGCTCATCACGGATCGTGCGGATTTCTTCGATCGTGATGGATTCATCAACACTTGTGCCCACAACACAATAGAACCCCATCTGCGTGGTGAAGCCCGCCATAACGTGGTGCGGGGTGACTTCGCTGTAATCGCAGCCGGGCGCCGAACCATTCAGTTCGCTGGCCGGCATCGAGAAGATAGAAATGTACTCTTTGCTGCGCAGATCGAACACCAAATGAGCCGTGATGATTTTTCCCACGGTGCAGACCGATGCGCCATGGAACTTCCAACCGTCCCCGGGAATATTGGCTGCCAGTACCGGGAAATTGAGTCGACTCTGAAGCTGACGTCCCATGAGCTTGAAATCGGTTTTGGAAATCCCGGCCAACTGGTGTTCCGGAGCTTTGGCATCGGCGTCATGGCGAGCATAAAGGTCATTGGACATGGCCACCGGCAGCGCGATTACACGAGGTGCGCGGCGGGGTTGCCGCCCTCCTGAGGTCCAACTCGCAAACGCGATCCCCACCGCCAGAAGAAAGACCGCCGCGGCAGCAAGCTGGTACATCGACGAGCGGATC
>DAIRGS010000004.1:0-28460 GCA_036794395.1 Tepidisphaeraceae bacterium | reverse complement strand
CGGATCCGCATGGAAAACGACTCAGATCGGCGCCCCGCCGTGATTCGCGGCCCGCACATCGCGGTGATCCGTTGACGCAATTCCTGCGGTGCTCGCTCCTCGGACCAAGCCCGACGAACGGCCGCTCTCAGCGCGGGATCATTGAAGCTTTTAAACTCTTGCTCGGACATAACGCTCTCAAGCCCCTGCAAAACAAGCAGATATGAACTTCTGCCCCAAAACGATGCAGGCGGCGACACCCTTCCTAACCAACAAGTCGCTTTTTCTATTCCCGAATCACACCTTCTTCAATCGCAAAATCCCGCAGAAGCTGACTTAGCTTTTGCCGGGCCCGATGCAGACGACTCATAACGGTGCCGATCGGAACGTCCAGGGAGTCGGCAATGTCCTTATAACTAAACTCCTCGACTGCCCACAGCAGCAAAACAACCTGGTATTCTTCGGGAACCTGCTTCAGGGCTTTAACCAGCCGTTCGTCCATCCCTTCGAATCCGGCCATCCCGAACGAGAACTTTTCCTCGGGGGCCGGTGGACTGGCGGCCTCCAGCGGGGCGGCTTCCATTGCCATCGGCTGCTTCTTTTCCCGATCCGACCGGCTGAAATGCAGGTTATGCATGATCCGCACCAGCCAGGGACGGATCCCGTGCGCCTGAAGATCAAAGGTATTGTGCGAGCGCAGCGCCCGCAGGAAGGTTTCCTGGACCAAGTCACCGGCCTGATCTTCTCGGCGCGTAAGGCGTCGCGCGACCCGATAAAGCAGGTCCAATTGCTCAAGAGCGAGCTTTTCAAATTGTTCGCGACTTAATTTCATTCCGCCTGAACGTCCATCCGCGAGCTAACCATTACCATGCCCGTCAAGCCACCTGCGTAACTTACGGACCTTCAATTTTTACGCGATGGACAGCGAACCAGATCTGCAAATCTTTGTGATCAATTCCACACACGGCTGCACTAATTCTATAAATACTTATGAATTATAGTCTTACATATCGACCAATTCAGGCCAAGATCGCCGGCCGCTTGAACTGACAGCCACACGAGGCGTAAGGATTATGCAAAGCCGGTCGGGTATCGGCCCTTGACAGCGTTGACGGGAGCGGTTCAAACTCCCGCCCCCTCCCCCCGGGAGGCGCAATAAACGTTGTACTCGTCAAGGGCAGTCGGCCGGCGGTCGATAGGCCGTATCAGTAAGTACGACTTATCGCCCACAGCTCACTCGAGACGAAATGGCAAAGACGAACGGCAAAAATCTTGTGATCGTCGAATCGCCGGCAAAGGCCAAGACGATCAATAAATACCTTGGCGATGACTACATCGTAAAGGCCAGCATGGGCCACGTCCGCGATCTTCCCTCCAGCGGGATGGGCGTAGATTTGAAAACCTTTCAGCCCGAGTACCAAGTGCTGGCAAGTCGCGGCAAGGTCATTAGTGAGTTGAAAAAGCTCGCCAAGGAAAGCAGCCAGGTCTATCTGGCGACCGACTTGGACCGCGAAGGTGAAGCCATCGCGTGGCATCTTAAGGAAGCGCTCAACATCCCCGACGCCAAGGCGTTGCGAGTCATCTTCAACGCCATCACCAAAACGGAGATCCAGAAGGCATTCAAAAAACCCATGGTGATCGACATGGATCGCGTCAACGCCCAGCAGGCGCGGCGCATTCTGGACCGAATCGTGGGATACGAGATTTCTCCATTGCTTTGGCGCAAGGTGGCCCGGGGCCTGAGTGCGGGCCGGGTGCAGAGCGTGGCGGTGCGGCTGGTTGTCGAACGCGAACGTGAGATCGAAGCATTCATCCCCAGCGAGCATTGGAAGATCGGCGGAATCTTTACCACCCAAACCGCCGGCAATACCTGCCAGGCGCTGGCCGCCAAGTGGGTGGACTTCCTGACCAACACCGGCAACGGGGAACGAACCAAGATCGAGCGGGAAAAATGGCTCGCCGAGCACGAAGCTTTTCAGGCCGAGCTGGTTGAGCTGGCGGGGAAGAAGTTCGAAGCGACAAACAAGGATCAGGCGCGGAAGGCGGCTGAACTTCTGGGATTTGTCGTCGGCAATGAAAAGACGACTGAAGACGCCGACGCCAAAGGGCCGGCAAAGTTTCTCACCGAATTTGAAGGCCGGTTGGTGAAATGCCCGGACTTCGTAGTTCGCGGCATCGAGAAGAAGCGGACGACCAGCAAGCCCACGGCACCGTTCATCACCAGCACGCTCCAGCAGTCGGCTTCGAGCCGGTTGAGCTACGGGGCGCAGCGGACCATGCGGCTGGCACAGACGCTCTACGAATCGGGACACATTACATATATGCGTACCGACTCGACGAACCTTTCCCCAGAAGCCGTGAAGATGGCGCGGGATTACATCAAGAAAGAGTTCGGAGACAAGTATCTGCCCGAAAAGCCGAACACCTATTCGTCTTCAAACAAGAGCGCCCAGGAAGCCCACGAAGCCATCCGCCCCACCGATGCCGCGTATTCACCGGCGGAGGCACGGGCCAAGCTCGGCGCCGATGAGTGGAAGCTCTATCAATTGATCTGGAACAAGTTCGTTTCATGCCAGATGACCCCGGCCGAATTCGATCAGACTTCAGTAACGATTGCCGCGGGAACCAAAGGCGGGGAAGCGATATTCCGTGCCAGCGGGCGCAAGCTGGTGTTCGATGGATTTATGCGAGTGGCGGGCGTCAGCAGTGAGGATCAGTTGCTGCCGGAGTTGAAGGAAAAGCAGCCGGTCACGCCTATCGAAATTGAACCGACACAGCACTTTACCCAGCCCCCGCCCCGCTACACCGAGGCGAGCCTGGTCAAGGCGCTCGAGCAGGCAGGGATCGGTCGGCCCAGCACCTATGCGAGCATCATTCAGACGATTCAGGATCGCGAATACGTGATGCAGATCGACCGTCGCTTCTACGCGACAATGCTGGGATCGATCGTCACCGATAAGCTGATTCAGGCCTTCCCCGACATCATGAACGTACAGTTCACGGCCGGCATGGAAGGCAAACTGGATCAGATCGAGGAGAACCACAGCGACTGGGTGAAACTGCTTTCGGACTTCTATGGCCCGTTCCATAAGGAAGTGGAAAACGCGCTGGAGACACTGGAGCACGCGGGTGGCACGGCTTCGCCATACAAATGCCCGAAGTGCGGCAAGCCGATGGTCTACCGCATCAGTAAGAACGGGTTCTTCCTTTCCTGCACGGGGTATCCGGAATGCGATGGCACGCAGCCGGTGGACCAGCAGGGCAAGCCGACGCTGCGCGAGGTTTCGGAATTCAAGTGCCCCAAGTGCGGCCGCGAGATGATTAAGCGCCGCGGTCGATTCGGCGAATTCCTGGGATGCAGCGGGTACTCGGTGAAGAACGAAGCGGGCGAGCCGTCGTGCTCGACGCTGATCAACCTGGATAAGGAAGGCAAGCCGCTCCCGCCCAAGACGCCGCCGATCCCGACGACGATCAAGTGCGAAAAAGACGGTGGCGTGCTGCTGCTCCGCGATGGCAAACGCGGGCCGTGGCTGGGCTGTGCCAACTTCCCCAAGTGCCGCGGCATGAAGAGTATGACCAAGCTCGACGGCGACCAGCGCAAGCAGGTTGAAGCTCTCGTTCCGCTGCTGAAGGAAGGTGCCGCACGCTCGCAGGAAATGATCGCCAAGATCACCGGCGAAAACCCCGTGACCTCCGCCAACGGCAATGGCCACGCCAACATTGCCACCGACATCGACTGCGATGAGTGCGGCAAACCCATGATCATCCGCAATGGCAAACGCGGTAAATTCCTGGGCTGCTCAGGCTACCCCAAGTGCAAAAACACCGGCGAGGTCCCCGCCCGATTGGTTGAAGAGCTGAGCCTCAATGCCGGCGAAAACGGCCATGCGAAGAGCAATGGCGATTCGCCCAAGGCTAAAAAGGGTAAGAACCGGGTGGAAGAAATTGAGACGGATCTTGAGGTCGATTAGCCGCGATCGAATTTAAGAGATCTACGTTTCCTAGAGCATATTTCAGGTTGGTTGATCGCTTAATAGCCGCGGGCGGAAGCCCCGGGGCTTCCGCCCACGGCTATCAAAGATTCGATCCCGCCACACCAACGTGGCGAATGCTCTAGGTTAATGACATTCGTCCTGCGGCAATTAATCTTTGACGAGCCTCGATTCGCGGCCAATTGTTGATCGACAATACCGCAATAGTGGCGCGGCCTGAAGGTGTGATGCCAACGAGGCGCGCTCGCTCCCAGCGAAAGTGAGTGCGCCAAATCTGCGTTCGGGGATTAAATAGAGGAACGATCGCGTGCGTTTCTGGATCGATTCCCGAAAGGTTTGGACCTTTGTAAGAATTGCACCTGATACACGCGAGCGCCAGGTTTTCTTCAACAGTGATGCCGCCGTGCTGCCGCGCGACGATGTGCTCGAACTGAAATGGGGGAAGTGGGTAGTGGCAATACTCACACCTTCCGGCACCGCGCCGCCGAACCAGATCTTCAAGGACTTTTTCCATCTGATCACGCGGCCGGCGACTTGGCGCGAAGCGAGTCTTCAGCGCGCAGGTGCATGATCGTCAGGAAATCAGCCAGAAGAACGTAAAGGTGTAGCTCGTCTTTTTCTTCCGAATCCAATTCCCCCTCATTCGCCTTTTCAGACAAGACGGAAATGCGATCAAGATCAGCTTGGCTAAGTGAAAGTTTCAGGAAATAGCGTGCGGCTTCAACAGGTAGCTCTTCCTCCGAAGAAAGCAGCTTTTTAAGTATGGTCGCTGACATTCCTGATACTGACATGATCACCATTGTACATCTAATCTCGGCATCCGTCATCGCAAAAAGAGCCGGTTTCTGGTCCGATGGAGTATCCGACATTTCGCGGCTATAAACCCACGCGATGTCTGACGTTCAATTGCTCTTCCTCGGCACCGGCACCAGCGCCGGCGTGCCCATGATCGGCTGCAAGTGCGAAGTCTGCACCAGCACCGATCCGCACGACAAGCGCATGCGCCCGTCGGTGGTGATTTCGTACGGCTCGACGCGCGTGCTGGTCGATACCACGCCAGAATTGCGGCTCCAGTGCCTTGCACATGGCGTGGACAAGATCGACGCGGTGGTTTTTACGCATGCCCATGCCGACCACATCATGGGCCTGGACGATGTCCGGCGGTTCAACTATCTCAAGAATGGGCCGCTCGATGTGTGGGCGGAAGAGCGGGCGTTCAAGACGATTCATCAATCCTTTGGATATGCGTTCTGCGAGCCGGTTCCCGACGAGAAGGTGTTTCGGCCGCACCTGGTGCATCGGACGATCAATGGGTCGCCATTCGAAATTGAGGGTGTGACTTGGACGCCCATCCGCCTCATGCACGGGCAGATGCCGGTGTTGGGATTTCGCGTCGGACGGCTCGCGTACTGCACCGATGTCAGCCTGATTCCCGAGGAGTCGTTTGAACTGCTCAAGGACCTTGATGTACTGGTTCTGGATGCGTTGCAATACAAACGGCATATCACGCATTTTTCAGTGGAAGAAGCAATCGCGGCCGCGCGGAGGATTGGGGCAAAGCAGACGCTGTTTACGCATATTGCCCATTCGCTTCCGCACGAACAGACGAATCGGGAGCTGCCGGAGGGGATTAGGTTGGGGTATGATGGGGAAGTGATTCGGGCGGGTTTTTAGTCTCTGAAAACGTCCATTGTTCTGATCATTGGCGGAATCTGAATACGACCCTGTAGGGGCGGACCCCCGTGTCCGCCCGGCGTTTCGGTTGACGCCCACCAAAATAGAGGGCGGACACGGGGTTCGCCCCTACAAGTACGCGAGCGATTACAATAGGATTGGTGATTTGCCGAGACTACATTCCAAGAATAAGGCGGGCCGTTTCATGAGCAACGTCGATGATCTCGACAACCTGATCGCTGACAACGTTCGCGATTTTGAGCTTGGTGAACTGCGACGCCGCAAACTTTCCGCCGCCGAGCGTGAACAGATGTTGACCGAAACACTCGGCCCGAAGAGCCAACCGAGCAATGGTGAGGGATTTGCGTTAGGGGACGGCAGTGTCGGCGTCACTCCGAAATCGGTATGGTTCGAATTCAGGCGAATTCATTTTGCCACCATCGTCAACATTGCGGTTGGAGAACAGCACGAGGGCGACCGCTTCAAATACTGGGTCGATATCAACTGCACGGCGCACCGCTCATATCGCATCGGGGTGCCAACAATTCTCGAAGCCGACAATTTTCTTGTCGTCCTTTCGCAATTTTTGGCGTTCAAGATCGTGCCGACGGTCGAGGAAAACCTTCGTGAGCAACGTCAAGCCGAGGAAATAGTCGCATCGAATGAGGCGAACGTTGAACGCCGCCAGCGCCGAATGGAATTTTTGGCGATTCGGCAACAACGACTTCTCAGCGCATTGATTCAGATTGAGTGCGCGCCGCGTGTGTCGTTTGGCGTAATCTATTAACGATTGTTCTGGGCAGCAGTGGGGTGTAGCGGAATCAGGTTTGTCATCGCATTCCGACCCTCGGGCAATGAACATCTTTCGATATACTGTTGCACGCCATCCCCGATACAATGCGCTCATGACGGTCGAGCAATTGGAAAACGTTCACGGTGACCGGCCATTTCGGCCGTTGGATGTTGCTCGTCAGTAAGACGACGCGGCCACAAGTCGGGTATACTTGAAGTCATGACAGCGGAGCACTTCCAAACGACCATTCGCGCATTTCAAAGGCGCACGCCTTTTCAAGCCTATTTGGTTGAGCTTGTCAGCGGGGATCGCGTGAGAGTGGATCACCCCGAAGCGCTTGTGGTCCGCGGCGGCGTCGCGGTCTTCGTCAGCGCGGATGGGGCACCGGTTATCTTCGACCACGAGGGCGTCAGCCAGGTCATCGCCACCCCCTCGGCAGGCACGGCTGCTGCGTAATCAGTCGCAGCGCTGGGCCACGACCCGCCCAGTGGCTACTTTAGCTCATGAGCCCCCGGGGGCGCGGCCCATCGGGCTGAACGCTCTCACCTACTTCCGCTCGGTGGAATCGGCATGAAGATCGAGTACCTTGCGGGCAGCCAATGGCCTCTTCCCCTCGTGCGGTTGTTCGACTACCGGGAGGAAGAGGTACACCTGCTCCGGCGAGTATGCAATGATCTCGCGGATGGTCGTCTGCAAGAGTTCGCGGTTCACGACCAATCCTGGGTGAAGCCGATTGCCGGATGTCGGTTCTATTGGCGTGCCGCCTCGAAAGACACCGGTGTACTGTTGCCAAAGCACGAGGAACCGCTCGTCCTTGACTATTCGCACGACGCCTGGCGCGAAGTTGAAGGAAAGCTTTCTCAGTTTGTAGAGTTTCGTCCCAGCACCTTCAACTGGCTCACGATGGAAGGTGATGTTGAGGTCTTGATTTCGATGGACGGAAAATGGTAGCGCGGCCGAGCGGCCAGAAAAAGCGATTTACAGAACGGGCTGCGGCTGCGCGATAGAATGGGGACAGATACCGAGTGGAAACCGAACAGGAAGCCGACGGCCGCTGGATTGCCGAGGTGCCGGAACTGCCCGGCGTGCTGGTCTATGGACAGTCGCGGGATGAGGCGGTTCGGAAAGCGCAGGTGCTTTCGTTACACGTGTTGGCCGAGCGGCTTGAGCACGGTGAGGCGTTGCCTCAAGTGAAAAACGTCTTTTGGATCGTGGGATAGTCATGGGGCAATGGCCTTCCAAGCGAGCCAGCCATGTGCTGTTCGGGCTCATTCGCATTGACTGGTCGGCGAAACGCCAAAGCGGTTTGCATCGCACGTTGCAGAAGCGATACTTGTCCTACGTTGTATTCGCAATTCACGAGCGGGATTGTTGGGGTATTGCGGGAACAGTTCTAACAGGTCTTCCGTTATGCAGTCGGCGGCAGATAATTCCATCTTGATCACGGTAGACGGGCGGCAGGTACGAACGCTCCGAGACATCCTTCCGGACGTGCCCGGTCTCCGCATCCTTTTCATAGCGAAGACGCCGGCGCCCGTAAGTGTCGAAGCCGGCCACTACTTCCAAGGCACGCAAGGACGGATGTTTTGGAATCGGCTGAAAACGTACGGCCTTTTAACGCCGACGACCAAGTTCGAGGACGATTCACTTTTAAAACATGGATTTGGCTTGACCGACATCGTCAAGGTTCCACGGGGCTATGGTGACGAGCCGTCTGATGCGGAATACCAAGCAGGTCTCGGTCGGATTCTCGATCTGATTCGGATGCACCGCCCGAAAGTTGTCGTATTCGTCTATAAACGCGTGCTTGATCAGATCCTTCGCTTCGGGTTCGGATTATCGGCCAAGACAAACTATGGTTTTAATCCTGCGTTGGAACACCAATTCGGTGCCCGCGTTTTTGCATTTCCTCTACCGGGCACACCTTGCACGAAAACTAAGGCAGCGGCCGCAATGGAGGAACTGCGAATGGCTTGCAGCGAATTGCCCATTTCATAACCACGTGTGGCAGTGGAGTAGAACCACCGGGTCAACCGTATGCGGTCACCATGCCGGCCGCCTCTCTGATTACGCGAAGAAAATGCCTCGCCATGGAAAGTTGGTTTTCCCACATCTGACCCGGCTCCTCCTGAACGACGCTCCCGACCACGGCTTGCAAAGCACTTAAAGTGCATTCATACAGGATGAATTCGGAAAATGTCCAAGCGTTACCGCCACATTGCCCACTACTACGACGCTGAATACTCCGGCATGCGGATGCTGGAGGAAGACGTGCCGTTTTTTCTGGGGCAGTTGCCGAAGCGAAAGCAGAGCATTCTGGAGTTGTGTGCCGGGACGGGTCGCGCTGCAATTCCATTGGCGCAGGCCGGGCATGAGGTTGTGGGGGTGGATTATGCCCAGGACATGCTGGATATCGCCCGGCAGAAGCGGGATTCGGTGGGGCTTGGTGAGCGAGAGTTGAAGCTCGTCCACGGCGATGTTCTGAAACTGAATCTGAAGCGGCGGTTCGATTGGGTGTGCATTTTCTTTAACACGTTTCTGGGATTCACAACGCTCGATGACCAGGATCGGGTTCTTCAGGCGGCGCTCAGGCACATGGCGCCGCGGGGGCGGTTCTGGGTGGATATTTTTCAGCCGGACATTGCGTTGATTGCGGATCCGAAAATGGAGAATCTCGATCCATCGAGCTTTTTTGTGCCGGAGCTGGGCCGGACAGTGATGAAAACGCATACGGTGGTTCGCACGGGGCCACAGACAGAGCGGGTGAGTTTTCATTATGCGTGGTTTGATGAGATGGGGCGGGCCAAGCGGGAGACGATGGATATCGACATCACGTTTATGTTCGCCCGCGAGCTTCAACTGCTGCTGGAGCGAAACGGGCTGAAAATCGAACGGCTCTGGGGCAATTACGACGGCAGTGAAGTGACGATCCAATCTCCCCGGCTGATTGCCCGGTGTTGCCGGGTGTGAACAGATGCCGTACTGTTAGGGGAAGGATTTCACACATGAGCGAGCAATCAGCCACATCCCCCGCCGCCAAGCCCGAAGCCGCGTCAACGCCACCCATGCAGCGGCAATTCGTCAACTTTTCGTTCTACAAGCTCGACCCGGCTTTCCGCCGGCTCAGCGATCACGACAAGATCCAGGCGCGCAGCGAGTTCGCCAAGCTCTTTCAGACGCCGCGGGAAGGCCTGATTTGCCTCACCTACAGCACCGCGGGCCTTCGTGCCGATACCGATTTCCTGTTGTGGCGGATCGCCTATTCACCCGACACTTTTCAGACCCAGACACAGGTGATTAATAAATCGACGCTTGGGGCATATCTTCAAACGCCGCACTCGTTCGTGGCGATGACCAAACGCAGCACCTACATCGATAGGTTGGACCCATTTCACAGCCCCGAGAGCCGGACCAACATCATCCCCGGCAAACGAAAATACCTGTTCATCTACCCCTTCGTGAAGACCCGCGACTGGTACCTTATGCCGCTGGAAGATCGGCAAAAAATCATGGACGGGCATATCCGCGTCGGCAACAAGTTCCCCAGCGTCAAGCTCAACACGACCTATAGTTTCGGCCTGGATGATCAGGAGTTCGTGGTCGCGTTCGAAACCGACGAACCCAAGGATTTTCTGGACCTGGTGATGGAGCTTCGCGAAACCCAGAGCAGCAAATACACCCTTCGCGATACGCCGATATTTACCTGTATCCAGATGCCCATGGAAAACGTACTCGATCAACTGTTCTAGAATTTGTGTGCCATTCATGTCCTATGTTTCACGCGGCCTGCAACCGATTTGCTCATTGTGATTTAACCTCATGATCCGCTTTGGATCTTTCGAGCTCCTCGCAGAAATATTTCGCACGCCTTTCGGTAGTGTGTGCGAAGTGCGACGCGCGGGGGATGACAGCCGACGGTTTGCCGCGAAATACGTGCAGCCGACAGCGCATATCACGCTCGAAACGTTTGCGGCGGCCCGCGGCGGGCGCGATTTGCTTAAGCGATTTCTAGATCGTGCCGCGATTCAACAATCAGTCGCCAAAGTGGGCAAGCATTGGGCCTTGCTGCATGAGGTCGGCAGTTCCGATGGGGGAGCTTTCTACGTCACCGATCATTTTCCCCGAACGGTAAAAAAACTGATATCGGGTCCGGCGCCACTCAATGCGCGCGCCCTCCACCGGATTATGTTCGGGACCGTGGAAGGTCTCGTTGAATTGAAGCAGGCTTGCGACCGAGGTCACGGCAATCTCAAACCGTCTAACGTCTTGGTGAGTGGCGAAGTCAATCGTGGGCGACTACGCGTTGTGCTCACGGACCCCCTCGAATCCTCCCCTGCCGGCCCTGTTACCACAGCCGGAGATCTTAATGCACTGGGGGAAATGCTTTTCCAACTCGTGACCCGTCGTCAATTTCATCCATTGTCCTGGCCGGTGGATGAATCCGAAGAGTGGTCGCGCCTCGGTGGGAATGCGGATCGCTGGCGGTCGCTCTGCACAGACCTGCTCAACCCTGATTCCTCGTCCAGACCCAACCTGTATGAAGTTCGGGCCGCGATCAGATCGTTCAAAAGCAGTCAGCTTGGAATCGCATCGCTGATGGAACTCCCTTTCGACGCTCAACAATTCATCAGCCAGATGTTTGAAACCAACCGGAGGCGCACGCAGACAACGGATCGCGAAAAGCAAAGTACGTCCCATCCGCAACCGATAGTGACGACAGCGTCTGAACCACGCGCGCAGCCAGCCTACAATCCCGACGATGTGTCAAATCTGCAAACGATATTGACATCATCACACTCCGTTGAGCCAACGGCTATCTTCGAGCCCGCTGAGCCTTTGGAACCGATTGAATTTCCGCCATCGCTCAACGCTGCCGCGCCTCGGAAAGACATGAACTCGATGAGCAACGAAAATCACGTGGTCACGCTCCCGCGCGATATTCTCGACCGGGTCGAGCGGGTTCTTGAATTTCATCAATCCACCAAACATACCTACGAATCGGTTCGTGCTCTCACGCCCAGATCCCATCTGGCGGACCAGCTCGCAGTCGTCCGGACGTTTCCCGGACTGCCCAAGGTTGCATTACCGACAGGGTTGCTCGACCTGTCGGTGGCGTCGCTTGCTTTAATGCGCGAAGGTGTTACCGCGCTGCCCGACAGCCACGTTCAGCCGCCGCAAGACCTCAAGACCTTGGCGACGTGGCTGTACATGGCGTACGGGGTGAGCGCGGAGAAAAAATTCGGTATCTACAAGTACCGCCTGCGGACCTGCCCCAGCGCCAGCGCCCTTTTCCCTTGTGAAATCTACGTCGCAGCCTTGTCGATCGCGGGAATAGGACCTGGGTTATACAGTTTCAATCCACACGAGTTTTCGCTGACCAAGTTGCGGGAGGGCGCGGATACGCTGGCGCACATCAAACGCGGCCGTCCCGATCTGGCATTTCTCAAATCGGTTCCGGCTGCGTTGCTGGTATCCACCAATTTCGCGCGATCCGCCTATAAATATCGCGCCCGCGGTTATCGCATCGCCCTTGCCGATGCCGGCCATCTCATTACCAACATCGTCGCCACCGCCAACGGTCTGGGCATCTCCACAATGGCGCGGCTTCAGATGAACGACAGCACCATGCGCGAACTCATCGGAATCCCCCTCGACGCGGATTTCGGTTCGTTCGAGGCGATTCAGGCGATGGTGGTATGGGCTGATGATTCTGATGCGCATAAGGAGGGTGAAGGGGCGTCTCCAACGCAGCCACCCCCGCCGCGCCGGCTCCCTCCACTGGAACGCCCGCCGCTCGCTCCGCGAGTGGGCCCTCAGGATTCGATTCTCGCGGCTCACTTTGACTGCATGAAGCCAGGGATCCCGATTCGCGAGATTCGACCGCCTCTCACGGAATTGTCCCCCCTGCCGCCAGACCATCGCATGCACGAGATGGTGATTACCGAAGAGCCGCCGCGCGGCCCTTCCATGCGCGAAGTGCTGCTCAAGCGCCGCAGCAGCCGCGATTTTACTTCACAGAATATCCCGCGCAACAAGTTCCTGGCAATCAACCAAGCGGCCTTCAGAACGGGCACGTTTGTCCCGCTCTATCCCGATGGGCCTCACGTCGCGCTGATCCGCCCAATCTGGCTAGTGCATGACATCAGTGGCCTGACGCCCGGCGTGTGGTACTACCACCCCCCTGCCGACCAATGGACAATGCTGATCGGCGGCGATTTCCGCAAGCAAAGTGCCTTCATTTGCCTTGAGCAGGCTCGCTGCGGCAACGCGGCCGCGGTTTGCCTGATGGCCGCCAATCTGCACACGTTAATGCACGGCGCCGGGCCCGATCTGTATCGCCTGGCCCATCTTGAAGCCGGCATCATCGGCCAGCGCCTCACGCTCGCCGCCGGGGGCGGAGGCATCGGCACGTGCGGCATCGGATCGTTCTACGACGACGAAATCCGCAAATTCCTGGGCTTGGAACACACCGGCTGGGAAATCATGTACGCAACCGCGCTGGGCTTTACCGCGCCCGAAGCAGAACCGCCGGGCCATCCGAGTCTGGGAATTGGCTGAAGTTTCAGGCATTAAAACGGAACGCGACGGTCCTTCTGGGCGGATCTTTTGTTCAATCTAGTTCGCGAGGAGGAAGCCCGCATGCTCCTGGCATGATCTCCCAGGTTCGCTTGGGTGCGCGGCAAATCAGTCGACGAGAATTCCGAGGAACGTGGCACGGTGCTTCCAGCCCGTGGGCTGCGATACGCCGCAGCCATCGGCCTTGTGCCGATAAGGCAATCAAGCCAGCAAAGGGGATGAGAATATCTTTGCAGGAATAAAGGATCGCCCGGTCGGTGGAATGCCGCCGACGTGCGTGCATACACGCACCATGGGCAAAGATGCCCATGTCACGAAATCGGTCGACCGAAATTATCACAAACGTTTTTCGCGTTTCGCGTAGAGGGGGTAACATGGCGGTTGCATTTCCTGACGGACTCCCTGTACGGTATCGACGCGGATTTCCACCCGGAGGACAACTTGAGCATCACCCAGCCGGCCGCCCAGGCCCCCGCCGCCGATCCAACTCGCAGCGCGGCACGATTCGCGCGGGTCATCCCGTTGGCATTCGTAACGTATGGCCTCGCATATTTTGATCGCGTGAATTATGGCTCCGCTCTGGCCGGCGGCCTCGACAAGACCATCGGCATGACCGCCACCATGTCATCGCTCGTCCTGGCGCTGTTCTTTGTCGGCTACACCGCGTTTCAAATCCCGGGCGCCAGCTACGCTTCCAAGCACAGCGCCAAGAAGCTGGTGTTCTGGGCACTGATTCTGTGGGGCGTGCTTTGCGCGGCTCAAGGGCTGGTTAAAAACGTCTGGATGCTGGCGATCGCCCGCACGCTTCTGGGCGCGGTCGAAAGCGTCGTATTTCCGGCGATGCTCGTTTTCCTCACGCACTGGTTCACCAAGCGCGAGCGATCGCGAGCCAACACGCTGCTGATCCTTGGCAATCCACTCACCATGATGACCGTGTCGGTGATCTCAGGGTTTCTGGTCGACTTCTTCGACAATCACACGGTCATGGGCCTTCGCGGCTGGCAGATGATGTTCGTATTGGAAGGGTTGCCATCGATTCTATGGGCGGCGGTCTGGTGGTTCATGGCCGACGACTTTCCCACCGAGGCAAAATGGCTCAGTGCCGCCGATGCCCAGGCAATACAGGAATCACTCGATGATGAGCAGCGCAGTCTTCCGGCGGTGAGAAATTACTGGGCCGCGTTTCAAGATACGCGAGTCATTCTGCTGTCGATCATGTATTTCGGCTGGAGCATCGGAACTTACGGGTTTGTGTTCTGGCTGCCCAAGATTTTGAAAGATGGTGCGAGGCTCAGCAATTCCGAAACGGGCGTTCTTGCCGCAATCCCGTACCTGCTTGCGGTCATCACGATGCTGATCGTGTCTTATTGGTCAGACCGATTGCTGACTCGCAAAATTTTCATCTGGCCGGCGATGTTGATCGGAGGCGTGGCGTTTCTGATTGCGGCGGCAACGGTCGGGGGCCACATCTGGATGGCGTTTATTGCACTGGCCTTTGCGGGCGCTTCGGTCTATACGCCGTGTGGGCCACTGTGGGCATTGATTGCCGATCTGGTGCCGAGAAACGTCGTCGGGGAATCGATGGCGCTTGTAAATAGCGCCGGGGCGGTCGGTGGCTTCGTGGGCTCGTACGCGGTTGGATTCCTTAACGGCTATTTCCACAGCGACGGCGCCGGGTTTTTGTTCCTCGCGGCCTCCATGGCCGCGGCGGGAGGAATCGCCGCAATGGTTAAAGCCCGTCCAGTCCCAAGCGGCTTTCCCATCATCCCCGCCCCCCATTCTCAGGTTCCCCTGGCGACGGCTACCAAAGCCTGAATCCAGCGCTCACAAGCAGAACAATTCCAAGCCGGGAAACGTCTATCTCATGCTTGAGAGTTGGGGGTTTCCTTACCCATACATCGTCCGTACAATCGGCGATTCTAATTTTTGCGACCCCGGGGCGTGTCAGGGATCGGACGGACCATGAGTTTGAAACAAATCCGCATCCGCGGAGCCAAAGAGCACAATCTTAAGAACATCAACGTCGAGATTCCGCGTGACCAGCTTGTCGTTGTGACCGGGCTTTCGGGGTCGGGCAAATCCACGCTCGCATTTGATACCGTCTACGCCGAGGGACAGCGCAAGTACATCGAATCCCTCTCGGCCTATGCCCGGCAATTTCTCGATCAGCTTCAGAAGCCCGATATCGAGGAGATCGAGGGCCTGCCGCCCACGATCGCCATCGAGCAACGCTCGGCAAGCAGCAATCCGCGCTCAATCGTGGCGACGACCACCGAAATCTACGACTACCTGCGCGTGCTATTTGCCCGAGCCGGCACGCCCCACTGCTGGGTCTGCGGCCGTGTGATCAGCAGCCAGACACCCAGCCAGATTGTTGACGCGGTCATGAAATACCCGGCTGGGACCAAGGTGATGGTTCTCTCGCCGCTCATCCGCGGCCAAAAGGGCGAGCACAAAGACACCTTCGGCGCGATTCATAAGCAAGGTTTCGTCCGTGCCCGCATTGATGGCGAGATCCATGAACTGCCAACGCCCAAAGCGGCGCCGCAGCTTAAGAAAACCTTTGCTCACAACATTGAAGCAATCGTCGACCGGATTGTGCTCAAGCCCGAGATTCGATCACGACTCGCCGACTCCATCGAAACCGCGCTGAAGCTTTCCCAGGGATTGGTCATTATTTCCGTGGCTTCATCCGAAGCCAAAGGCGGCTGGGCAGATCAGGTCTTCAGTGAGAAATTTGCCTGTCCCCTGCATCCCGAAGTTTCGCTGCCGGAACTGGAACCGCGGCTGTTCAGCTTCAACTCCCCCCATGGCGCGTGCCAATCGTGCCACGGGTTGGGCACGACCTGCGAGCTGGACGCCGAGATGGTCGTCCCCGATGAGAGCGCATCTCTGGAGAACGGCGCGGTCGAAGCCTGGCGCAAAAACGGCAAGCGGATGAACATTTACTACAGCCGGGTTCTCCGGCTGTTCTGCCGGGACTTCGGCATCAGCTATTCCGCGCCGTTCAAGGATATTCCAAAGAAGATTCAGCAGGTCCTCATTTTTGGTACCGATGCCAAGGGCGATCAGGGGACAGGCACCTGGTTCGAGGGCGTCATCCCAAATTTGCAGCGACGGTTCGAGAACACCGAGAGCGAGTTCGTCAAAGCCCGGCTGCATCAATACATGTCTGAGCAACCGTGCCCCACGTGCCTTGGAACTCGGTTGCGAAAGGAAGCCCTCTGCGTAAGGCTTCACGCCGAAGACGATCCAATCGTTCCACAACCGCCCGACGAACATCACACCGCCGGGCCAAGTTGCGCAGTGCGCATTGAATCGGAGGAGTCTGCTGCGGATGTCGAACCTACCAAGGGTCGCAAAAAATCCGCCGCCAAATCCCGACCGGTCAAGGAAGCTGTCGCACTCGCCCCCGATGTACCGGCGGTCAAGCTGCCGGGCTACAGCATCCACGATGTCAGCATGATGACCGTCGAGCGGGCCAAGCGCTTCTTCGATCTTCTCCGCCTCGGGGAAGAGGGTGGGAAAATCGCCGAGCCGTTGGTCCGTGAAGTCATCTCGCGATTGGGCTTCATGAATGACGTAGGCCTGGGTTACCTGACGCTCGATCGGAAAACCGGCAGCCTCAGCGGTGGCGAAGCACAGCGTATTCGCCTGGCCACGCAAGTCGGCAGCGGACTGGTCGGCGTGCTCTACGTCCTTGATGAGCCGACCATCGGCCTGCACCAGCGCGATAACACCCGGCTGATTCGCACGCTCAAGCGGCTCCAATCCATCGGCAATACCGTGCTGATGGTCGAGCATGATGAAGACTGCATTCGAGCGGCCGATTATCTGATCGACATCGGCCCCGGCGCAGGCGCTCACGGCGGGCATGTGGTCTGTGCCGGCCCTGTTCCCGATGTCTTCAGCAATACGCAAAGCATCACCATCAAGTATCTGACCGGTGAATATGCCATTGCTGTGCCGGCCCAGCGCCGCGCAATTGATCTTGATAAGAACGCGATCGAGATCAAAGGCTGCCGCGAGAACAACCTCAAGAACGTCGATGTGCGAATTCCACTCGGAGGCTTCATCTGCGTGACGGGCGTCAGTGGCTCAGGCAAATCCACGCTCATCAACCAGACGCTGTTACCTGCGTTGAAGCGGAAGCTCTACGGTTCGAAGGTGAAGGCGGGCATTCACAAATCGCTTAACGGTATTTCGCGGATCGATAAGGTGATCGAGATCGATCAGAGCCCCATTGGTCGAACCCCGCGTAGCAACCCCGCTACTTACACTGGGGTATTCGACGAGATCCGGCGGGTATTTGCCAAGACACGCGAAGCCAAGATTCGCGGCTACGAAGCCGGGCGATTCAGCTTTAACGTCAAGGGCGGCCGCTGCGAAGCCTGCCAGGGCCAGGGCACCAAATGCATCGAAATGCACTTCCTCCCTGATGTCTACGTGAAGTGTGAAGTCTGCCACGGCACGCGATACAACGCCGAGACGCTGGAGATTCACTATCGCGGCAAAACCATCGCCGATGTACTGGCGATGAACGTTGAAGAAGCGATGAACTTCTTCGAAAACTTCCCCCGCATTCACCAGATGCTCAAGGCGTTGAACGATGTCGGCCTGTCCTACGTCCAGGTCGGCCAGCCCAGCACCCAACTCTCCGGCGGCGAAGCCCAGCGCGTCAAGCTCGCCACCGAGTTGGGGAAAACTGTGACCAACCACACGCTTTACGTCCTCGATGAGCCGACAACTGGGCTGCACTTTGCCGACATTCACAACCTGCTTAATGTGCTCAACCGCCTGGCCGACATGGGCAACACGGTGCTGGTCATCGAACATAATCTTGATGTGATCAAATGCGCCGATTGGCTTATCGATATGGGCCCGGAAGGCGGAGAAGGTGGCGGCCGGGTCATCGGCGAAGGCACGCCAGAACAGATCACCGAGCTGCCCGACAGCTACACGGGCGAATACCTGCGGCCAAAACTCCTGCCGCAACGAAAACGGGTTGAGGTCGAGCAGATGATCGCGTAGTGCGGGCGCGAAGTGCGTGGCGTCTCGCATATGGCCTGCCCGCATGGGAATGTTATACTCACCCCACGAATGCCAACCGACATCAACATCACCGTGACGAACCGCCATGGACGGGTTTGTGCCAGCTCCGGCTCCAAATGGGAGCCCATCATGGGTTACTCCCGAGCCGTCAAATCCGGCAACGTGATCGTGGTAACGGGCACGGTCGGGATCAATGCTGATGGCAAATATCCCGATTCCCTCGAAGCCCAGACGCGGCGCTCGCTTCAAATTATCTGTGCTGCTCTCGAGGCGCTTGGAGCAAAGCCCGAGCACGTCATTCGCACGCGCATGTTCGTGACGGATATCTCCAAGTGGGAAGAAGTCGCCAAGGTCCACGGCGAAGTATTCAAAGAAATCCGCCCGGCAACTTCATTATTGGAAGTATCAAAGCTGATTGACGATGACGCGCTGATCGAAATAGAAGCCGACGCGGTGATTCCCGAGTAAGACCATCAATTAAACGGGCGTAAGCGATTCCGCGCGATGTGTGCAGCCCCGTGGGCCGCGCGTGCAGGCATGGAGACCCCGCACCTCAATAAACGCACGGGTGATTTAGAACATCTTGAGCTGGTCGCGCTCGAAGCTGAATTTGCTTTGCGGTTGATCGATGGGGATTTTGTAGATCCCGCTCCAGCATGCCGTGCAGTAGTTGGACTTATCCCGATTCATACACGCGACCATGCCATCGAGCGACAGATAGGCCAGGCTATCCACTTCCAGAAACGCGCCGATCTCTTCGACCGTGCGGTTGTGGGCGATCAGCTCTTCGCTGGTCGGAAAATCGATCCCATAAAAACATGGGTGGCGGATGGGTGGGCAGGAAACCCGCAGGTGGATTTCCTTGGCGCCCGCGCGACGAATCGCGCGCATTTTCGAGCGCGTCGTGGTCCCCCGAACGACTGAATCTTCAACGATCACAATCCGCTTGCCGCGGATCACATCGGGGATAATGTTCAGTTTCACCGCAACCGCTCGATCGCGCTCAGCCTGCCCGGGAAGGATAAACGTCCGCCCGACGAATCGGTTCGGAACAATCCCCTCCTCAAACTGAATTCCCGATTCCTTCGCGAATCCCAGCGCGGCGCTCCGCCCCGAGTCCGGCATCGGCATGATGTAATCGGCATCTACCGGCGCTTCTCGCGCCAGTTGCCGGCCGAGCGCTTCGCGAACCAGGTGTACATTTTGGCCAAAAATCCGACTGGCGGGGTTGGCAAAGTAGACGTGCTCGAACACGCAATGCGCCAAGTCCGGGGAGGGATGATCAAACCGCCGGCTCGTCATCCCATGTTCATCGATCCGCACGATTTCGCCCGGCTCAACTTCGCGTACGAATTCTCCGCCGATCGCGTCAAACGCGCACGTCTCACTGGCGACGCACCAGTGCCCGTCACATGTCTTTCCAAGCACGAGCGGCCGAATTCCCCAGGGATCGCGCGCCGCCTCCATCCGATTCGGAAACAAGAACAAAAGGCTGAACGCCCCCTGCAAATGTCGCAAAACGTGAGGAAGGGGGTCGTGCTTATCAACGTGGGTGGGCTTGGCCAGCAGGTGAACGATAATTTCGGTGTCAGTCGTGCTTTGAAAAATATGCCCGTGCTCTTCGTACTGCCGCCTGAGGAGCTGGGCGTTAACCAGATTACCATTGTGAGCCACAGCCACGGGGCCCATCAGATACTGTCGAAGTAACGGCTGGGCATTACAAAGCTTGCTCGATCCGGTCGTCGAATATCGAACATGGCCAATCGCCGCGTGCCCGGCGAGCTCTTCCCGCAACAGCCGGGGATTGAATACCTGGCTCACCAGGCCCATCGCTGTGTGGCCATTGAGCTGCACACCGTCGCTGACGACCATGCCGGCGGACTCCTGGCCGCGGTGCTGCTGGGCAAATAGCCCCTGATAACAGATCTGTGAGCTCTCTCGCGGACCCCAGATGCCGAAGAGCCCGCACTTCTCTTTCTTTTCGTATTCTTCAAAAAGGGCAAGCGCCTCGGGCGCGGGTGGGGAAGTTGCGCGTGCCGAACCGTTGGACGGTTGGGGAAAGAGCGGAAGCGAAACAGCCACTCGCGTTCTCCGTGAGCCTGAAAGAAGGTACGATGACGTCGTGACGCTGAAACGGGCGGAATTGCTGCGGCCGCCCAATGCACCGCATCAAGCAGAAGCTTAGTTCTCTGGCGTCACCGGGTCAATTCCCGATCGCCCAACAAGACAGCCGCCCCATGAAAAGACGCCGTAAAGCTCGCGAAAATAATCTGACCGAACAATACCTTTCAGGCGCGATGGAGATTTCCGACGCCGATGAAGCCCAGGAACGCTTCGGCTCGCGTTCCCGTGACGCTGAGGCCGGCAAGATGGCCCGCACCGCCCTGCTCCGAGCCAGCGAGCAATCCGACATCGATATCCAATCACTACCATCCGGCCAGGTCGTACAGGTTTACAGCCTCTTCAGCGAAGTGGTCAGCGATGGCAAACTCTTTCAATGTGTTGTTCGCAAGACCCTGTCGAAGCTGGCCGATTCCGCGATTGTAGTGGGCGACAACGTCCGCTTCCGTGATTTAGGGGTTCTCGACGAGCAGAACAAGCCGCAGGCGGTCATCGAACAGCTTCTCCCGCGCGATTCGATCCTCACCCGTACCGACAGCTTCAAGGGAATCGATCAGCACCCCATCGTCGCCAACGCGCAACAGATGCTGATCGTTGCAAGCCTGCGCGAACCCGATGTCCGCTGGGGCCTGGTCGACCGCATGCTCATCGCCGCCCAGGGCGGCAACCTCAAACCCATCGTCTGCCTCAACAAAGCCGATCTCGGTCTGGATGACGAATCCCGAGCCGCTTTGGCGCATTATGAATCAATGGGAGTCAAAACATTGATCACCAGCGTCAACGCCGCGATTGGGCTGAACGAACTGCGGGAACTGCTGATCAATAAGGATACGGTTCTGGCCGGCCATAGCGGCGTCGGCAAATCCACCCTCATCAACGCCATCGAACCCTCCCTCGACCTGCGCACCGGCGCCATCAGCAACTACACCGGCAAGGGCCGCCACACCACCACCTCCGCCCGCCGATATCCGCTTTCGTCCGGCGGCGCGGTAGTCGACACGCCCGGCGTGAAAATGTTCGGCCTCTGGCACGTAACCCGCGAAAACCTCCCAGACTTCTTCCCCGACATCGCCGCCCACACCGCCCCACCTTGGCGCATTCAAAGCTTCGAGCGCATCAACGATTCACTGTCTGCACATTGACTAGCATGGAAAGTTCGCGCTACTGACCCGAGGCAGCCCCACTCGGTTGAGTAACCGGCTGCGAAGCCGGTTGGCTCGTCGCCATCCCAAGCATCTCCAGCGTCGCCCCGGCAACAGATTTCACCGTCGCATCCGGATCATTGGTAAGCGCCGCGGCCAGTTCCTTCTGATTGGATGATCCCACGACCAGGCTGAGTAATCGCGCTGTCCACTCTCCCGATTTAGACATCTCCTGAGCAATTGCCCCGCTCTGCGCTGCCGGCCCGGTGGTTGCCAGGCAATAGCTGGCCCAAGCCGCCACCACCGGCGACGAATCCGATTGCAACTTCACCAGATTGCCCGACAACTCCGCCGCCAGTTTCTTCAGCTCCGGGGCCGCGGCCTCTCGCAACGCCAGCCGATTGCATCCCGCGATCAGGTCGGCAGCATGCATCCGATCCACCGCCGATGCCGATCCAAGCTCGACATCCAAAATCTTGCGCCCGGCGGGCGTCCCAATCTGCACACCCACCTGCACACCCGTCCGGTCAAATCCAGCAAACATCCCCCCGGAACCGGGTGCCGCGCCGCCCGCGATTACGACTGGATTAGTGATCACATCCCCGCCCACGCGCGTCGGCAACCCCAGATAAGTCCCGAGCGCCGTCCGCAGTTCCCCCACATCAATCCGTACCACCTGGCTGGTTGTGCCACGGGGCCGCAGCACCAGTTCCCCGCCGAGCCGATCAAACGCCACACCTCTAAACTGACGGCGATCCATGCCAAGGATCTGCGCATCCAGCCACAGATCGCCGTGAAGCATCGAGTCGGCGCCGATCGTAATGTCATGATCGCTCGTGTTCTTTACCGTGACCTTGAACAGCAACGGATCCCCAATCGCCACACTCGTCGTCACCGGCTCAGCTTGCACCTCATAAACGTGCCGCACGGTTCGAGGGTCCCACAAGGTCAGCCAGGCCTTGGGAAACTTGGCCAGCGCCGCGGTAATTGCAGTCGCGCTGGGTTGTGTGGCCGGCGTCACCTTCTGGCTACGTAGCCCGTCCCATAGAACCGCGCCCAGAAGACCGCTCTGATGATCGGCCAGCAGCTTCCGAACCGCCTCCTGGTCAACCGGCTTCTTCTCCGCCTCATCAGCGCGAATCAGCCCCAGCGCCGCCAGCGCATCCTTGTCAGAAACTTTGGCCAGAATCTCCCGCGCCTGCGGAACCTGTCCGGATTGCAGCGCCGTCCACCCGTTGAAACGCGACATCAGCGCCTCATCGGCCCCCAGTGCCGCCATCGCGTCAATCCACGGCTTGGCTGCCGCGGGTTGATTGTCGTAATACACTTCGAACCACGCCAAATCACTCAGCGCCCCGATCGCGGCATTCTTGCTGTCCGCGTTATCCGCGGTCTTAAGCTTCGCAATGACCGCGGCGGCATCCAACGGTTCAACTTTCACCGGCTCAGTTGTGGCCGGCTGGCTGGCCGCCGGATTGATCGGGCTCGCGCCGCCACTGGCCGGCTGTGTCGCCGCCGGCTGCGATGCCGCGGGACCATTCAATATCTCATCATGCACCGCATTCCATCGCCGCGCCAACGCGCTTTTCGCCATCTCCAGGATCTGCCCACTTGCGGCAGCCTGCGACGATGATTTCATCAGTGTGAGCTTCAAGAACCACGCATCCGGATCGAGCGGCAACTCGCCCAGCATCTGCCCCAGGAAGTTATCAGCCTCCGAGGATTTGCCCGCAATGATCTGAGCTGATGCCAGATCGATCAGCAGGTTGTGAAATCCCTCCGGCCGCGACGGACCACTCTTGATAATCACCGACAGCGCCGCCCCATACCAATCGATCGATTGTTCCACCAACCCATTGGACGCCAGCATCTTCCCCATTTCGTTCAGATAACTCACATCATTCGGGCTCGCCTCCACCACCTTAAGTAACGCCGCAACACGCTTCTCCACCGGCTGCTCTCGACCAGCCAGCTCGTAGTATTGCCGCGACGCCTCCGCCAGTGGATACAGTTCCACCGCCCGCGCAGCCATCTCTACCGCTTCCGGCTTTGACTTCTGGAGCAGCAGCGCCGCACATTGCGATGCGATATGCGAACGAACCTCCGGAGCAAGATCTGTCTTATCAATCAAACCGCGAAGGTACCCAAGCTTCGCGTCAACCGTCTCCATTTTTCCGGCGTACAAATCGATCAGTTGAGACTGCGCCTGTCGATCGCCAGGAACCAGCTTCCGGTACTCGCGCACTGCCGCGATCGCCCCGTCGGTATCTTCAAGATGCAACATCGCAAGCGCCCGCAGGCGCGGAAACCGCGGCTCGGCTGGGTTCAATCGCCCCGCCGCCTCCAGAAGCGCTGCACTCCGCCGCCACGCGCCAGATGGTTGGTTGGGCCCCAGTTGCAAACTCGAGATCGCATCCAAGCGCCATGCCAGCGTGGGCGATGCATCAACCGCCGCCGGCGCATCGGCCGATCGAGCCCGGGCGCCAACCGCGCTGATCACCGCAATCCCAACCAATACGCCGCGCAATACGCGTGATGCCATGGAGTCAATTCCTTTGCTGCCCTATTTCGCCTTTGCACGAGCAAATCGCAAACTATCGCCCCGCCAGTCCACACGCCAATGCGCTCACACACGCCAAAGCACAAACTGCCCCCGCGGTAAATGCCAGCGCCGAATCCACCCGCCCCCGCCCGTAAAGCCTTGCGCAAACCAGTGCCAGCAATATCACCTGTGCCGCGGCAATCGCGCCAACCCCAGCGCTCCGCACCGCCCACACCGCGACATCCGGCCGGCTTAACCCCCAATCCAATACCCAGTCCCCAGCCCCCTGCCAGGCCCACAAGCCCGCAAACACCAATGCCGCGGCGATAACCGTCGCCGGCAATACCAGGATCACCTGTCGCATGCAGACCTCCGTGTCTTTCGCGTTACGCACTTCCCATTCACGGCCATCGAAAAACGTTAAGGCACTTCCTGTCGATCCGTTCCCCACAGTTCTCTCAGCATCGGCCGCTCGGCTATCAGTTTTGGAATATCCCCAAGCAAGGCGGCGCGGGCCGCCAACCAGTCCGCAACATCTGCTCGTCCAATCCGCCGAGCCGCCAGCGCCAAAAACCCCTGAGCCCTTGCACTCGATCCCGACGGCAGCAATTCAGCCAGCTGAACCTTGGACATCAGATTTTCCATCATCGACGCCCACGCCCCGATCCGCGCAGAGTAATCCAACTGAACCGCCATCAAACTCAACGATTCCGCCAGCGAGAGCGGCTCACGATACAAGCCGGCAATGGCATCGTATGTTCCCCGCAAATCGTTCATCTCAAGCAGGCTGTCCGCCAGCAGTAGCCGAGTCGATTTAGAAAGCGGCTGCAAAGGCCCAAGCCGTTGCCCCAGCAGCGCCTTAGCCAGCGCCGCCGATTCCTGCCAACGACGCTGTGCATGCCGCAGAATCGCCAGGTGATGCAACGACTGAAGTTTCACCGTGCGAAACAGCGAGAACGTCCGCACCGTGTTTTCAATATTGCGCTCGGCGGCTTCAAACTCCCCCGATGCGATCAACTGCGGCGATTCCGCGGCCGCACGCGATCCGCGCGCACTGGTCAAGCTCAGCCACAGCCACAGCGCCCCCGCGCCCATCAACGATACGATCCGCAGGTTGTCATTGCCCACCAGCATGCAACCCAAAACGGTAAGGCTCAGCCCCGCCTTCAGCAGAATGCTTAAAGTCAGGTCGCGTCGAACTCGATAAATCGCCGTGTCAACCGGAATCATGTTCCTCAATCTTTTCAGGCTGCGTCAATCTTTTCGGGACGCGTCACATTTTAGGGCGGCCGCCCCACATTCCCTCCACCGGTACGCCGGGGGAGGGTAGGGAGGGGGGCTTCCATTAACGCCCGACAGATGATCGCCTGGACGCTCCAACCGTGTTTCAAGCCGCCTCGGGCGGCGCCGGCGCCGCCTGATACCGTCCCGTCAGCTTCTCCACCTCCGGATACCGACGCAATAACTCAGCAACCGGCGCCAAAAGCGTCGCACTCCGAAACGCGCCGGCGGCCGCATCCTCGCGCCCCAGCATGTCATAGGCACGCGCCGCCAGGGCGTACACATCCGCCATCCGATGCCCGAGCTGATCGCGCAAGATGGCCAGCTTACCTTCAAACATTTCAATCGCTTCTTCGGGATGGCCCGTCTTTACATCTCGATAAATTTCCACAAGGATCACCCCCGCCGACCCACCCGCAACGCTTCGCCGAAGCTCGCTGATGGCACGGTCGGCATCAAACAAATGATCCTCATGCAGCATCGACATCGCCCGGCTGATCCGCAGCGCCGCCGATGAACCCTCGTCCAAAATCCCCTCTTCCAGAATCCGATTTTGCAACGCAATCGCGTCCGCAAATCGATGCAATCGCGCCAGCACAAATGACAAATAAACCAACCCCTGCACGCGAAACGCCTGCGTCCGCGCTGGTTGCGACAGATATTGATCCACCGCCACCGCCGCGTCCGCCCAGCGCCGCAATTGTGCAAGTTCCCCGATTTGCTCGACGCGCCGTTGATCAGCCCGAAACTGCCGGACGGTATAAAACGATGCCGCCGACATCGCCCCCATCACGATCATAATCCCCAACCCCCAAACCAAGCTCACCACTTCGCGCGAGCCACCCGTCCGATTCCCAACCAGCGCACTCAACAACATGACCAACAGGAACCCCCCCGCCGTCCACCATGTCACGTTCGCGCGCACCACCGGCCGACTGCTCTCCAGCAACCGCTCCCCATCCAAAAACCCGCTCGGTCCATTGGTCTCCATCACAACAAATTGTAGGGCTTCGCCCTCAGATTGACAGTGCAGCCGCAATTCCAACGCATTGGGGTGTAGCGCTGGAGTGTGACGGGCCTGGTGATTCATCTGGTGGCACAGCCGCCCTCGGCTGTGTTCGACCGAAGGTCGAAGTTTTGCCGCAAATGGCCATCTGCCTATGGCAGATCACAGCCGAGGGCGGCTATGCCACACGGATCGCAAACAGCAGTTACACCCCGCCATTGGACTACGGATGAGTGAAAGGCTAAGCGACGGCGCGTCCGGGCATTTTGTGCCACGGTGCTTCCAGCCCGTGGGCCGCGGTACCCCGCGGCCATCGGCCCCAGGCCGATTAAGGCAATCGCGCCAGCGACCTATGTGAGGAACAGTGCTACCAGATCGCCCACGCGATTGCGGCGTCAGCAGAATGCCCTCGACGCGCGTCACACACGCACCATGGGCAAAGATGCCCGTGTCACTAGAACGACCCGCCGATAGTGTCGCCTACCGCAACCCAAGCAGCTTTTATTCCGCGTCCCTTGTCGCACCGCCCCTGCCCTCGTATGATCCTCCGTCCCGAATTTGTCTTTTTTTGTCCTGCGGAGAACCTTGTGGCCAAGTCCGAGCCGATTGAAGTCGAAGCAACTGTCACCACCGCATTGCCCAACGCAATGTTTAAGCTCCGCCTCGACAATTCCGAACATGAAATCCTCGGCATCGTCTCCGGAAAAATGCGCAAACACTTCATCCGCATCCTCCCCGGCGATCGTGTCAAGGTTCAGCTATCCCCCTACGATCTGACCAAAGGTCGCATCGTCTTCCGCCAGAAGTAATCCCTTTCGAAGCAAACTCGTTTCGCCGCGACTCAAAGAGGAGCGATTTTTCCGCCAACCAGTAAAAATCGCTCCTCTTCGAGTCGCGGCGAAACAAGATTTCGTCAAGTACTACTTGCCCGATTGATGGGTCCGAATGAGTTTCTCGACCGCGGCCCGGCTCTCCAGCGCTTCGACGTGCCCGTCGGCAAAGCCCACCAGCTTGCCCCCATTCCACTTCTCGTAAATCACTGGCGTCCTGTCGGCGTCCTTCTGCCAGTCAGCGGGCTTGATGTACTCATACCCAACCGACTCCCCCGGATGCAGCGGGTCTTTAAGAACGCCCGGCGACAGGTCCTGTTCCTTCATTAAAGCGGGGATGTCCGGAGGAAACTGCTTGTTGTTGTTTGCATACATGATCGCCCCGAGCAGGATCTGCTTCATGTTCGAGGATGCAAGGGTGCCAATCGAAGCCTGCATCTCGCGGACCGCCAACGGTTGAATCGTCGCCGCGATGTCCGGCGTCCACTTCAATTTGTTCCCATCGACTTTGAACGTGATCAGGGTATCGAGGTTTTCCAGCGGAGGCAGAAACCAGTAGGGCAATGCCAACTTCTCATTGTGTCGAGCGGCGAGTACCTGTTTGATGGCGTCAATGGCCGAATTCGCGGAGGCGCCGTCGGGAGATTGGGCGACGGCCGACAGTTTTGTGGCGGGAGGTGGAGTCATCGAAACGGCGAACCACTGCACCCCGCGGGTGAACGTCGTCATGGGCACAGATCCGTTGACAGTTGGAAGCGTGGGGATGTTTTCCTCGAACGTTCGACGAAGCGTGTTGCCGGGCACGACCGCAATTTGAATGGGTGAGTCCGCCGAGAGCGCTTGAGCCCAGGCAGTCGGGAGAGGTTGTTTTCCCGGTTGCGGGATGTGTCCGCGGGCGACGGCCAGCGCCACATTTCCGATCCGGCGCGATTCGAGGATCGGCTTACCAGTGCCATCACGCTCGGCGGTTAAAAGCTTCAGCGCCGCCGCGGAATCCGCGCCATTGGCCAAGGGCACAATCCACACACCCTTACTCCCACTGCGATCCCAGAAGTCTCCGACGCCCCCTGTACCGGCAAAATCAGATACCGAGAGAATCCAATACAAGTACGGCGCATTGAGGTTTCTCAGACCGGTCAGCAACAACCCGGCACGATCGGCGCGCGGCTGCCAGGCCTTACGAACCAAATCAATGCCCGGCTGCTCGACTTTTTGCTCAGCAAGCTGCCCGGCGATCCAATCCACCACACCCTGCGGATTCACACGCGTCGCATCAACTCGGACGACGACCAGAGTTTGATCATCGATGAACGGAGCGATCGCGGCGTCCGGAGATTTCTGCGCGCGGGCTATACCGATAAACCCGAATAGCGCGACTAGAGTAAATGCAACGACCAGTTCGCGATGGCGTTTCCCCGTGACACGGGTTTGCAACCCAATACCGTTCAACGCTCGTTACCAAAAATCGAGCC
>DAIRGS010000107.1:16438-21856 GCA_036794395.1 Tepidisphaeraceae bacterium | reverse complement strand
GTTGTCAGTTGTCAGTTGTCAGTTGTCAGTTGTCAGTTGTCAGTTGTCAGTTGCGCGCCTTTGTTTTTACTGCCCACTGCCCACTGCCCACTGCCCACTGCCCACTGCCCACTGCCCACTGCCCACTGACAAATCTACAAATCCAATCCTTTCAAATGTCTGACCACACTTCGACCCAGTGCCCGCAGGTTATACCCGCCTTCGAGCATGCTGACGACCCGCCCGCCACAGTGAACATCTGCAACGCCCACCAGCACGCGGGTCATCTGCTCGAATGCGTCCTCACTGAGCTCGATCTGGGCCAGCGGATCATCACGATGAGCATCAAATCCGGCGGAAATCAGCAACATCTCCGGCCTGAAAGACTCAAGGCACGGAACCACGCGCGCGCCAAACACATTTAGATAATCCTCGTCTCCCGATCCGGGCGCAAACGGAAGATTGAGCGTGAAGCCTTTCCCCGCATCGATGCCGGTCTCTGTGGCATAGCCACTTCCGGGATAGCATGTTCGCGGGTCCTGATGCAGGCTGATGAAAAGGACGGACGGGTCATCTTCAAATGCCGCTTGCGTGCCGTTCCCGTGATGGACGTCAAAATCCACGATCGCGATTTTGCCGATGCCATGCGTTTTCTGAAGATATCGCGCCGCGATCGCCAGATTGGCAAACAGGCAAAACCCCATGGGCCGATCCGGCTCGGCATGGTGCCCGGGAGGACGCACGGCGGCAAACGCCCGCTTCACGCGCCCGCCGACCACCGCATCACAACACTCCACACCCGCGCTGATGGCCAGCATCGCAATCTCAAAGCTCGTTGGGCCGATTGGCGTATCCCCCTGATCCAAAACGCCGCCACCAATTTTACTGATGTGCCGAATCCGCTCGATGTATGCCGGCGGATGAACCAATCCCGGCCAGCTTTCATTCGTCTCGCGAGGTTGCAACTCCACCAGCTTGCGATTGGGTGATGCGAAAGCCCCTAACTGGATCCGAAAACCCGGGAATGGATCTGGAGATTCGATGAGCCCCGCCTCCCGAACCGCCCTGGCAATGGCCATGATGCGCTCGGGCCGCTCGGGGTGGGTAGGCGAGGTGGCGTGTTCTACAAATCGCGGGCTTGTGCAGAAGCCGGTCATGACGAAACATTCTTAACCAAGCGACCGGCTATTGCGAGCCCGCCGGCTTTGAAGTTGGCGAAGGCTGAGTCGTCGCGGCCAGCAGCGCAACCACATCGAAGTCGGGAACAATCTGCTTGCGAAGCGCTTCAAATGAATCCTGCCATTTGGGAGGAATTCCGCCGCGGATCAGCAGGTTTTTGAGGCCCTGCCTGGTCGCATCGAGCGATGGTCCGCCGGGCGCTTTGGCCAGCTCGGCGTTGCTGTGATAGAGCTTGTAAGTGGCTTCCCAGTATGTGTCGTTATCGACAACCCTCTGCTCGTTGCTGGTTGCATCCTGAACTGCAAGCGTTGGTCCACCCAGCTTGCCGGTATTCAAAAGCGTGCCCAGAAACTCCGAAGCGTGCTGATAGTCGGCCAGCTCGTAATCAGTCAGTGCGATCCCCAGTTCCACATTGGGATCCGGCTGCTCCGGATCGATATCGCCGGCGGTAACCTTCTTCTGATCGAGCGTTAGCTGATAAAGCTTCTTATTCTCGGGCTTGAGCAGATTCTGATAAGCAGCCATCGCGTCGCCCAATAGCGTCTTTCGCGCGCCCTTATCCTCTTCAAGGGCACCGGCCAGCCGCTTGGTTCGGGCATCAAAGACCATGTACTGATACGTGAAATTCTTGATCTCGGGGCTCGCATTACTGCGCGCCCAATCCACCAGGAAGCCGCTGAGATTGGCCTCGCTGCGGGCCACGTCGAGCATGGTCTTGTTGTCGTGCGCCGCCTGGGCCTTTTCCAGATCCTTATCGAGGCGATCGAGCAGGCCGCGAACGTATTCAGCGCCTTGAGCGCCGCCAGTAGTATTCAGCAGCGCCACCAGCGAATCGGTTGCGCCCTTTAATTCGCCCATCGCCATTTGCGCGTTCACCCGCGTGAGCATTGCATCGCCCACCAGGATTTTTTCATCGGGTGTACCCGCGACGGATTTTTCAAATCCATTCAAAATCACCAGCGACTGCTTTGGCTTCTTAAGATCCGCGCCGATGGCTTTGGCCTCGGCAAGCGTGGCTAGTGCAGAGCGCTCGCGCGACGCCGCGTCATCCGCCTGGCCGTAGGCGGTCCGCACGATGCCCGCCTGCTTGACGAGGTCCTCGGCGGTGGTGGTGCGCAGGGGCTCGGCCAGTTTTCCGGTGGCCAACAGATCCTGCATTAGCTGCATCATTGCAAACTGGGCGGGGAGATAATTTTTGTCCTTCTTGTCTACCATGCGATAGTACTTCATCGCATCCAGCAGCTTATTTTGCAGGCGCAAACGCTGGGCATATAGATACGCAAGTTCCTTGTGATTGAAGGGCGGGCCTAGCGCTGTCGGCAGGAACCGATCATACAAATCGCTGACCTGCAGACTTTCCCCCATCAGCTTTCGCAACTCGAAAGTGAGTCGCCCCGCATCATCCAGCGCGCCTTGTGCCGCCTGGGATCCGGTGGAGGCGTGTTCCTGAGCGTATTTCAGAAATGTGTTGGCCGCTTCGATGCGGTTGCCCATCGCCTCCATCAGCACGGGAGTCAAACGTGCCGCCTCGTCCAGAAGTTGAGGAGTCACACCGGCGGCCCCCCGTCGACGCAAGATTTCCGCACAAGCATCCAGCCCGCGCTGAACCATAATCTTATCGGGCATGGCAGGGGCGGGCTTGTTGGCCTCATCGTACGATTTGGCCATCAGGCCCTGAAGCAGCAGGGGATCCATCCCCGCCACTGGGGCATCCTTGGGCATGCGCTCGGCCATCTGCTGAAAGATAATCCCGCGAAGCTCCTGGCGATCATTGCTGAGTTTAACCAGGACGTTCTGTGCCGCGTCGCTGGCGTTTTTCCTGGCAATCGGGTCGCGTGATTGGTCTGCCTGCGCCGAAAGGATCCGGAACCGCAGCATTTCCGCTGCCGCGGCGATGCCCTTCTGCGTGACGTCGTCAGTGGGCATCGCGGTTTTTTCCCATTTGATCAACGATTCGAGGCTGTCATCCGCCTGCTTGAGCTGCCCGGCCTGTAGCTGCGCAACGCCTTTGAAATATCGGGCCTCATACTTTTGATCGGCGGCAGCCGGGGGTGAGATTTTGTCGTCGGTCTCCACCGAATCCAGCAGCCTGATCGCGTCCTCGTACTTCCCCTGCACCAGATTCAGCTTGCCGAGCATCACGCGCACTCGACCCTGCACCTGGCTCTCAGGCGTATCGAGCTCCGTGAGATACGCGACGGCTTTCTCAACCACCGCCGCCCGCTCGGCGATCGGCACCGCCAGCGCCACGTCGTACACCATCATGTTCTGGCTGTATTCGGCGCTGTGGGCGAGGCTGTCCATCTTGTCCCACTGGGCGCCTACTGTTTCCTGATTGGTGGCGTTGATTTTCGAGGCAATCTCATCAGCGCGCGTCTTGGCCAGTGTCGTGGCGTGGCCCAGCATCTTGTAAACCGCCTCGGCAACGGGCTTGAGCCGGGCCTGTGTGGCAGGGTTTTCGCCCCAGTATTCGAGTGTATTCACATCCCGCGCAACTCCGACTTCCAGCAAAGTCGCGGCCTGCTTGGCCAGTTGCACCGGGTCGCGCAGGGTTGGCAGCGCCACTGCAATCCCATCAACAACCTGCCGCAGCTTTAGTTGCCGCTCGGCGTTGGAGAGCTTCTTGTCGTTCAACTCCCGCAACGCAATCATCGACTTAATCCCATCCCGCTCGGCTTGGGGGGTGCGGTGGGTTACAAAATATCGATCCAGAAGCGAAGTGAGGCCGCGGTCCACCAGCTCATCAAGGACATGGGCATCGCCAATGGCTTGGAGGGATTGCTGGTCCGTTGGGGTTTGAGCATTCGCGCGATACGTGAGGGGAAGGAAAAATACTAAGCACAGAGACCACAGAGGACACAGAGAGCACAGAGAAGAAAGAGAGAAAAAATGATCCGAGGGTTGGGTAGATCTCCTTACGGTCCATCTCGAACGAATCTGTGAAAACCGATCTAATTTGCGGATCATCTCTTGCGTATTTTCTCTGTGTTCTCTGTGTCCTCTGTGTTCTCTGTGCTGCATTTCGTATGTACTTTAGTGGGACGTTGTGAAAGCGATCTTGTCATACCCCGCTTGTAGGGCCGCCTGATAGACGTCGATGAGATATTTGTATTTCACATCGCGCGTGGGCGACAGCGTGACGAGGATCTTATCGTTGGCCGTGCCCGCGGCGTTATACGCCTTGCGCCGCATCGTGAGCCAGGACTGCACCGTTTCAATACTGTGGGTGGGAGGCAATCCGGTGCCGGTGGCGAGGAAGCCTGGGTTGCTCCCGGTTGGATCGAGGTTTGAAACTCGAATTTCCAGCGGCGTGTCGGGCACTTCCCCGGGTTTGAGGGGGCGGCCAACACCGCCGGTCTTTTTGATGCCTTGCTTGCTGACAAGAAACGTCGACTCCCCTCCGAAGTTTCCCGCGAGCATCAGGAAGATCAGGATTACCATCACAACGTCGACAAGGGGCGTCATGTTGGGGCCCGATTCGTAATGAATTTTCTTAGCTCCGCTGACCCGCATAAATTCGTCCGATGACTTTCAGTTCTATTGTTGAACGACCGCTTCGGCCTGGCGCGCTTCGTAGCTGATGCTGCCGATCTCCGCCTGTGCCGCGGCCAGCAGCACCAGTTCAAGCTGGCGATAGGGCATGTCCTGATCGGCTCGAATAATCAGGTTGGCCTTGCCCATCTGGGCCTCCCGCCATGCCGCAAGCACACGCGTCAATTCCTCGTCCTTGCCGCTGGTGTATTGTTTGGTCAGGTGCAGTTCGCGTTTAACGTCGCCGATCAGTGCATCCAGAGCCGGCTCATCGCCGTTTTTGTTCCAGTGGACATTCAGCGTCAGCGTGTTGCTGAGCGAGTCGAGGCTCTTGCCCATGATCGCCGAGGGAAGCGGGATCTCGCTGTCCTCGCCGCGTGTTACCCCGATCTTGGCGACCAGCATGAAGAACACGATCATCACCATCACGATGTCGATCAATGGCGTGACGTTTACGCTGCCTTCGCTCAAATGTGGAATGCCTCGACGCTTCATAAGCGGTTGACGGTTAGTTGCAGGTTAATCAATTCCCGACTCTTGCCCCCTCTCCCTCCGGGAGAGGGTTGGGGTGCGGGGGAATTCCAAGCGCCTTCCATCGACCGCGCGCCGTGTCTTCCCCTCGTCCTTGGGGAAGGGCCGGGTGCGCCGATGCGATGGATGCGTTCTGGTGTGTATGTCCGATCCGGTTTTGTTGCGCACTTGGGTACGGATGGAAAGGCGCTCGGCACT
>DAIRGS010000107.1:0-16383 GCA_036794395.1 Tepidisphaeraceae bacterium | reverse complement strand
CCCCAACCCTCTCCCGGAGGGAGAGGGGGTCAGAGGGAGCGCGTTGGGAATGGGCAACGGGGTTTCGAGGTGCAAACGCCATGAAAACCTTCTTCTTCAAATCAGTCCAAGGCTGGGTGAGGGCGAGTTGAAATCGCCCCGAATCGCCCGACCAAACTCACCCCGTAATCAAAGGCGACTGCGCCGGAACATTCGCTGGCCGGCGAACCGCGCCCGGCTGGGGTGCTATCGGTTGCGGCGTGGCGCTCATCGCCCGCGGTGCTTGCTGGCCCGCGGCCGGGCGTTGCTCGGCCGGCTTGAGCATCAGCAGCATTTCTTCGGCGATCATCGAACCGCGAACCGTCAGCCGATCCACAATCGTCCGCAGGACCCCAAAGGCCGCGAGGCACGGAATCGCCAGGAACAAGCCAAGGAATGTATGGGTGAGGGCCGTCGAAATACCGCCCGCCAAATCGGCGGGCTTGGCGCCGCCGCTCTTGGCGTGCATGGCCTCAAACGCCTGGATCATCCCCAGCACGGTACCGAGCAGGCCCAGCAGGGGTCCGAGGTTGCCGATGATGTTGAGGTATTCGATCTTTCGAAATTGCTCGGCGGTCTGCTCGCCAACAGCCGTCTCCATCGCTTCCTTCATCGCCAGAAACCCGCCCGAGGCCCGCTTCAGGGCGGCGTTGAGCGCTCCGCTGACGAAGCTCGGATCCGTCTCGGTGAAATCCAGAAGCTCCTTGAACTTTCGCTGCTCGATCAGCTCGCGAATCTGGGCATTGGTGGCTTCGGGGATCATTACCGAGGCGCGATTGGTGATGAATGCCTGAATGATCAGCGTAAGGGCGGTCACCGAAAGAGCGGCGATGGTGAGGAACACCGCATCAAACCAGTGGCTGAAGATAAGCTGAAAAATACCTTCGCCCTGCGCCGGCGCAGCGGTATCGGGCGTGCCGGCCGTTTGGCCATAGCCGGTCGCGGCAAAGATGCCGGCCGCCAGGATCATAATCAGCAGCATGATTCTGAATTTGGATGACCTGTAGCGATGCATAACGCTCAACCCTTTCCGCCTCGCGGAAGAACCTCAACTTAAGTTACGCCTCTAACCGCACGCCATTGGCCATTATGCCGTTCGTCGGCGCGATGGCTACAGGTCGTTCTCGCGAACCATGCGGTAGATGCCGCCGGTGTCCTTGGCGATCTTCTGAAGCAGTGCCATGAAATCGGTGTCCTTATCCTTCTCATTGACGAACGCGATGGTGTTGATTTTCACCTTGCCGTCTTTATCCAGTTGTTGAATCAGGCGCAGTACCGCGTTGTTGTCGGGGAAATCGCCGTCGGTCAGCAGGTAGATCAGCTCCGGCTTCTGCTTGAAAGCCAGTTCAAGGGCCGGCAGCGGATTGGTTTCAGCGCGCGGAACGATGGTGTCGAGAAATTCATCCGCCTGCCGTTTGGTATCGGGGCGGGCGATGATCAGCGACTGGTTTAGCGCCTTGAAACTTTGTTCCTGAAAGAAGATCAGGCTGAACGACTGGCTGGGCCGGAGCTGGCGAACCGTGCGCGAAAGCTCGCGCTTGAGCGCATCGAACTTTTGCAGCATCGATCCCGAGGCATCGCACACGAACACGATCTTCTTGGCATTTCCGCTGGCGCCAAAGACCGGGCCTTTGAGCCCCAGGCCGCCACCGCCCGGCGTCCCGAACATGGCGAGCGGGCCGCCGCCATCGCCATCGCCGCCGCCCAGTGCATCTCCGATGCCCGCGCCCTTGCCCGCCTTGCCCTTGCCGAATCCGCCGCCCGGACCGGTGCCGATTGTGCTGTCGGCGGAGTCTCCCTCGCCGCCACCGGACGCGGCCCGCAATTCCAGCTTGCTGCCTTTTTTGTCCGCCCAGCCCTCTGGCGTTCCGCCATCCTTGAGCTTGTCCTGCATGGTCTTTCGATTGGGATCAGCGCCCAGGCCTTGGAACGGCACGCCGCCGGGCGCGCCTTCATTGATCATCGACGCGGCGGGGATGATGTACTCTTCCTGGTGAATGACTTTCGTTTGAACATATTTGGCCCCAATGAAAAACACGACCCCGACCAGGATGATTGTCAGGTGAATCGTCAACGAAGTGACAAACGGAAGCACGGTTTGCACAAACGGATTCTGAAGGAGGGTCCGCTCGACCACCGGAAGGCCTGGAGCCGCGATCGCCTCTCCGCCATCTCCGGGAGATAACAAAGTTCCCGCATGTGGATCAACTGCCGGAGCCTGTTTGCCCGGCCCCGGAAAGGCTGGGCCGGAAGGGGAGGGCGAGGCCGGCGATGGAACTGCATCATTGGCCATAATTGCTACTCCGGTTGTTCAATAAAGGAATCGTATGGCGGGTGCAATCGAGGCTCAATGGAACTCCGGCAATATTGGCAAAATACATCTTGCGCACCTTTGCCGTCAACTACAATCAACCGCCTCCCCGCGTGACGAAATGGTAAGCCAATTCGTCTTCAAACTTCGCTACAGGTCGCTCTCGCTGACGCGCCGAAACGTTCCGCCGGTTTCGCGTGCGATCGTTCGAAGAACGTCCATGAACTCTTTGTCTTTGTCCTTTTCGCCCACAAAGGCGATGGTATCAAGATTGGAGTTGGCGGTAAGGAATGATGAGTCATCGGCAAGCCTCCGAATCGACACAACTTTTCACATCACCCAACATACGCTTTAATTCGTACTTCCGCCATCCCAAAATACAAATAGGCGCATTGCATGTGAACGCCGAGGAGTGTGCTCCCGCCGAATCTCTTTCGCAGGATGTCTGAACGCCGATAAGTCCCTCTAATCGAGGATTTTCAGCCGGCGTCCGAGCCGCGCGGTCTTTGCCCAGCCATTGGCAGCAAATCGCTTCAGATCCGCTTTCGCCTCCCGCTTTTTGCCAAGCATCACTTTGAAGACGACTTGGGCGTCGGGAAGAATCATCTCCCGCGTTGTATAGAGATCGCCTCCGATGGGGCGACGGTACCGTTTCCATTCCAGCGATCGATTTAAGTCGCTGCGATAGTCGAGCCACGGAAGGCCGTATCGCTGTAGGTCATCGAGTACCTCCCGCGCAAGCGCCGAGTAATCGGTTGTACCCGTCACATCCCACCTGGGTCTGGGCTCGCCCGGCACCGTAGAAGCGAGGTCGATCCGAAACGTGCACTGGTATTCCGGCGGGGGCACTTTCCCGACCGATGGATTCTGAAGAATCTTCTCCACATGGTGCCAGAACACGCCGAGTTGCACATGGAAGCTGCTTTCATCTTTCGATCCCATCCGATTCATCGCAAGCACCACTATGTGGCAGACATCCTCTTTGTTTCGCCAAAACACCCGCCCCGTTCGACGAAAACCTGCGGCCTTCATCGCAGGACCAAGGCTATTACGCGCCATCTCCGTGACACGATCTTTGACGGTGAGCTCAGACATCTCGATGTGCTCCGCCTCCCTTACCGGTTCTGACTGGCACAGCCTCTACCTGGGAGCGGTCCACTTGTAGGCAGCCGGGTAATTGGGGAATGGCAACGCATCAAATTTTGCCGCTGTTTTTTTCCCCAGCAGTTGCCCATCGGCAAAATCCAGCAGCGCCGCAAAATCCTCGGCGTTCTGATCGTGCGGACCATGCCGGTAATGCAAACCGATCTTCTCTCCCACTCCCAAGAAACTGAAAACCTCTCGGCTCGCCAGAAAGCTCATCTGTGTGCCAAGCGGATTGGCCCAAAGATCATCCAGCGAATCGGTTGAGAACAACGCGCGCGGGGCGATCAGCGCCCGCACTTCGTGTTGATCGAACGGAAGCTGATTTTCGTGGCCGATGAATTCATCAAACTGCGGGCTGAACCAGTACGGAAACGCCTTCACGATATTGTTCAAGTTCTCCGAGCTCGGCCACTGCACCCGAAACAAGCCCGCGCCGCCGCAGCCGGATCCATTCGGCGCAGTCAGCGCAATCCGCTCATCCAACGCCCCGGCCAGCAGCGTTGCCTTCCCGCCGCGCGAATGCCCTGTGGCGATGAGCTTTGTCTTATCGATCTGGGGCCGCGTTTCCAGATAATCGACCACGCGCCCGTATCCCCACGCCCAGGCCGCCAGCACGCCCCAGTCGTATTCGGGATACAGCGGAAAAACGCCGGCGACGCGGTCGTTTTTGTCGGCGGCAATTTCCGTGCGATCAAACTCCGCCAGCGCGTATCCGCGACCGATGATCGCCGAGATGATCTCCGGCTTCACCCTGCCCCAGCAAAGATCGCCCTTGATGATCGTGGGGAACGGGCCCTTGCCGGCGGGTGTTGTGAGAATCAGGTGCGTGGAGACTTTTCCTCCAGGACCCATGGTCAGCACGAACTGGTGCATCGAACCGCCCGCCCCTGCCTGGTTCGAAGCTTCACCTTCGGTTGCCTTCACGTCGGTGTGATCCGAAGGAATGCGCCCATATTCAAACTCCAGCACCTGTTTCAGGATTTCCGCCCGCCGTCGCGGCCAATCCTCCTTGCTCTTGATCCGCTGCCCGTTTGCCATCTTGAATGGGTCCGGCAACTCGCGCGTCACAGGGAGCTTGCTCATCGGGGTGACCTTCGGCGGCACGCCTTCATCCGCCGCCCGGACGGCGATTGTCATTCCAGAAAACAGAAGTGTCAGAACGGTTAGAGCGAGCGGATATGAGGTTCGCATCCTTAAAGCGTATCGAAGTCACCACCGAAATCGAGGGACTGGCGCGGCATCGGCTTGACGAAACCTCTATACTTCTGCCAGCAATCAACCACGGAGAGATGATGTTTCCATTGGCCGGGCAAGACTATCCGACATCCAGCGAGGCGTTGGCGGATTCAATAAAAGAGGCACTGGGAGAGGTTCTTGTGTTACCGCAAAACGCGAGGGTGGTGACGATTGATGGCGGCGCTTTCCCCGCGCTGGCGAGCGTAAAAGTTGATTTGACGGATGCGCGCATCAAGACGGAATCCCCGCCACCGCCGCCGCGGAAACCGGCTGGTGATCGCCAGCCCGGCCCAACGGTCGAGCGGCTCAACGTCTTTGGAAAGCCGATCCGCTTTCCGGATGGCACTGCCAATTTCGACCTTTCTGCGACGGACGCCACTTTTGACTTTGCCCGCGATGTACAATCGCGGCCACTGCTTGTATTGACCGGCGCTCAGTCGGGCCATGTCGATTTCAGCATCGGAGCGGCGGATCTTCAATCGCTCCTCCGCGCCGCGGCAACCGCCGGTGCTAAATTGCAGGGCGTCACGATTCAGGATCTTCAGGTAACGCTGACCAGTCAAGGCCCGCGAACGATTGATGCGGTGGTCCGTGTAAAGGCGAAGAAAATGATGATGAGCGGCGCGGTCATCCTGCGCGGCCGCGTGGGGATTGACGATGCCCTGGTTGCCACTATCTCCAACCTTTCCTGCACCGGCGAAGGCATGATGGGCAACATGGCCGCGGGAATGATCCAGGCAAAGCTGCGGCAGTTCGACGGCAAACAAATCCCGCTCACCACCTTCTCGCTGGGTGAACTGGCGTTGCGCGATCTGAAAATCTCCACCGATAACGGCCTGCGCGTGACGGCCGACGTCGGTAAAAAATAATGTAATTGAATAGCGCCGAAAGATTCGCGCTTTTTGCTTTTTTGTGTTATATCGCGCTTCGTCATGGACGACGCGGCCAACACTCCCGATCCGATGGACCCCCGCGACCACGGCATGCGACGCCTGCCGCGAAGTCGACGAGCAGAGGATCAAGTCTGTGTGTCGGAGCACTTAAGGCGAGCGCGCGCTTCAATGAGAAAGCAAATAATATAATCTCGGAAATGAAGCCCGCGCCCAAGAAGCTTGCCGCCTGGATTGAGGCCGCATTGGAGTGCATGGCCAGTGATACCGGTTGCGCGCGAAAGATGCCGGGCACAGCTCCGCCAGAGTACAAGATCACAATTGACAATAGCTTCTTGAAGAGCGACATCCGCGATCTTTGGTCAGATAAGGCTGCCGCGATAGCCGCAAAGCAGGGACGACGTAGGAAGGGCGGAAAGGCTGATTCTCGTCAACTGCCATTGTTTCCTTCGGAGCCGCAATAGCGGACGTAGAGGTCCGCGGCCTTTTGCTTCATCATTCGCAAGAGAGATGAATGGATCCAGCGGGACACCGGAAGAACTCGCGGCCATGCTTTTGGCCGAATTTCGCGGGTATTTCGCCAGATTGACGCAAGCCATTACGGTCGCGGCTTGTCGCTTGCGGTAGAATATTGTTCCCCCATCAGATGGAACATTTGCAAGATTCAACGGTGAAGACGAACGACGATAGGTCCTTTCCCTCTGCGGTGCCGTGCTACCGGTGCGGGTATGATGTGCGCGCACATCCGCAGGATGCGAATTGTCCAGAGTGCGGCGGATCAGTTGCCGAATCAGGGCGATGGGTGGCAATTCCACGTCGCCCAGCCTGGAAAGACAGCGACCCGCGCTGGCGCCGCCGCATTCTTGCCGGCGTGTGGGTGCTGGTTCTGTTCCCGCTCATGGATGTGCTGCAGAAGTCCGGATTGGCCTCTCATCTGTTTGTCCCGACGATTTGGGGCTTCGGCCCCAACCCCCTGGACCAAACATTTTTGTGCAACTCCGGTGTGTATCCAATCATCGTCTTTTGTATTGGGGCGGTCTTGCTGTTCTCCAGAGAGCGTGGACGGCGCGGAAGCCAACTGGATTGGACTCGTCGCTGGGGCATTATGTGCAGTTATGTCGTGGCGCTTCTGAGCGCGGCAGTCACGCTCTTCTTGCCCGCCTTGGTATTGGTAGGCATATCAGCGCTGTTCCTGGACTTGCCGGTGAAGTACCAGCCGAGCGAGACAGGCGTGCTTGTCGAACTGAGCACGAGATACCTTCGTTACGGACCCAATCCAACGAACGTCACCTACTGTGTGCTCGTGATGTTTTCCTCGGTCGCGATCCTGCTGGCGTGCGTGCCACTCTGGGAAGCACTTTGCAGCAGGGGCCCGAAAAGCGTTGCGAGAATCATTCTTGCCCCGCTGGCCATATTCGCGCTGGTGCACGTTGCACAAGCCGGCAAGGCTTTATTTTCACCGCCGACCGGGGGTGACGCATTCTACGAGCTTGGAACGTATTTCAGACCGGCGGTGCTGATATGGAACAGCAGATTCGGCGCGCCGCAATGGAATATGTTGGACTTTGAGGTCGAATGTGTGAAGTGGTGTGTTGTTTTTGCCGTTGCGGTCTGGCTGAGCATTGCACAATTGGCAGCCAGGCGAAAGACTGTGGCCGACCAGGGGAAGAAGGGGTCGTGAGCCGGATGACGTTCTTACGTATCTCGACCTGGACATGAGCCAAATCGTGACTGCAATAGCGTAGACCCTTGGCCAGCGCAGAGAAACACACGAGGCCGCCGATTTCCTCGGAGAGTGACGACTCGGCGGCAATCGCACCGGCAAGGGAGCCGACAACCAGGCGATTCTGATGAGCGTGCTGCGAACTCTACAACTGCGCGGCAAACGGCAGATCGAATGGTTGCGGAAAAAGATGCTTCATCTGAATCCCCCAATCCTCGGTTGAACTTCTGAAATGAGCGATATTCAATTACGAAATAATTCCCTGGACGGAACTCCATCGTTGTATTAATGTACTAATACAACAACGATGCAGCTTCGCCTTTCCGAATCTGATGGCGTCCCGATCTACCTCCAGATCGTCAACCAGGTGAAATATCTGGTGGCGGCGGGGCGTCTGGCGGCGGGGGAGGAATTGCCCCCCATCCGCACGCTGGCCGAGCAGCTCACCATCAATCCCAACACCGTGGCGCGCGCCTATCGCGAACTGGAAGTGGCCGGCGTCGTCGAAAAACGCCGGACCAACGGCACCTACGTATCGGAAGCCGGCTCGCGCATGGCTCGTCGCGAACGGCTGCGCGTTTTAACGGAACGGATCGATGCGCTTCTGGCAGAGGCGCGGCAGCTCGACTTCTCCATTGACGAAATCCTCGATCTTCTACGCCAGCGCGACCACATCATGCGGCCCGCGGCGTCCAGGGAGTGATCTCATGGTTGCAACCACCGGCACCGCAGAATCGACCAGTCCGCATGCCATCCTTCCTGCGGCGGTTGAAGTCCGCGACCTCTCGCGGCATTTCGGCTCGAAAGCCGCCCTTGACCGCGTCACGCTCAAGGTGCCGACCGGCTCCGTTCTCGGATTGGTCGGAGAAAACGGCGCGGGCAAAACAACCCTGATTCGCCACGTACTCGGCCTGCTCCGCGCCCAGTGCGGAACGGTTCGGGTGTTCGGTCTCGATCCAGTGGCTGACCCCGTCCCGGTTCTGTCCCGAATCGGCTATCTCTCCGAAGAGCCCGACATGCCGGGCTGGATGCGCATCCACCAACTGATGCGATATGTCGCCGGCTTCTATCCCACCTGGGACGCGGCGTATGCCGAAAAACTACGCCGGGATTTTGCGCTCGATCCCATGAAGCGCGTGAAAGACCTTTCCAAGGGGCAGCGCGCCCGAGCCGGGCTGGTGACCGCGCTGGCGTACCGCCCGGATTTGCTCGTCCTTGACGAACCGTCTTCCGGACTCGATCCGATCGTCCGCAGGGACATTCTCGGCGCGATCATCCGCACCATTGCCGACGAGGGGCGAACGGTGCTGTTCTCTTCGCACCTTCTTACCGAAGTGGAGCGCGTGTCCGATCAAATCGCGATGATTAAATCGGGGCGCGTGCTGTTCTGCGATACGCCCGAGGAGATTCACAGGCGGCACGCCCGTGTGACGCTTCGTTTCGATTCACCGCGCGAAAGTGCGCCGCGGCTCGATAGCGCGCTGACCTGGGAAGGGGCGGGGCGGGAGTGGACGGCCATCGTCGACTCGCCAGCCGAGGGTCTGGATTCGGCGCTGGTTTCAGTCGGTGGGGAAGTGGTTGAGCGGCTGCCGGTCACGCTGGATGAAATTTTCGTGGCGCGTGCCGGTGGAAGCCTTCAGAATTCGGAGGAGGAATGAACTCCCAATCTCCAGCCTCGTCGATTGTGTATGCGCTCTGGCTGCGAACCCGCGCCATTTTGTTGGCCAGCGTTGCGGGGGCGTTGGTTATTCCGCTGATCGCGCCGGCGCTATCGCCCATCCCTCGCGCGATTCTCAGCATGATCGCGGGACTGGCATTTATCAGCGGGCTGGCGGTGCTGATGGGGTTTGTCACGTACGGCGGCGCGGACTTGTCCACGGCCGAGTCTGTTTTTCCGCGGCACATGTTCGTGTTTCCGGTGCGGACGCGGTCGCTGGCTCTTGTGCCAATGCTTTACGATCCGCCGGTTGTGGTGCTGTTCTGGGTGCTGTTGGCATTAGGGGCGTTTGCGCCCGTCATTCGTTGGCGCTTGTGGTATGCGGGATCGTTCTGTTCCTTCCGCTGGTTCGCCCCGTCCTTGCGATCCCCGCCTTGCATTACAACCGCCATCGGTGAGGATCGTCGCCCATGGCGACCATGAGCATCGAACAGGCCCTCGCGCTAGCCGTTCAACACCACGACGCTGGCCGGCTTCCACAGGCGGAAAACATTTATCGCCAGATCCTCGCCCACCAGCCCGAGCATCCTGAGACGTTGCGCATGCTCGCGCTGCTCGCGTTTCAGGTGGGCCGGGCGGCCGATGCCGTTCCGCTCATCCGTCGAGCGATCAAAGGGCGTCCCGCCGCAGCCGACTATCACAGCAATCTGGGCGTCATGCTCGCCACGCTCGGCGAAGCCGATGAAGCCATTCACGCCCTCCGCCAGGCGCTCGTCCTGAACCCGGGCGATCCCGACGCGTCAGTCAATCTGGCGAATGTGCTCCAGCAGAAGCATCGTTACGATGAGGCGATCGATCTGTATCGCCGTGCGCTTGCCGCGCGACCGCAAAATTCCGAGGCGCAATACAATCTTGGCAAAGCGCTCCAGGAAAAAGGCGAGTTCGATGCCGCCATTGAGGCCTATCAGGCCGCCATCGCGATCAATCCCAACAATGCCGATGCGTACAACAACCTCGGCAATGCACTTAAAGACAAAGGACGGGCCGGCGAGGCAATTGCCGCCTATCAGCAGGCACTGGCTCTCAAGTCTGATTTTCCCGAAGTCTATTACAACCTCGGAAAAGCCCTGCGCGATACGGGGGATCGCGATCAGGAAATCGCCGCGTATCGCCAGGCTCTATCCCTCCGCCCGGAATACCCTGATGCGTTCAACAACCTGGGCAACGCGCTTGAGTCCACCGGCAAAGCCGATGAAGCAATCGGCGTTTACCGCCAGGCCGTGGCATCGCGGGCCAACTTCCCCGAGGCGTACAACAACCTCGGCAACGTCCTTCTCGACACCGGCAAACTCGACGATGCGATTGCCGCGTATCGCCAGGCCCTGATTCAACGCCCTGATTATGCCGAGGCGCACAACAATCTGGGCAACGCCTTAAAGCACGCCGGACATCTCGAAGAAGCGCTGTCCAGCTACCGGCGGGCCGTCGCGCTCTCCAGTGATTCACGCGTCGCCGGAAATCTGCTCTACGCTTTGCATTTTCATCCCGACCATGGGCCCCACCAGCTCTACGACGAGCACATTAAATGGAATGCCCGCTTCGCCCACACCCTCGCCGCCGCGACACAATCCCCGCCCATGTCCAGCGCGCAGGGCCGAAAGTTGCGCATCGGATACGTCTCGCCCGATTTCCGTGAACATCCGGTAGGTCGGTTCATGCTGCCGCTCATGGCGCATCACGATCTGGCCGCGTTCGAGATCTACTGCTACACCGATGTCGCTTCGCCCGATGCCATCACCGAGCAGCTTAAAACCGGCGCGGATGTGTGGCGTAGCACGGCCGGCCTTTCCGACGAGCAGCTTGCGCAACTGATTCGATCCGATCAAATCGATGTGCTGGTGGATCTGGCGATGCATCTCAAAGGCGGCCGGCTACTTGCCTTCGCCCGCCGGCCCGCGCCGGTTCAGATCACCTACCTGGCCTATTGCAGTACCACCGGCCTTGAGACCATGCATTACCGAATCACCGATCCCCACCTCGATCCGCCCGGCGCGGATGAATCGGTCTATTCCGAAAAGACCCTCCGCCTCCCGCACGCTTACTGGTGCTACCCCGCGCCCGAAAACTCACCCGTGGTTGGCCCGCTTCCCGCCACCACGGCAGGCCACGTCACCTTCGGCTGCCTGAACAACTTCTCCAAAGTCACCCCCCAAATGCTCACCGTCTGGGGCGGCCTGCTGAAATCAATTCCATCTTCGCGCCTGATCCTCCATTCCCACGAAGGAAGCCACCGCCAGTCGGTCATCGATCAATTCACCCGCGACGGCATCGAGCCGGGTCGTCTCCAGTTCGTCGGCTTTAATCGCCTCGTCCCCTACCTCGAACTGTATAACCAGATCGACATTGCTCTCGATCCCTACCCCTACGGCGGCGGCACCACCACCTGCGACGCGCTGTGGATGGGCGTCCCGGTCGTAAGCCTCGCCGGAGCCACCGCCGTTTCGCGGGCCGGGAAAAGCATTCTTACAAATGTTGGATTATCCGAATGGGTCGCCGACAGTCCTGAGAAGTACGTTGAACTGGCCACCACTCTCGCCAATGACCTTCCACTCCTGGCAGACTTGCGAAATGGCCTCAGAAACCGCCTGCAAGAATCCCCCCTCATGAAAGCTGCGGAATTTGCACGAGATATCGAGGCGATCTACGCGCAGGCGTATCACGAACGTCTTGCCCTTCAGCCGTGAATGCCAACACACTTTGTCGTGAATAGATCGCCATCATTACGACTCCGTGACATCCTTGATCTTGTTATCCTTGAGCGAAGCGAAGGATCTGTTAGTCGAACGGTTCGCTGGGTGCGCGACAGTTCTCGAGGCCGCTCCTGACTCCCTCCCATCACTCCAAAAGATGCTTCTTTTTTCCCTCCACCGGTACGTCCGGGGGAGGGTAGGGAGGGGGTTTTTTTGGTGCCCAGTAGATGCTCGCATGGAAACGGTCGAGACGCTTCAGAATTTCGAGACAAAAAGTTAGGTTTATCGACCCACGCCCCCTCCCCAACCCTCCCCCGGGCATACCGGTGGAGGGAGAAGAGGATCTCCGACAGTGCAATGCGCGCTGGCTATCAGATCCTTCGCTTCGCTCCAGGATGACAGGGACAGTTCGTCTCATGGAGGATTTCAACAAAGCAAATCACAACTTAATCACGATCGGCTGCAACGACGTAAACGAATTATCCCCCGGATTCGCATCCCCCAGCGCATTGGCCGGATCGAGACGCATCGTCAGATAAGACGATTCGGGCATGTCTGATGTAACTGGCAGACTCAACGTCACCCGCGCCGTTTTTCCAGCCGCAAGTTTCATCGCCTTACCCAGCTGACCGAGCGTCACAAAAGAGTCTGATTTTCCCCCGGCGCTGGCGTCAATCTCCAGCGGGAGCATCCCGCTCAGCGTGGTGTTGCCATGGTTGGTGATGGAAAAAGTAAAGCTCAGCTTCTTTCCAGCGGCCGCGGTCACGGGAACCTTTGAAAACGCGCCGGACAGGTCGATTGTCGCCGGCGCGACGGTGATCGTTCCTCCCGAAACCGCTGTCGCAATTCCACCAGACGAGTCGGTCATCTGAAAGACTAGATGATAGGTTCCCGCCGGAACCGATGCCGGAATTCCGGCCAGCTTGTACGCCATTGCCGCATGCTGCCCCACTGCAAGCTTGATCTTCTTTGCGACACTGCGCGGCAACACAATCGCAGTCGCATCAAGCCCCGAGCCCGTCGAGAGATAAAACGACCCATTGACCAAACCCGCCCAAGCCGCCGATCCATCGTTCAAGACTGAAATGGTTTGTTTCGCATTCAGCTTCTGCCCGGCCAACACCGTCGCCGGAAATGCGCCGCTGACGCTCACACTCAACGTGGACGTATTCACCACTTCGAACTGCTGCACCGGCGGGGTCACGGTCGCCATCGCTTCAAGACTGGGGCTGCTTTCCAGTGCCCCGTCGAACGACGTAACAACATAGTAGTACCCCACGCCCACTTCAGCGGTGGTATCGACAAATGTCGTATCGCTCATCCCGGTCGCGATTGCCGCGGCCGATTCCGAACCTGAAGTCGTGCCTCGATAAACGCGGTAGGTCGCCGTGCTGCTGGCGCTCGCCCAGGTGAGCGTAATCCGTGATTCATCGGCATGCGCCGTTAGCCCTGTCGGCGTCGCGACTGGCAAAATCGCGGATGTTTCGGCGCTCCTGGCCCCTTCGCCCGCCCCGTTCACCGCCGAGATCTGATAGAAGTACGTGATGCCCGGCGCACCGCTCAAATCCGTGTAGCTGGTGCCGATCACCCCTGTGGCGAGGGCCGTGGCTGATTCAGCGCCGGCGCTGGTCCCGCGGTAAATCCGATAGCTCGTCACGCCATATTTAGCCGACCAACTGAGCGTCACCTGTCCCTGTGTAGTGCCGGCTGTCAGCCCTGTCGGGGCGGCAGGGATTGTCTCAATGATCTTGGCCGATGTCTCACCGCTCCGGGCGCCTTCGCCGCCGGCATTCAATGCCGTCACCACGTAATAATAAGTTGTCCCACCCACCAGCGACGGATCGATGTAGGTCGTCCCGACAATACCCGTCGCGATCGGCGTCGCCCCCTGCGCACCGCTCGAGGTGCCGCGGTAAATGTTGTATCGAGTTGCGCTGGCGCTGGCAGTCCAGCTGAGGCTGATTTGATTCTGGCTGCTCATGCTCGTCAGCCCCGTAGGTGCTAACGGAAGGGTTGTAACGCTCAATGTGCTCCCCGCCCCCGTGCCCGACACATTCGAAGCCGTCACGACATACTGATAAACCGACCCCGCCACCAGCCCGCTGTCGCTGAAGCTCGTCGCGCCAGCCGCCAGTGTGCCCACCACCTGCGGCGAACCCGCTCCGATCTGCCGCGTGATCTGATACCCGGTTACATTCGCCGGCGCCTGCCATGACAAAGTTACCATGGTCGCCCCGATGCTGGTGACTCGCAGATTCGTCGGCGCGCCCGGCGGGATGGGCGTAACCGCCGAGACCGGCCCGGCCGGCAGTGAATCGCCCGCGCTATTGGTTGCAATTACTTTATACGCATAGCTCGTATTGGCCGCCAGGCCCATGTCTTTGTAAGTGGTCGTGCCCGCGCTCAACTGTGCAAGCTGCACAAATGCCCCCGCTCCGGTCTGGCGATAGATCGTGAAGTGATCGATGACGTTGCCGCTCTGCGACCACGCCAGGTCCAGTTCCGTGCCGGAAACCGCGGTCACTGAGAAATTCTGCGGAACCGACGGCATCGGCGAAGTGCTGATCTGAAACCAGTTGAAGTTGGCAATCGCGCCGCCGCTGCCGTTGCCATCCATCACCAGCCGCAGGATGTGCGTGCCGGCTGAGATCGAAAACGCCCCGCTCGAAAACGTCTGGTAGGTCTGCCATCCGCCCGTGTTCGGCGCTGTGAGTGTTCCTGTGACGTTCACCCCATCGAGATTGATGTGAAACGTTCCCCCGGTCGTTTGCAGACTGGCCAGCCGAAGATCGATGCGATACGTGCCCGCCGTCGCGATGTTCACGCTGTAATCAAGCCACTGCCCGGCAGCGGTAAATGCGACGTTGTAAGCGCCATCGACATCGCCCGTCGCGCTGATTCCAACTCCCGTATTGCGATAAACGTCGCCCCCTGGATTGCTTGAATTACCCGATGAATACGCAAACCCCTGTCCGCCCTGGTTAAAATCTTCCATCTGGATCGGCACACCAACAACTGCCGCCAGCCCATTAAAGGCCGTGTCGCGACTCACCGACGGCGTGGTGCTCCAGGGCGAATAGAGCACCGAATTCCCATTCATGAACAACCCATCGCCGCCGCCCGAAAGTTCCCCAGAAGGCCCGTCCGCATTGCCCCACCAGTTATTGCGCGCATCAAGCGTTCCGGTATACGCCCCAGATCCGTTGACGATAAAACCTGCGGCTGGGTTGCCGTACGCGCTGGAGTTACCGTAGAAATTATTTCCGGTAACCACGAATCCCGAGCTGGTCACGGGGATCGTCTTCTCATCGATATGAATGGCCGGCCCGGTATTGGCGTAAAGGTTGTTCCCCGTGATCGTGACATTAGTCACCCCGCCCTCAAACCGAAGCGCCCCGCTCCACTGATCGTGGATCGTCGTAACCGTATTCCCGGTGATCGTCAGCCCGGTCGCGTTGTACGCCAAAACCGCTTTGCCATTCCCTTCCATCACGTTATTGGTGATGCGGATATTGGACTGGGCATTAGGCGTGAGCGATTCCAGCCCGATCGCCGCTTCAAGCGTGGTCGTTTCGTCGCCGCCAAAGTTATTTAAGAAGAAGTTCGAGTCGATGGTCACGTTCGTGAGCTTCCCGCCCGAAACGCTCGCATCGCTGTAAATCCCCCGGCCGCCGTTGGGCCCGTCATTGTTGTTGTTTCTAAATACGTTGTATTGGATGACGGCTGGATCGGTCGTGCTGCTGTTGGACAGATACAGCCCCGAAATGTTGTTCTGAAGCACATTGTTGATGATGTGCGTGCCGGCCACGTTCGGCCCAATTACAATCCCCGCCCCATACATCCCCGCGCTGGTGTTCCCCTGAACCGTGAACCCGTCAATCGTCACATCGTTGGCCACGATGTAGAAACCCGAGCTGGTACTTAGGCCAACGCTTTCCCCGGTAACGACCGACTCCGCCAAAGGCGAGGCGGCCCGGGCGCTCGATCGTGCATCCACCCCTGTCTGTGCCCCGCGAATCGTGATCGACTTGTTAATGCCAACCAGTTCCGGGTAGCTCCCGGCATCCACGGTAATCACCGCATGCGCGGTCGCCGCGTCCACGGCTGCCTGAATCGTGGCATAAACCGTCGGGCTCCCAACAATATGCGCGGCAAGAAGTTGACGGCTTTCCAGCCGTTCAATGGTCGATCGATGTGAGCGGCTTTTACAAAAGGTCTTACGTCGCATTTCCTTGGTTGAAACCTACCCCGCGTTTTGGGGTCGGACAAATTGGGGGGAACGTCCGAGTTGAACCGCGCCAATCAGCCACTGTCTAGCGATCTCCCGCTTTTGAAGTTCAACAAGACCTTTGCCGCTTAGGGCCTGCCGGCCATGCGGGTTGCAACCAACGCTCGTTGTTTAACGGATAACGGGTCTGGGTAGGATTATTCGATAAGTGGATTGAATCGTGCAATTCCGTGTTTGTCGCGTCTCTTCGCGACGTCCGTTTTTGCACGGCTTATTTCGCTATTGGAATTACGTCCCGTTGCTCTAAATGATCGTGCGCGATCCCGCGCCATTGCATTTACGTGGCACGGGTTTCTAACCCGTGGTTGTGGCAGCCGCGGGTCCGGCGCCGGGTGAGATGTGGGAAAACCAACTCGCCGAATTG
>DAIRGS010000106.1:0-21862 GCA_036794395.1 Tepidisphaeraceae bacterium | reverse complement strand
AGGCCAAGGCTTATTGGGCAGCCGCGGCGTGATGCCACGAAAGACGGCCACACCCTTGGAGAGCCGGCGGTTCTTGTCGGCATCGCCAGTGAGCCATGTCGCACCGTTGGCTTCGGCGTCGCCGGTGCAGCTTAAGCCGGCGGCCCCGGCCAAAATACTGGCTGGAAAGACTGGTACGGAGTCGGTGACGATTCGCAACCTCGGCTCCTCAGCCGAAACCGAGGACGTGACGATCACGCTCGCGCCCTCGCTTGATGGCACAACCGCCGCCGGTGCATATGACGCAGGCTCGGGAACGGTCACCCAAAGCATTACGCTGAAGCCCCACGGCAGCATGACGATCAAGGTTCCATTCATCCCCCCCACCACACTGGCTGCCGGCAAATATCACACACTGGCCACGGTGCAGTTGAGCGGCCAAACGATTACCGCAACCGCGCCCGGGACCTATACGCTTACGCTGCCGCCCGGACCCACGATTACGCCGAGCCTTATCGGCCGGTACAACGGTTTGATTACGGCGACCAGCAGCAGTGGCGGCGGGATTTTTGGCGGCGGATCGCACACCGTAAAGCAAGCGACATTCATCTGGCTTACAACCGCCCAGGACCTGACCAGCCTGACAGGACAGTTTGCCGTCGGCTCGGGGCAAACCGTCGGCTCCATGACCGGCGGGGAAACCACCACCGGCACGTTCTCCTACACCCTCGTATCAGACAACATTAATTACGTCATCACCGGTAAGGTGACCCCGGATGGATCGACACTTAAAGGCACTTTCAAGGGCACGCTCGTGAACAATATCTTCGCGAAGCTCAACGGCAACTTTAAGATCACGCGGCAAGGGTAATTGGAAGAATTGACTCGAGTATTCTAATCGGTTCACTCACCCGGCAGCATCCTGCTACCGGGTTTTTTATCGCGATGACATTTCACCGGGCCCAGAGTCGGCTCAACCGGGATACGCTACTTCAAGTAATCGGAGAACAGATCCTTGTCGGGCCAATGACGGACCTGGTCGGCAGCTTTATGAACCAGGGGATCGATAATCGAAGCAAGAACTTTTCGATCCGGATCATGCGACGCGTTAAACAAGACGGCCCACGCGAGGCCGTCGTGGCGTCGAACCAGAAGAGAGGAAGTTCCATCCAGCAGGCCATTGTGCCAGGTATTGATGCCGCCCCGGGCATTGACGTGGCGAACCTCCCAACCCGCTCCATAATAAACGGGTTTGGGCTTTCCATCGACGTCAAACCCGGCATCGCCCGCCGGGCGGGAAAATATTTCGGCGATCGATTGGGCGGAGAGGATCTTCGAATGGTCTGGCTCATCGAACGCGGTTGCGAAGCGCACCAGATCAACGGCTGAAGCGATCCACGCGCCGTGGGAATCCATTGCTTCGAGGTTCCACCCGCCGTAGGAAGAGGGGACTTTTACTCCGACGTGCGGCGAGAAGACCGATGCACCGTTGCCGCGACCGTAGTATCGAACTTCATGCGGGGCACGAAGCTCCAGAAGCGATCGGCCGATACGCATGTCGTGGATGCCCAGCGGGGCAAGAACGTGCTCGCGGACGTAATTTTCGTAAGTCTCGCCGCTTACCTTTTCAATGACCCGACCGAGAATGCAGTACCCGAAGTTGGAATAGGCATAGCTCTGGCCGGGATCAAAATCGAGGGGCTTGCCAAGCATGTACTGGATGATCTGATCCGGCCCGGCTGGGGGGGCTGAGCCCATTTCGCGCGCGATTACGATCGGACGAAACATGGGATCAAATGATTTATCGCGATCCCAGCCGCCGCGGTGCTGGAGCAATTCCAGAATGGTGATCTTCTTCAGCCGCGGGTCGAGATGTTGCTCGGGGCGCGGTGAAAGGGCCAGGACATCCAGCCACTTGTCATCAAGTCGAAGCTTGCCTTTCTCAACCAGTTGCATGATTGCCGCGGCGGTGAATGGCTTTGAGACGCTGGCGATGCGAAACAGGGAATCGGGTTTGACCGGTTCCTGTTTGTCAACGTCGGCAAAGCCGAAACCGCGGGCGTATATCAGCTTGCCATGGCGCGCGACCGCCAGCGAGGCGCCGGGCACTTTGTGCTCGGTGACGAAGGATGTCATCAGGCGATCAAAACTGGCTAAATCGGGATTTTCGGCGCCGGTTGCACCGCGCACCCGGTGCGCGGCCGCAAAGAACGTCATTGCCACGATTAGAATTGCGGATCGGGGTACGAAAAACCGCATGGACGAATCGCTCCGTGGGAGTGTTATGGGGCGAAGCGTACCACGAGGTTTTAGCTGAAGCGACCCATCCGCTTAATCTACCGGCTGCGTCACTGTGATTCGGAATTGCTCCATCCGCCCACCTGAGCCGTTGCTGGCTCCGCCCAGGATCAAAGGTTTATCGAATTTCATCATGACATTGGAATTGATCTCCAATCCATGCGATGAATTGGCGAGGCCCATTTCCGCGCGGAAGTATTCGCCATTATTGCCGTGAATCCGTCCGCTGGCTCGAAGCGTGTCATCATGAATCTGGGCGCTGACTGAAAACGGCTGATCGAACCGGATCAGGGTGGCGAGCGTGGCGTCGACGTTGGAAACCCCATTCTCGGTGTAAACGCGCTCGAAAGTGAGTAAGGCCTTTGTCCGACTCGGCTCTGGAGCGATCTGCGCACTCTTCGGGTCGCGCATCGAAAAGCTCACGCTCGATAGGGCAAGGACTGTCACAATGGACGTTGACAGGAGTTTTCGGGGTCGGGTCATGATCGCTCCGGAAAAATATTTTCGGACGTAAGTCCATTGCCCAAATCGGGAACGCGCCAATCCGGGGGACATCGGCAATCGCGGTACTGTTGCAGTTAAAAAAAGCTGCTATACTCCCGATCCTTCGGACGGGCACCTCATCAAAAACGGAGCTGGTTTTCGCATGGACGCGAAGCTTACCCTCGGCGAACCGCGTGTACTGATCTCCCGATCGGCCCTGCTTCATAATGCGGCGTTAGTGCGACGCACAGTTCCGGCAGGAACGCGAATTTGCGCAATCCTGAAGGCTGATGCATACGGGCATGATGCATGGATCGTGGCTGATGCACTCTGCAATTTTTCATCGGACGGATCGAAGTCACCGGCGGTTGACGCCGTGGCAGTTGCAAATATTGAAGAAGCGGCGGCGCTGCCCGACGTAAAAGTTCCGGTCATTATTTTCCGGCCTCTGGAGAACGCATTCCTGGGTCGTCAGCGGCTTAAGCTCGAACACGCGGTAAAAAATGGGTGGGTGCAGACGCTTTGCAGCGTCGCGGGGGCAAATGATTTGGCGCGGATCGCGATGGCGTGTGAGAAGCGGGCGGCGGTGCAGGTCATGGTGGACACGGGCATGACGCGGGCGGGTATTGATGCGGCCCATTTGCCCGAACTGCTTCACCGAATCCAGGCGCAGCCTTCGTTGCAGCTGGTGGGCATCTGCACGCATTTTTCGAATGCCGAGGAGCCACACAGCAATGACACGCTGAATCAGCTGGCGGGATTTCGTCAGGCAATCGACCCATACGCGGAAGTATTCCGCGGAAAGGTCCTTCGTCACGCGGCCAATTCCGGCGCGGTCTTCTTTATGCCCGGATCCCATCTGGAAATGGTCCGACCGGGCGTGGCGCTATACGGGATTGATCCGACCGGGAAGCCCAGCCACCAACGTGCATTGCGGCCTGTCATGAAATGGACCGCGCCGCTGGTTGGAATCCGAAACGTCCGTCGCGGTGTGGGCGTGGGCTACGGGCAAACCTGGCGTGCGGCGCGCGACACCCGCATCGGCCTGATCCCGTGCGGCTATGCCGATGGATATCCGCGCTGTTATTCCAATCAGGCGCTAATGCTGATCAACGGCAAGCCGGTTCCGGTGGTTGGACGGGTCAGCATGGATCTGACGACGATCGATCTGGCTGAAGTTCCGCAGGCGCAAGTCGGCGATGAAGTAACGCTGATGGATAACGATCCGCTCTCGCCGGTCAGTGTGTATGCGCTTGCGAAATGGGCGGACACGATTCCCTACGAGATTTTTTGCCGGATTGGAAAGCGCATGCCGCGAGTGGCGGTAGCGCCCGAGGGATGGGGACACGCCGAGCCGCGGCAGGCCGCTTCGGCTTGATAGCGCGGTCACAATGACAAAACATTCTTCACGGCGCATTCGCGGCCATCGGCGCGAATAGAATATCGTCATGGCACATGAAGGGATTCGCATCGGCGTTGTAGCGCAAACCTTATCGGAAGATCCTCGGCAAGCGGTTCGCAGTTCACGCGGTCTGGGGTTTGAAGGGCTGCAATTTGACAGCACCGCCGCCTCGCTTGATTTAACGACGCTTTCCGGCAGCGGCCGACGGGAGTTTCGGCACGTTCTGGCATCGCAGGACCAGCAACTCGTGGGACTTCGCGGGGAGGTGGGAACGCGCGGGTTTGGACCAGGGGCTGATGTCGATCAAGCCATTTCACGAATTGAAAAATTAATGGAAGCGGCGGCGGGCATGGGGTCGCCGCTGATTTGCATCGATCTGGGGCCGCTGCCCGCGGCACCGGTCGTAAAACCTGTAAAGCCAAAGGTTGACCCGGCAATGGCCGGATTGATTCTGCTGCCGGATCCGGCTGAAGCGAAAAAAGGGCCGACGATCGAGGAACCGGCGCCGGTGGTGGATGCTGCATTTGTCTCGCAATTGAACGCGGCAATGGACGAAGTCGGGCGGTATGCGGATCGATACAGTTGTGTCGTTGCTTTCCGGAGCGAGCTGGCATCGCTGGCTTCGTTAAAACAGGCAGTGATCGGCGTGCGATGTCCGTGGTACGGCGTCGATCTCGATCCCGTGGCCGTGGCGCGAGATCGATGGGATCTGGATGAAGTCTTCTCTGAGCTTGGACAGTTGGTCAGACATGTCCGCGGAAGGGATGCGATTATTGGCGCCGAAAGGCGGACGAAGCCCTCGCGTATCGGCGAAGGAAGCGTGGAGTGGGTCGACCTCCTGGCCAACCTCGATGCGTCGGGATATCGCGGGTGGCTCACGATTGATCCAGGAGATTTGATGGATCGACCTGCCGGAGCTGAAGCCGGGGCGAAGTACTTAAATGGATTGAAGGCGTAGCCGGCGTGTAAATAACCGTGCGCGATTCCGCGACGTTGCTCTTTAGTGGCACGGCTTTCTAAGCCGTGGTCGAGGACGCTTCGGGGCCGGTGACGGGTGAGATGTGGGAAAACCAACTCGCCGTAACCGGGCATTTTCTCCCGGCAAATTCAGAAGGTTGTCCACCTGTCGAACGTTGGTTTTCCCAGATCGCACCCGTCGCTGGTGGTCAACTCCCTCGATCATGGCTTGTCTTCGACCCTGAGGCTCTCTTCGAGCCTGAGCCTCAGAGCCGAAGGCAGACCCGAAGGGGAAAGCCATGTCACGAAAAGGCGCGCACGGTCAATTACATTTCGCGATACGCCAACGTCGCTCCGTGCATAGTTGATGCCGATTCACGGGGCGGTTTCGAACAATTCGCCCGTATCAGGCTCTTTTGGCGGTTTGTATTTCAGACCGAGGTGCTCATACGCCAGCTTCGTTGCCCGGCGGCCCTGGCGCGTACGGGTGACAAACGCCTGTTGAAGCAGGAACGGTTCGATTACATCCTCAAGCGTATCGCGCTCCTCGCCCATTGTGGCCGCAATGGCTTCGACGCCAACTGGGCCGCCCTCATAGACATCAATCATGGTGCGGAGAAACGTTCGGTCCTGCTCATCCATGCCTTTTGCATCAATGCCGGCCAGTTCCAGCGCGGATCGGGTGATGGGAATAGTGATTTTGCCATCACCTTCGACGGTAGCGAAATCGCGGACGCGGCGAAGCAGCCGGTTGGCGACGCGCGGGGTGCCGCGGCTGCGGCGGGCGAGCTCCCAGAGAGCGTTGTCTTCGGCGGTCAGATTGAGCAGGCGCGCGTTGGCCTTGAGGATTTCGTGGAGCGCTTCGGGGGTATAGAACTCGATGTGTTCATTGATTCCAAACCGGCTGCGCATCGGGCTGGTGAGAAGGCCGATGCGGGTGGTTGCACCGATCAACGTGAAGGGCTGGACCGGGATCGTCACCGTTCGGGCGTGCGCGCCCTGGTCGAGCGTCACATCGACTTTGAAGTCTTCCATCGCCGGGTAAAGGTATTCTTCGACAATGGGGGAGAGGCGGTGGATTTCATCAATGAACAGGACATCGCCGCGTGCCAGCTTGGTCAGGATGCCGACGAGATCGGCCCCTTTGGTGAGGGCCGGGCCGTTGGTAACGTGAAGTTGCGAGCCGACTTCGTTTGCAACAATGTGGGCAAGTGTGGTTTTGCCGAGGCCCGGCGGACCGTGCAGCAGCGTGTGATCGACCGGCTCTTTGCGTGCCCGAGCGGCTTCGACCGCGATACGAAGTTTGCGGATCAGCGATTCCTGCCCCACGTATTGCGCGAAACGCAATGGGCGAAGCGCGTAGTTGTATTTCTCTTCTTCCTCGCCGGAGGAGTCGGGGCCCACGATGCGGTCACGCGCCATGGAAACAGTTTTAGCGATGGGCATCAGCATCACAACATCGGAGTCGTTCAACGGCATACAAACGATTAAATGAAAATCGGGACGATACCGAACATTTTGCTAACTATTGTAGAATGAAGACCGCACGGAAATCCACCGGCGAATAAAGGTATTTATGCGCGAGCGGTGCGCATGCGGAGCATTTCGTTTACCAATTCGGTGGCCGTGCGAAGTGCTGGATCGGCATGCTTGGCGCGGTCGAGAAGATGCTCGGCATCGTAACGGCGCTCGCCCAGTGCGACGAGCGTTGCGATGGCATCCTCTTCAGCGGGGGTGCGTTTGCTGGCGGCGGTGAAGCCTTTGCTGACATTGGCGGAGGGAATGGCGAAGGCGCCGGCTTTTCCCGATAGCTCGGCCACGATCAGCTCCGCCATCCGCTTGCCGATTTGAGGAAGCTGGCAGAGAAACTTCGTGTCCCTGGATTCGATGGCTTGAGCAATATCGCCTGTCGGAAGCACCAGGGCACGGAGCGCCTTTTTAGGGCCGATGCCTTTGACGGTGATGAAAAGGTTGAAAAAGGATCGGTCATCAGGCCGGAGGAAGCCGACCAGGCGAGGTTCAATATTGCCGCCCGAAGAATCGCCTTCGAGGTAAAACACCGTATGGAAGGTCATCTCATCATTAAGCATGCCCCGAAGCGACTCGACATCGGCCGCCGGAATCATCAGCTCAACCAGCACCGGCCCAACCTGAAGATGGGCGCGGTCGTCTTCAACTCGCTTTAGGTCGCCGGTGATTGCGGAGATCATTGAAAGACCCGGGGCACGAAGAGGAAGACAGGGAGACAAGGAGACAAGGAGACAAGGAGAAGGTGCGCAAAGCGTTCCCCTTCGTGCCTCCGTACCTTCGTGCCTTCGTGCCTATCCATCTTCATACTCCAATCGATTCCGGCATCTCGGCGTTGTGGGAGACGGATTGGACGTCGTCGTTGTCTTCGAGGGCTTCGATGAGCTTAAGGACTTTCTGCGCCGCCTCGGCGTCGATCGCGACGGAGCTGATCGGAAGATTGGTGATTTCAGATGCTTCAATCAGGACGTTGGCGGCGACGATGGCTTCTTTCACCCTGAGATATGCCGTCGGAGTGGTGATGATCTCGAAGACTTCCCCCTCGTTTTTCACATCCTCGGCACCGGCATCAAGGGCGATTTCCAGCAGGCGGTCCTCCTGAACCGCATCGGTCTTGATGGTGATGATGCCCTGTTTGGTAAATTGGAATGCGACGGCGCCGCTATTGGCCAGGTTGCCGCCGTTACGCTCGAAGATGGCCCGAAGATCGGGGGCGGTGCGGGCGCGATTGTTCGTGAGGGCCTCAATGAAAAGGGCCACGCCCGCCGGGCCGTAGCCTTCGTAGGTCATCGGTTCGTAGTTTTCGCCACCGAGTTCCCCGGTGCCTTTGAGGATGGCTTTTTCGATGGTATCGCGCGGCATGTTGACGGCTTTGGCTTCTTCGATGGTGTAACGAAGCGAAAGGTTATCGCGCGGGTCGCCGCCTCCCTTGGCGGCGATGATGATCTTGCGAGCGATTTTGCTCCACACTTTTCCGCGCTTGGCGTCGGTGGCGCCTTTGGCGCGTTTGATTTTGGACCAGTGACTATGACCTGCCATGATAACTCCACTGCATTGAGTGCGAAGCGGGCGCTGCGCAACCTCCTCTGAACCCTACCGGCCGCCGCCGGCAAGGACGGGTGCGACCTCGACTTTGCCGCCGGCACTCAACTCCTTTTGCTTACGTGCTAAAGCACCCGCCAAACCGTTTCCGTCCTCGTGATTATCCGCAAGACGTTTTGCCGCCTGTTGCCAGATGCTGCGCGCCTTCTCGCGATTACCCAGGCGGTACTGGGTATCGCCCAGGTGATCCAGAACGATGGGGTCCGCCAATTCAACCGGCTCAGCCGCTTGTGTCAGCTCGTTCAGCGCCTGATCGAACTTGGCTTGTTTGTACAGAACCCATCCGAGGCTGTCGAGAAACGACCGATTGTTCGGCTCGGCCGCGACGGCTTTTCGAATCAACTGCTCGGCTTCCTGCGGATCATGGCCGTGTTCCGACCACAAATACCCCAGATCATTATTTGCACCGGGATTGGATGGATCGAGCTTTAGAACCTGATTCAGCACGCGCTCGCTATCGGAGTCATCACCTAACTGTCCAAACACGCCCGACAGCGAATAGAGAAGGTCGACATCGTTAGCGATGCCCTGCTCAATTTTTTTTGCGACACGCATCGCATCTTCGCTTTTCTTGCGATGCTGATAGTTTTCGATCAGCGCCTGACCTAATTCGAAATTCCAAGGCTCGGCAGCAAGGCCCTTCTCAAAGATGCCGGCCAACTCCTCCCCATGATCGCTTAACTCAAAATAAAATTGAGCCGCGGCCAGCGCTTCGGGCTCAGAATCGTGGTTCGCAACCAGGTCCAATAGGATTCGTCGTTCATCAGAATAATGATGTTGCGCGTCGGCTTCCATCGCCTCATAGTGGCGAACCGAAACGCTATCCGGATCCGCCGCCAGCCACATCGCAACCACCCGGCCGGCCTGCACCGCGTGCTCCTGCGATCGCTCAATTTCATACAGCAGTTGGTAACCCTGTTGACACAGTGGTCGGTCCTCAAGCAGCCGCCGAAGAAGCGCGACCGCTGCTGCCTCATCTTTCATGGAATGAAGCGCCTGGGCCAAGTGAAGCATGAGTTCCGGCGCTCGGCCACCGGCGCGAACGGCGCTCGCATACGCCTCGGCCGCCTGTTCCGGATGAAACGCATCCAGAAGCGCCTGGGCACGAAGCTCTTCCGCCAGCGCCGGCTGCGATGCCGCAACCGCCGCCTGCGACAACCCCGCCAACCCAGCCTTTTTTTCCGGCTCAGGCATTACCCGGCTGACTTGGATCGCCGTCACCATCGCCCGCCAGGCCGGGGCAAAGACCGGCCGGACTTTCACCGCACTTTTTAGTATCTCCCGAGTGGCGACATCGCCCCGATAAACCTGCGCCCCCGCAGCCTGTAAAAACAACTTCGCGCCCAAAGCGCTGCTGGATACCTCAATGGATTTCAGATCCGCATCCCGAAGCCGTCCGTGCGCCGATGGCCGAATGAGGCGATCCCAAAGCGGGCTCAATTCGAGGTGACTGTCCGGCCGTCGCGCGACAGCTTCGATAATTAACTTTGCTGCATCGGGTAAAGCTCCGCGACGATGCAGCGCCTCGAACTGCCGGCGAATCAGCCGAATATCATCCGGCCACTTCACCAGGGCCGCACCCATCAACGAATCCGCCTCGGCGGTCCGGTTCTGCGCATGCAGGCTATCGAACAACGCATAGACAACCGATCGCTGCCCGGGAGTCTGCTTGTGCAAAGCCGCCAATCGATCAGATGTCGCGGCGTCGCTACCGGTCTGCTCGCGCAACAATGCCATCGCAGCCCGGCTGGCATCAAATTGCTGAACGACGTTGACGGCGGCCTCAATCGCCTTGGGCTTGAGACCCGCCGCGGCCGTGTCGCGTACGATCTGGGCCTGCAATTCAAACTCATTTGGACTTTTCGCCGCCGCCGTACGAAGCACCGATAAAGAGCGCGTGTAGTCGTGATGCTTTTCGTAGAGTGACGCGATGTGCAGGGCTAGAATGCCCGGATTCGCCAACAGCGCCGCCGCCTGGGGATTGCGACGCAGCGCCATCTGCTGATTTTGAAGCCGGCTTAAGAGTCGCTCGTAAGACTCCAGGGCCGCACGATCGTACCCCGATTCCTGCAACCCCCGGGCAAGCAGGAAATCCCCCTCGGCGGCAGCCGGGTCGTCCTGGCGATAATCGGAGGTGAGCTGCGCAAGGCGCAGCCTTCTGATCGCCTCGGGAAATTGCGCGTGCGAGAGCGCCTGCCGCCCCAGCATGATTTGCAATTCGAGGTGATCGGGCTCGATCGACGCCGATTTCTCCCACTCGTGCTGAGCCCGGGTATCGTTGGCCTCGCCGTACAGTTCACCCAGCAGACTGTGAAGCTGATAACTCTCGGGATCGAGCGCGGTGGCTTTTTGCAGAAAATCGATCGCGGCGGCGCGATTGCCATCAAGCATCGCGATGCGCGCCTGGGCAAATAACCGCACCGCTTCGACCGGGGCCGGACCCTCTTGCCTGGTGGTCAGGGTCGTAGTTGGGCCGAGCACGGGTACCGGAAGGATCTCATTGAGCGAGAGGGCTTCGATACCACTGGACGCGATCGTTGTGGCCGGGAGCGCATCGGTCGTTGTCGCCAAAACCGGCTTCGACGTCGGTGAAACCGGAGCCATGTGCTGGGCACAGCCGGTTAGCACGATCAACAGCGAAAGGAACCCAGGACGATTCATCATGCAGATTTCCGCGCAGTAGGTTTCGCGGGCGATTATAACGGATCGGCAGGATTTATCGCAGGTTTACGGAATCACCTTGTTCAGTGGATAGGTGATGATGCCGGTAGCCCCAGCCCGCTTGAGCCGGGGGATGAGCTCGCGTTCCTGCTGCTCTTCCAGGATCACTTCCACGGCCACCCACTTGGTATCGGCAAGGCGGCTGACGGTCGGACTTTTCTCAGCCGGAAGAAAACTCACGACATCCGAAAGTCGATCTTCCGGAACGTTCATCTTCAAACCCACCTTGGCGCGGGCCTCAATCGCCCCGCGAAGGAGCATCGCGATGTTTTCCATCTTTTCGCGCTTCCAGGGCACCTCCCAGGCGCGTTTATTGGCAATCAATCGCGGCGTGCTCTGAAGCAGCGTATCCAGCACACGAAGGTTGTTGGCACGGATCGATGACCCGGTCTCGGTGAGATCGACGATCGCGTCAAGCAGGCGGGCTTTGATTTCGGTGGTGCCCCAGGAAAACTCGACGGTTACGTTGATGCCCTTTGCCGCGAAATACTTCCGCGTCACGTTCACCAGTTCCGTGGCAATGATCCCGCCGTCCAGGTCGGCGGCTGTTTGAACCGTGCTTTCATCCGGCACCGCAAGCACCCATTTGGCCGGCTGCGCGGTGGCGCGGGAATAGGTCAGCTCGCAGATTTCAATGACATCCCCCTCGTTGCCGTTCTCGACGATCCAGTCGTAGCCGGTCAATCCGCAGTCGACGATGTTGTCGGCGACATACCGGCTGATCTCCTGCGCCCGGAACAACACCGCCGAGATCGTCGGATCATCCACCCGCGGAAACACGCTGCGCTCCTGCACGCTCACGCGGTATCCCGCACGGCCAAACAGATCAATTGTCGAGTTCTGAAGGCTTCCGCTGGGCAAGCCAAGTCGAAGCGTTGATTCGGGAAGACGGTCAGTCATGAACGCTGAGTGCTGAGTGCAGAGTTCCGAGTGCTGAATGAAAGTGGTATCGGGCCTTCAATCGGCAATCAGCAGTCAGCAACCAGCAATTCCTCTTATTTCTTCTTCTTTCCAGGATCGGAGACGGCTTTCCGGAGGGAAAAATAAAGGTCGCGGCATTCCTCGGCCTTGAGGTGATGCTCGACGAACTTCTGGGCATCCTCAATGCTGGCCCCGTTCTCAACGGCGTCGTGGCTCTTGAGATAAGCCAGGAACTCTTCATCCATCGGAAACGCGTGCCCTTCAAATGCGAAGAGCATGACATACGCCTCGACAAAAGGATGAATCTCGGGAAGCTCGCGGAGAAACTGCCGGGCATCGCGACGGCTGACCGTCTTGAGCCGGTCGAGGCTCAACGTGTGCTCGCGCTCGAAAATGTTGTTCAGCGACTGGGTGATCATCGCGACGCGCTTTTCAATCAGCGGGTAACGCTGGCCAAGCAGTTCCTGAATTTCCAGATCGGTTGCGACGCGCAGCTCATTAAGGCCGACGAACTCGCGTTCGATCAGCTTCATCGCCTCCTCGGCCCGGGTATCGGACACCTCGTACAACATGGCGCCGCGAACCAGTGTCTGGAGCGCGTCCTGCGGCGCCGGAGGCGAGGCCGGCGGGTGTTGTTTGACCAGTCGTTTGTAAATCGACCGGAGCTCGTCAGCATACTTCGTGGCGTTCTTCATACGTGGATCGATCCGTTTTCTTGCGGGGCCGAGGGTTGTACCCGCACAATGGAAAAGTCACAACTGCTCGGCCCCAGGCGATTCCCCCGGCAGTGATTGATCGGCAACGGCATGTTCTGCAGCTGTAGGTTCAGTGTCGGCGGCACCGGGGCTGGATGTATCGGATCCGCCGCCGGCCGCAAGCCGCCTCTGCTCCCGTTCCTCAGATTCTCGCTTGGCCTTGTCGATCAGCTCCAGCACGGCCATTTCCTTTTTCAGTTGCTCATCAGGATGGAACCGAAGAAAAGGCACCTGCCGGATGCTCAGCATCTTGGTCAGCTTCGTCCGCATCATCCCGGCCGAGTGCTTCAGCGCATTGAGCGCCGCGGCCTGCTGGCCTGGCGTGCCCATGCTGGTGACATAAATGTCAGCCATGGACAAATCTTCGGATACCGACACGCGCGTAATGGTCGGCAAACCGGTCAATCGCGGGTCGCTCAGCTCGCGCATGATGATCAACGCCAGCTCCTGCTGGATGAAGCTCGATAAACGTTCGGTTCTGCGGGACATGGGGACCTGAAACGTAATGCGTACTGGGTAAAAAATTACTTTCGCGCGGCGACAAAGACGGCTAGAGCAACTCGATCTGGTAATCCATTAAACTCGCCTGCGGATTCAACCGCACAAAATCAACGAGTTTGCTCAACTGGCTTTCGATGTACTTGCCGTCATTGGAAACCATCGCAATTCCGATGATCGAGCGGCGGTGCTCGTCCAACGCGCCCACCTCCGCGATAGAAACATTGTGCCCGTGGGCAATCCGATCTTTAAGACTCTTAACCACCTGCCGCTTATCCTTAAGAGACATGGCGTCAGGAATGCTGATTTCCAGTTGCAGTACGCCGATCTTCATAGAGCCGAGTGAGCAGTGGGCAGTCGGGCGGTGGGCAGGAGAGCGAATACTTTCCTGCCGACTGCTCAAAGCCCACTGCCGACCCTTACAGTGTCCTCTGAATCGTCTCCCGGATGTAAGCCTCCATGATGTCGCCGATCTTGATGTCATCGTAGCCGGCGAGCTTGATACCGCACTCGAGGCCCGCCTTGACTTCCTTGACGTCGTCCTTGACGCGTCGAAGGGTATCGATCGCGAGATCGTCGGTGATGACCGTTCCACCGCGTGTGAGCCGGATGCGGCTGCCGCGCTGAATGTGGCCATCGGTGACGAAGCAACCGGCAATGTTGCCCACGCGGCTGACCTTGAAGATCTGGCGAACTTCGCAATGCCCGTGCAGCTTCTCGCGAATCTCGGGCTTGAGCAGGCCCGACAAGGCCTTCTTCAAGTCGTCGAAAATCTCGTAGATCACGCGATACGTGCGAATCTCGACGCGACGCTGCTCGGCCATCCCGCGAGCAGCCTCGTCGGGAACAACATTGAACCCGATGATGACGGCACTGGATGCATCGGCCAGTTCGACGTCGCTCTCGTTGATGGCGCCAACCGCCGAGTGAATCACTCGCACCTTCACTTCGTCGGTGTTGGCGTCGGTAACGGTCTTGGTGAGTGTTTCCACCGAACCTTGAACGTCGCCCTTGATGATGACGTTGATCGTCTTCACCTGACCGGCCTGGATCTGCTGATACAGGTTGCTGAGCGTGGTGGCGGTGTTTCGCTCGGCCAGTTGCGACTGGCGATTGTGCGTCGAACGCTCCTCGGCAATCGCTCTGGCGCGGTCGAAATCCTCCACGATGTAGAACTTGTCGCCGGACATGGGCGTTTCGCCAAGGCCTGCGACGACGACCGGAGTGGAGGGCGAGGCTTCGGTGATGCTTTCGCCGCGATCGTTGAGGATTGTGCGAATGCGCCCGTATCCGGGGCCGCACAACATGACATCGCCTGTTCGAAGCGTGCCGTCTTGCACAAGCACGGTCGCCACTGGCCCAAGGCCCGCGTTGACAGTCGATTCGATCACGATACCACGCGCCGAAGCCATCGGATCAGCCTTGAGCTCGAGCAGGCTGGCCTGGTAATCGAGCATGTCGATCAGCTCGGGGATGCCTTGGCCGGTGGTGGCGCTGGTCCGAATGACTTCGGTATCGCCGCCCCACTCGGTCGGGTTCAGGCCCTGAGCGGCCAATTGCCCCAGAACCATGTCGGGGTTCGCATCTGGGCGATCGATCTTGTTCATCGCCACCACGATGGGCACCTCGGCCGCCCGGGCGTGGTTGATCGACTCGATTGTCTGCGGCTGAACACCTTCAGCCGCCGAGACGACCAACACGACGATATCAGTCATGTTGGCACCGCGGGCACGCATTGCCGTGAAGGCCTGGTGGCCCGGCGTATCGATGAAGGTGACACGCTTCTCGCCAACTTGAACCATCCACGCGGCGGTGTGCTGTGTAATGCCGCCGGCCTCGCCCGCGGCCACGTTGGCCGTGCGGATTCGGTCCAACAGACTCGTCTTGCCGTGGTCGACATGACCCAGGATGGTCACCACAGGCGGCCGGGACCGCAGATTTTCCGGTTCCGGGTCGCGCATTTCCAACTCGCTGAGCAACTGCTCTTCGAGCGTGGATTGCTGAGCGATCGTCAGTTCAACGCCAAACTCCAGCGCTATTGCACCGGCCGTGTCGGCATCGAGGCTCTGGTTGATCGTGGCAAACAATCCCTGCTTCATAAGGCGGGTGATAATGTCGTTGCTCTTGACACCCAGGGCCGACGAAAGGCTCTTGACCGTGATGGGCTCCTCGACACGAATCGGTTCGCCCAATTCGACCGCGGTCTTGGCCTGAATGTGATGTCCGCGTTCGGCGCGCTTGAGATGGCTGTCGAACGCCGCACGGTGACCGGCTGCACCAGCCAGACGCAGATGGCGTTCTTTCAGGTCCTGCTCGCTGAAGTCGCGAAGCTTTTCCATCGCCTCGCCGCGACGGCCATCCAGCCCGCGACGCCGGTTCGACAGCGTCCGGCTTCCTTTGGCAGAGGCCTTCTTCTTTTCCTCTTCCTCTTCCTCAGAAACCTTCACACCGCGGCCAGCGATCGGGCGGGCCTGGGTGAACGCCGGGCCTTCACTCTGCCCACCAATTGGCGGACGGCGACGCGGCGCGGGTAGGTTGTCCGGCTTTTCCTCGCGGACCACGCGAGGACCCTGGATCTTTGCCGGTTCCGGAACCACCATTTTCACCGGCGGCGCAATGGCCTTGCGCTCGACAATTGCCGGGCCGGTGCCATGGCGGTTACTGAGCGTAATCGTCGGTCGAGCAACCGGCGGACGGCCCTGATCGCCAGCCGATTTACCTGGGACGGTTGTAGAAGGACCGGCTGGCATGGTCGCAGCCGGCGCGAGGGCCGGTGTCGAAATTGCCGGGGGCGCCGGCGGTGCGGTATGAACCGGAGCCGCGGGCGCTGCCGGGGGGGCATGCGTAATGATCGGCTCAGGGACGACCGGCGTCGGCACAATCGGTACCCGCGTTTCGATCATCGGACCCGGAGCCGCTGGAACAAACGCGGGCGATGGAGCATGTGCCGAAGGCGTCGGAACAGGCGCGATATCGGGCATTTCAACACCCGCCGGCTGAGGCGCTTCGCCCACCACCGTGTGGGCTTCGGCCGACTCTTGGTCAGACGGCTCGGAATCATCCGAGGGATTCGGTTCTTCCGAACCCTCGATTTCCTTCCGGGTCTTCACGCGCGGCCGCTTGGGCTTGACGGCGACATCCACATGCGCCGCAGTCTCGACGGCGGTGCCTCCGCCCTCGCCTCCGCTGCCACCACTAAACCATTCGCGCACCGTCTCTGCCAAACCCAGACTCAGTACGCTCATGTGGTTCGGGACCTTCTCGCCCAAACCCTCGTCGCGACACTTCGCCAGAATCGCCTTGCTCTCTACACCCAGCTCTTTGGCAAGCTGATTGACTCGGATGCCTTTAGCCAAAACGCGCTCCGTAAAAACTAACGCATTGAAACCGACCCCGAGGGCAGGTTCCCAATACTTTCGTACACCGCCGGACCAAACAAATGGCCTTGCGGAAGTGATCTAATTCAATCGCATCAACACTACGTCAAACCGACCCTCATGGGTCATTCTCTTATCAGGTTCCCGCCGTCGTGTGCGGCTTGTCTCGTGTGCTGGTCGGCGGGGAAATCCGCCCTTCAGCTAAAGCGGCGGTTTCCGCGTCCTCGTCGGCGTATTCTTTCTGGTCTTCATCACCGCCTGCATCGCCTTCACCCGCGGAATGAATCGCCTCTTCTTCCGGCGAAAGTTCATCCCCTTGGGTCACCGGCCGCTCGGCATGTGTGACCGTTTCCGGCGCTCCGCCTTCGACGGCTTCCATCGCGCCGGGCATGCGGTTAGTACCCTCGCTGTCGGCAGTTGCCTCCTCAGTCGGCGTTGCAACCGTTGGATCAGCGGCCAAGGCTCGCTCCAACGCATTGGGGCCGGCGGCCGATTGCCTCCCGGCCGCCCGGGTCGATGCATCCGCCGCACGCTTGGCTTCCTGTTCGGTCGCAACGTGCTTGGCCTCTTCAGCGCACTTGTCCACCACGACCTGCGCCACCTCTTCGGTGAGCCCAAGCTCTTCCATGAGAGGGCCCGTGCCCACTTCTTCAATATCGCGTACGTCAATCAGACCCAGCGCGATGACCTTGTCGACCATTTCCTGCGCGACGCCTTCCACGCTCTTAAGCGTTCGATCAAGGCGCTGAACACCGTTTTGGAATTCAGCCGGGGTGAGAATATCGACGTCCCAACCGGTCAACCGAGCGGCCAGCCGGACATTCTGCCCGCGCTTGCCGATGGCAAGGCTCAACTGGTCTTCATTTACAACGACCGTCGCCCGGCCCAGCTCAAAGCAGAGTGCGACTTCCGTCACCTCAGCCGGCTTCAGCGCGTTGCCGATCAGGATCTGAGACGATTCATTCCATCGAACGATGTCGATCTTCTCACCGCCCAATTCGTCGACGATGTTCTTAATCCGGCTCCCGCGTACACCCACGCACGCTCCGACCGCATCGACCTTACTGTCGATCGAACTGACCGCAATCTTGGTTCGATGGCCCGGCTCACGCGCCAGGGCCTTGATTTCGATTGTCCGCTCACCCACCTCCGGAACCTCGCGCTCAAACAGCCGGCGAATCAGTTCCGGGTGGCTGCGGCTCAAAATAATCTTCACGGCGCTGGGCGTATCCCGCACTTCCATGATCAGCGCCTGAATCCGCTCCCCGACCTCATGCTGTTCGCCCGGTATCTGTTCACTCCTGGGCATTAACCCCTCAGCCCTGCCGAGGCTCACGATCATCGTGCTGCCTTCAAAGCGGGCGATTGTGCCGGTTACGATCGTGCCGACGCGATCCTTGAATTCTTCGTAGATGCTGCCGCGTTCATCCTGGCGGATCAGCTGGATCATCACCTGCTTGACGGTCTGCGCGCCAATGCGCCCCATGACGGAAAGCGGAAGAATCTGCCCCTGCCGGTTGACCGAAATATCCCCGCTGGAACGATCCACAGTCACTGCAAATTCGCTGGTGTCCTCAGTGTTGAACTGCTTGCGCAAACCAGACGCCACCGCTTGTTCGATGTCGACGTACACCTGCTCCCGCTCGATGTTCTTGTCACGGGCAATCCCGTCCACAATTCTGATTAGTTCCGCGTTCGCCATAACTCCTCGCTATTTAGTTTTCCGTCATCATCCTGATTAGCCGCCGTCTAAAATCTCCGCGACGAACAGGCCAACAAAAAAGGCCACCATGCCGGCGGCCCATCGATTCGAGGCAGAACCTGTAAAAAAACACTCACCCACTCATCCGAAACTCCTTCGGATGGCGGGGCGTTTTACGCCAAAGAGGTTGTCCCATGCCTTATGCAATCGCATGGGAAAACTCGCTCGTCTGGCTCAGGTTCATCCCGGCGTCTCCGGGTTCGAAAAAATGGACCTTCCGCGGGTCGACGAACATCGTCACCCGCGCCTCCGCCTGGAGACCGACCTTCTGGGCCAAATCAGCCTCCAGCCGAGCAACAATATGATCGTTTAGTTTGCTGCTCATGTAAACATCCATATCGCGGCCTAAGGGCTCAATCACATGCACACAAACCGCTAACTGGGCATACTTATCACCCTGCGGCGGGCGAACAGACAGGTGTTCGGGCCTGATTCCCAGCACAACAGGCTGGCCGGCATACTCGCTCAACCGCATCGTTAAATGCGCTGGAACAGGCAACCGCAAACCTTCGCCGGGCACAATAGGCTGCTGTGCCGACGATGGCAATCTTTCCTGAAACACCGTCTCCGCACCGTCTATCATAACGACTCCGTCGAAGAAATTCATGGGGGGCATCCCTATAAACCCCGCGACGAAGCGATTTGCCGGATGATTATAGGTGTGAAGTGGCGTATCGGCCTGCATAATTACCCCGTCTTTCATCACCACAATGCGGTCCCCCAACGTCATGGCCTCCTCCTGATCGTGGGTAACATAAATTGTTGTGGTTTGCAGGCGTTGATGCAGCCGCTTGAGCTCGGCTCGGGTCGTAACACGCAGCTTGGCGTCCAGATTCGAGAGCGGCTCATCGAATAAAAACGCCGCCGGCTCCCGCACAATCGCCCGCCCCACCGCCACCCGCTGACGCTGGCCCCCGGAAAGTGCCCGAGGCTTGCGATCGAGCAAGTGCTCGATATCCAGCACCTTCGCGGCCGATCGCACCCGCGCCTCAATTTTCTCCCGCGACATCCCCCTCAGCTTCAGCCCAAACGCCATGTTCTTGAAAACCGACATGTGCGGATACAGCGCGTAGTTCTGGAAAACCATCGCCACATCACGATTTTTGGGCGGCAGATTGTTTACAACCTCCTCCCCAATTCGAATCACGCCCGAAGTAACCGTCTCCAGCCCCGCAATCATTCGAAGTGTGGTCGTTTTCCCACACCCCGAAGGCCCGACAAGCACCACAAAGGCCCGATCGGGGATCTGAAGATCAATCCCATCCACGGCAGTCACATCGCCGGGAAAAATCTTCGTCAGTTTCTCTAAGTCGAGCTGGGCCATCGGGTAGTCAGTAGGAATTGCGTGGGCCGGAAAAGTATAGATGGCGCCTGAAGGTGGTCAAACGAGCAATTGCCGTCCCCCGCGAAGTCATTTTGCCGATGCCGCCCATTGGGTCGGGATCGTCGCATAAACAATCTCCGACCCGTGAAGGCTCTTGGCTGCGGCCAGAATGGCGCCATCCGGTGAAATGATCTCCGAGAACCCGTAGCCGAACCAGGGCTGCCTGGAATCGACACTCCAATTTGCGCCAATCAAATACAGATGAAACGGCTTCACGCCCTGGGGCAGGGTATGCCAGAACCATTCCGCCGGATGATTGTCATCCACCCACGCAATGGGATAAAGAAGCGCCCAGAGACGGTGGGGCTCATACTTGGGCAGGATCGAGCGGATGTCGAAGCAAATGGCGAGTCCGACACGGCCGTATTCCGTATCAAAAATCTGTACCCCACGATCGCCGGGTGTCGCCCATGATTTCTCAGGTAGAGGCCACGGCGCCAGCTTGCGGTAATGCGCCACCATTCTGCCATCAGGGGCCATCAGGCAAACAGTATTGAAAACCTCAACCGAGCCACCGCCCTGCTGCTTTTCCAGTAGGGGGACGGTGAGGTAAACCTTCAGCCGCTCTGCCAAACTCGAAAATTGTTGCGTTGATTCCCCCGGCACCGTTTCGGCAAAAGGAAGCGGATCCTTCGCCTGAAACGATGGCTCGATTGGTCGGCCCGGCAGACGCCAGTTGGTTTTCAGATCCTGAGACAGATACCCCGTCACGGCAGCTTCAGGCAGAACAATGATCTTCGCGCCGTGCCCCGCGGCCTCTTCGACCAACTTCGTCAGCTTCGCACGATTGGCGGCCAATTCGCCAAGATCCGACGAACACTGAATGGCTGCGACCATCACCGTCGCCGGTCGGGTCGTTGCCGGCGCAGCGGCGAACGACCTAACCGGTGTCGTCCCGGCGCCCAGAATGAAGGTGATTATTATGGCGATCCGCATCACTTGATTCGCGTCGGCCGGGTGGTCGGCGTAACGCGTTGACCTTCCTCAAGAGGGATCATGTAATAGGTCATTCCATTGAATTTATGTGGCGCCCAGCCATCGGGAATTGAGTTGGGTTTCGCGTCTTGCCGCGTGGTGGTTTTAATGGCAAGTTGGACTTGAAGCCGATTCACCTGCTCTTGCAACGCGGCGTTTTTCTTGGTCAACGCGGAATTTTGGGCCGTGAGAGTCATGACTTGAAGCGATAGAGAATTGATGCTGTCCTGAGGGTCTGCGTCTTTGGCCGGTGTTGTGGGCGAAGCGCCGAGACCTGAGAGGATGAGGATGGCCAGTGCCGATTGCATGACGCGAGTCGTGGACATGGAAGACCTCCGGTTGGTTGGACGTCCATTCTACCTCGGCATTGGCCGGGTACAACGACCGGCTTGCCTCGGCGCCCGGTTCGCGCCCAGAATGGACTGCCTATGCCTTCAGACGATCTGCCGCTCCGATATCTCACACCGCCCCAATGGGCCGCCGAGGTATTGCTCCGCCCTCTTGAGCTGCTCAACGACCACGCGCATCTGGAAAAAAAGGCGGCCATGAATGCGTTGGAGTTGGTCAACCGCTACCCCGAACCGACGCCGCCCGAGAATTGGGTCTCGGCCATGACCGCCATCGCCCGCGATGAAGTGGAGCATCTGGCGGTCGTGTGCAGGATGCTTGCCCGGCGCGGTGCTCGCCTGACCCGCCAGCATTCAAACCCTTATGCAAGCCGGCTGCGCGACCTGGTCCGCATGGGCTTTGGCCCGGCTGAGTTGGTCGACCGACTCATGGTATCAGCCCTGATCGAAGCCCGATCCTGCGAACGCTTCAAACTGCTGGGTGAAGCCTGCGAAGACCCCGAACTCGCCAAGCTCTATCGCGGCCTGTGGGCCAGCGAGCATGGCCACTATCGAACCTTCCTCCAGCTCGCCGAGGAGATCCAGCCCCCCGACCAGGTGGCCAAACGCTGGGACCAGATTCTCGATGCCGAGGCCAAGATCATCCGCACGCAGCCACCGGGGCCGCGAATGCACAGTGGGATTCAGGATCGATGAGCGGTTCGCGCATGCATTGGCTGATTTGAGGCCCAAAATGCCGAACATCTCGATGATTCTAAGTTTATCCAAGACAGAACCTTGTGTCGCTCGATAGCGACTCGATGCAACGAATTGCATCATAATGCTAATCCCGTTCGGCACGCCGTTCGCATGAATAGCAATATTCTACATTTGC
>DAIRGS010000420.1:0-5171 GCA_036794395.1 Tepidisphaeraceae bacterium | reverse complement strand
GGCATTCGCCCTCACCCCAGCCCTCTCCCGGAGGGAGAGGGGGCAAGAAGGCGCGCTTCCTTCGAGCGCAACAAATTCCAGACGAGCGCGGCCTGTGAAAACCATCGGGTTTTCATTAGCCCACACAGGGGGTGCGCCCCTACAAGTTACGCGATGAGTTCCTTGACGACTCGGGCGGGTTCCACGCCGGTGAGCTTGGCGTCGAGACCCTGAAACTTCACCGTGAATTTTTCGTGGTTGATGCCGCAGAGGTTCAGGAGGGTGGCGTGGAGATCGTGCATGGAGACGACGTTTTCGACGGAGCGATACCCGAGTTCGTCGGTGTTGCCGTAGGTGATGCCGCCCTTGATGCCGCCGCCGGCGAGGAAGAGGGAGAAGGCGTTGATGTGGTGGTCGCGGCCGGAGCCCTGGCCCATGGGGGTGCGGCCGAATTCGCCGCCCCAGATGATGAGGGTGTCGTCGAGCATGCCGCGTTGTTTGAGGTCTTGAATCAGAGCGGCGCTGGGTTGGTCGCATTCTTTGGCGGCGATGGGCATGTTCTTTTCGATGTCGCCGTGATGATCCCAGCCGCGGTGGTAAAGCTGGATGAAGCGGACCCCGCGCTCAGCGAGGCGGCGGGCGAGCAGGCAGTTGGACGCAAAGGAACCGTCGCCGGGCTGGTCGATGCCGTAAGCGTCGAAGATGTGGCGTGGTTCTTTGGAGAAGTCGGTGAGCTCGGGGACCGACATCTGCATTTTGAAGGCCATCTCGTACTGCGCGATGCGGGTCTGGATTTCGGGGTCGTATCGTTCCTCGGCGAGCATGCCGTTGAGGCGCTGGATTTCATCGACGACCTGGCGTTGCTGGCTCTGGCAGACGCCCTCGGGGTTGCCGACGTAGTGGACCGCGTCGCCGCGGGACTGGAATTCGATGCCCTGGAACTTGCTGGGCAGGAAGCCCGCCGACCACTGGCGCGCAGAGACAGGCTGAATGCCGCCGCCCTTGGTCTGGGAGACGAAGACGATGAAGCCGGGCAGACTGTCGGTTTCCGAGCCGAGGCCATAGAGAAGCCAGGAGCCCATGCTGGGACGGCCCTTGAGGATTGATCCGGAGTTCATGAAGGCCTGGGCGGGGTCGTGGTTGATCTGCTCGGTGACCATCGAGCGGACGATGGCAATGTCGTCGGCCAGCGTCGCGATGTGGGGGAAGAGATCGGAAATTTCCTGGCCGGATTTGCCGTATTTTTTGAAATTTACGAAGGGGCCGCGGGCGATTAACTGGGTGTTCTGGAGTTGGGCTAGTTGTTGGCCTTTGGTGAATGATTCGGGGAAGGGTTTGCCGTGTAGGGCTTTGAGCTGGGGTTTGGGGTCGAAGGTTTCAAGGTGGGAGGGCCCGCCGGCCATGCACAGGTGGATGACGCGCTTGGCGCGGATGGGGAAATGCACGGGAGTGATGATTCCCTGGGAGCCCGCGGTTGCCAACTGCGGGGTTAGGTAGGTGGCCAGGGCGGCGCTGCCCAGGCCGACACCGGCGCGGGTGAGGAAGGCACGGCGGTTGATTCCGGTGGTGATTTTTTGAGGGTCGAGGGGGAAATTCACTGCGGGACTCCGGATTGGGTGGTGCGTGTTGGGTTGGGATTGGGCGTGCGGTTTGGGAGAACAGTTATTCGGCAAACCCCCTCCCTACCCACTCGCGGGCAGTCGCCAATTCCGCTCGCTTCCCCCGGCGTACCGGTGGAGGGAAATCTGAGCGAGGTGATCGTTTGTACGGTCATTCAGTATCTCGTGATGGTTTCATGGAGATTGAGGACAACGCGACAGAGGCTGGTGTACGCGGCTAGCTCGGCGACGTCGAAGGAGAGAGCGACCGGGGCGAAGCCGGTACGGATCAGTTTATTGGCGTCATCGCGGTGGGCGAGGAAGTATTCTCGCTGGGTGGAAAGAAAATCCGTAAGCGAGACGAGTTCCTTGGAATGCGGAGGACGGCCCAGGGCGCGCTGGTAGGCCTGGGTGATCCGGGCGGGGTCGTCGTGGGCATCGGATGCGAGGATGTTTTGAGCGAGCACGCGGGCGGCTTCGATGAACTCGGGGTCGTTGAGGAGCGTGAGGGCCTGCTGGGGGGTGTTGGAGAGGTTGCGGGTACAGATCGGGTCTTCGCGCGAAGGGGCGTCGAAGTTGGCGAGCATGGGATGCAGGAAGGTGCGCTGCCAGTGCATGTATAGGCCGCGACGCCATTGGCGGGCGTCGGGATCGGGGACGTATTTGCGGTCGGGGAATTGGATGTTGGCGTAGTAGCCTTCGGGTTGATAAGGCTTGGCGCTCGGGCCGCCGATGTCGAGATCAATCAGACCCGCGGCAGAGAGCGCATTATCGCGGATGAATTCGGCTTCGAGCCGGCGCGGAGACTGGGCGGAATAAAGACGATTGCCTGGATCGCTGTCGCGAAGCGCGAGCGGGAGGTTGGAGTCTTGCTTGTAGGTGGAACTCGTGACGATCAGGCGGACGATGTGTTTGACGTCCCATCCATTTTGGCGGAACTCGACAGCCAAGTAGTCGAGCAGCTCGGGATGCGTGGGCGATTCACCCTGAGCGCCGAGGTCTTCAACGATGTTCGACAGGCCCGAACCGAAGAACTGCTTCCAAAGGCGGTTAACATAGACGCGGGAAGTGAGTGGATTTTCGGGGGAGACGATCCAGCGAGCGAGATCGAGGCGGGTGAGCCGGCGATCTTTAGGGACATTCGGCTGGGGGAGGAAATGGGGGACGGCGGGATCGACGATCGCGCCGGTTTGATCCTGCCAGTTGCCGCGGTGGAGCACGCGGGTGATGGGGGCCGCGACGCTCATCGTGACCAGCACCGGGGACTTGCCGTCGCGACACTCGAGGACTTCTTTATACAGCTTGCGGATTTGTGTGACGGAGGCGGAATCGACATGGGTGCTGAGAAGATATGCGAGGCGGGCAGAGGGCTGGTCTTCGGGGCGGGTGGCGAGAGTGTCTTTTAGTGCGTCTATAGTAGATGCATCGAATGGGGCGAGGGAAGCGATGGGGGAGGTGGAGACGCGGATGCAACCGGGGCCATTCTTGTTGATGGAGACCACAAGCTGGTCAGTTCGCGAAACCGCAAGGGGCGTATCCAGTATATAGACGGCGGTTTGAATACCGTGGGAGTTGGCAGAGGAGGTTTTCCAGGCGTCTTTGACGCCGATGAGGGGGTAGCCATTGGCGAAACGCTCGTCTTTTAGATCGGCGTCGGCGAAGTAGACAGGCAGTTTCTTCTCGATTCCGGATTGGGAGCGGAGAGCAAGGGAGATTTGAACGGAGGCATTTGACGAGCCATCGCGGGCGATGCTGCCGTGGTGGGATTCGTGGGGGAGAAGTTCGAGGCGGATGGCGGCGAGGTTGCCCTCGGGCAGGGCGAAGGCGATGCGATCCGTTGCGACCGCTCTCTTCGAAGCCATCGGCGCGGGGGTAACGGATTTGAACAAGACAGCATTGTCGCTGCTGAGCGTGGCAACGGGTTGCGTATCGGGTGGTGTATTCTGATTAGCTTGCAGACCAACGGGGGAAACAACCGCCCAGCCATCGGGATGTTTGGCCAGAAAGGCGTTGGCTTGGGATTGCCAATGGGAAAATGCTTCGTGGCCGGTATCACCCGAAGCGTGGAAGGATCGGTCGGCGATTTGATCGATCTGGCGGAACAGACTGGCCTGGCGGCGCTTGAGGTACGGGCTGTCAACGATCAACTCGGGCGGGAAAGGGGAATCGTTGCTCCAGCCGATCAGGTCTTTATTGGGGGTGTAGGCGTAATCCATGTACACCCCCCACTGCTTCACATCCGCGAAGAAGGCGCCCATGGAGTAGAAATCCTTGGCGCTGAAGGGGTCGTATTTATGGTCGTGGCACTCGCAGCAATTCATCGTGGAGCCCAGGAACGTTGAGCCAACCGTGCGGACGCGATCGGCCATGTATTTGGCGAGGTATTCGCCGGGCTGAGCGCCGCCTTCGCGGGTGACCATGTTGAGGCGGTTGAAGGCGGTGGCGATGAGCTGTTCGGTAGTGGGATGGGGAAGCAGGTCGCCGGCGAGCTGTTCGATGGTGAATTGATCGAACGGCTTGTTGTGGTTGAAGGCGTCGATGACGTAGTCGCGATAGGGGAAGACGTTGATATTTTGATCCCCATGGAATCCGACGGTGTCGGCGAAGCGCACGTAATCGAGCCAGGGGACCGCCATGCGCTCGCCGTAATGCGGGGAGAACAGGAGACGATCGACCTGCTTCTCATAGGCGTCGGGGGATTTGTCGTCGAGGAAAGACTGCATCTCGGCCGGCGAGGGCGGAAGGCCGGTCAGGTCGAGGCTGAGGCGGCGGAGGAGCGTACGCCGATCGGCCTGGGGGGCGGGGGTGATCTTTCGATCTTCCAAGGCGCGAAGGATGAAGGCGTCGAGGGGGTTCTTCACCCGAGCGGCATCGCTGACGGGTGGAACCGCCGGGCGCTTGGGTGCGATGTAAGCCCAGTGAGGCTCGTACTCGGCGCCCTGCTCAATCCAGGTCTTCAGGAGCAAACGCTGGGCATCGGTTAGTTTCTTATTGGATTCAGGCGGCGGCATTTTCTCTTTGGGATCGGTGGAGAAAATGCGCTTAATCAGTTCGCTTTGGTCGGGTTTGCCGGGAACGAACGCTTCGATTTCAAGCGCGGACGCTCGGTCGTCAAGACGGAGCTTCGCCTTGCGCTTGTTCTTGTCAGGGCCGTGACAGGCAAAGCAGTTATCTGAAAGGAGCGGGCGGATATCCCGGTTGTAGCCGAGCTTGGCGGGGGTATCGGCGGCAGATGAGAAAGTGGCGCATGTGCCGAACACCACAACTGCCACAATACTGATAAGCGTTAATGCGCGGGCTGATCGTCCCATCCGCTGAGCCTCCATGGTCAATACAGAATCGTATCAAGGGCGTTGTACATGATAACACGGGTGGCCGTGCGAGCGGTTCAAGGGAAGGCCAGAAAACGCGAAGACGGGAGCGCATGATGGCTCAAGACGGTAAGTGACACAAGGGATCGTCTTCTCCCTCCACCGGTACGCCGCTTGTCATTACACACAAGCTGAAATCACCCGTCCTTTTCTCCCTCCACCGGTACTCCCAACATTTTTCATCTGTAACCTAAGTGCTTGGTTTACAGATTCGCAATCCACT
>DAIRGS010000419.1:3747-5194 GCA_036794395.1 Tepidisphaeraceae bacterium | reverse complement strand
ACCCTCGTTGAGGTCGTAGACCTCGCCGTACCGATGGACGTCGCCGAGCTCGTCGACGGCGATCTCTGAGAGCGTGTCGCCGGGCTGGACGGTGTAGACCTCGGCCGAGCCCGAACTGCCCGCAGCCCGCGATTCGGACGTCATCACGGCGTCGGCGGGCAACCGCAGAACCCAACCCGGGTAGACCCAGCGGTCATCGGCGAGCGCGCCGGTCTTCTTCACCACCGCCTCCACCTCCACACTCGCCCCCAGCGGCAAAGACGCCATTCCAATCGCCGACCGCGCATGCCAACCCGCTTCCCCAAACACATCGCAAAACAACTGCGAAGCTCCATTGATTACCAGGTGCTGCTCGATGAAATCCGGATCCGAATTCACAAACCCCGTCACCTTCAGCATCCGCTCCACCCGCTCCAGCGACCCCACCTGCTGGCGGATCAGCCGCAGCACATTGGCCGCACACAGCGCCGCCGCCTTTTGCGCCTGCTCCACGCTCACCTGCGACCGCACCTTCCCCCTCGAAACCAGGTTCTTATCCCCATCGAACGGCACACACCCCGACACATAAGCCGTCGTCCCGTCAATCACCACCGGCCGATAAATCGCCCCCGCCGAAAGCGTCTTATCCAATGCAAATCCCAACGACTCCAACTTCTCATCCGCCGTCATCGCCATATCCATCTCCCTTTCCAATTTCTTACGCATAATCCTAATCCTAATCCTAATCCTAATCCCAATCCTAATCCCAATCCCAATCTTAATCTTAATCTTTATCCCGATCCGAACTCCTACCCTCAAACCGGATTAAGATTAGGATGAAGATTTGGATTAAGATCCCCCGTCACCACGCCGCCAAGTCCATCAATTCACCTTCCCGATTTAGCCCCCGGCACCCAGCACTCAGAATTTCCTCCCCGTCTCCCCAACCGATGCCTGCACCCGCAACGTCTCCAATAGCCCTTTCACCTTGATCTGATTCGCATTCGAAGTCGTCACCACCAGCAACCCCGCAAACTCCCGCAGGCTCCCAAGCGATCCACCATTATCCTTCCAACTGTCCGTCGCGACCGTGTCCTCAATGAGCCGCGTAATCAAATCCACCGCATCCTGCCGCGCCGCCTGCCGTCGCATCTCGACATTGCCGCCGCCCACGTTGTGGTAATCCACGTACCGCTCGATCAAGTCGCGAATATTGTAAATTCGAGTCACCCCAACCCGGCCCAGTCGGTCTGCGGTGGAGATGTGAGTGATTCCCGCATCATCCGTCTCATATCCCAGCAACGTCTGCTCATCACCCGCCAGCTCCAGCACAATATGCAATGCCTTGCGAAGCGGACCCGCTGACACCTTAAAGCTGATCGGCGTATCACGATCAATCCCCGCGCTTTCCAATGCCCTCCAATCCACAAAAAACCGCGCCCCACTCCGCTCGGAAAGAATATCAAAT
>DAIRGS010000419.1:0-3737 GCA_036794395.1 Tepidisphaeraceae bacterium | reverse complement strand
CCCACCTGCGCCGCCAGCGGATCCGGCCTCTCCACCTTCTTTGGAACCGGTTGCGTCGCCGGCTCCGACGCGGCCACAATCCCCATCATCATCGCCGCAAGTTGTTCATTCGCCCGCGCCCTGTTCGTGACCACCAGGCAATCCCCCAGCGCGCTGATCGTTCCCAAGCTCCCCCCATTGTTTTTCCACGTATCGGTATCCACTTCCGTCTGAATTAATTCACCGATTCCCGCTGCCACTGCCGCATGATTCACCTTTACTTCCCGCCTTCTTGCGCTCGACTCCCAACGCGTCATCACATCAACCATCGGCCTCATATCAAATACGCGCGTTTCCATGCCCACGCCCGGCAATTCCGGCGTCGTCACATCCACAATCCCATCGTGAAAAATGTAATCAATCCCGCAAGCTTCACTCACCAATTGAAGGGCCTGCCCAAGCGTCAATCCCGACAGATCCGCCGTCACCTGCGTCGCCCCGTCAATGCCCGCCGCCTCCAGTTGATGCCAACGAATAATTCCGCCGAAATGAGTCTCCGCCTGGAGGCTCGCCAGGACATTCTCCAAAGGCGCATTCTTTAACTTGAGCGACGAAATCCGCCGCCCCAACACCGCATTCGCTGGAATCGGCGCGAGTCGCCCCTCCAGCGCCCCTGAATGCTCGACGATCTCTCTCTTCAACATTCCCAAAACCCGCCCAATCGCCTCATGCCCCCCGATCGTCTGCTGCGCCATCAGCAAGCTCCCCTGAATCCCGATCCCAAACTTTCCGCCATTATCCACCCACCCGTCCGGTTCAACACATTCCTCAATCACCCGCAAAATCTCATCCCCGCTGCCCGGCCCCAGCCTCCGCTCCAAATCACCGATCGCATAACCTCGCACCCCGGCGGGCCCATCTTCCTTACCCATCACCCGAACCACATTCTCATCTTCATAGACCTCCGCCGCGGGCAGAATCGCTCCAATCGCATCCCGTAACCGGCACCCCCCGACTGCAACATTCACCGTTTCCTGCCCGGCGCGCTCCCCACCCAGCGAATTCCAATCCACAACAATCGGCACTCCGCGGTCACGCGATAGTGCATTAATGGCAAACGCAACCGTTTTGTGGCGGAAGTCGAACACCCCGATCCGCTGATCCAGCCTGCCCGGCCCCTCGCCACGCGCGCTCGCGCACCACCCCAGCGTCAGTCCAATTGCAATCATCACTTTGCATCCAATGGCTGCGTTCATGCGTTGCTCCTTCGCTTTCAAATGACTATACCAAAGATCGACGAAAAAATCCGTAGACAAATCCCATGTCTCTTGGATAGGATGCCATTTGGTTACTTTGCCGCCTGTAATCCCACCCGGAGGCTCATCCATGCAATCTCAATTCCCCTTCAAGGCCCTGTGCTTTTGTCTACTCGTCCTCTCGTCAATTACATTCGCTGCCGCACAATCCGCCACCCGGCCATCAGATCAAACCAACGTCCCCGTCAAGCAGGTTGCGCTCTTCTCCAGCGGCGTCGGCTACTTCGAACACGCCGGCACCGTCCACGGAAATGGCCAAACCACCCTCCACTTCAAAACCGATCAGATTAACGACATTCTCAAATCCCTGCTCCTCGAAGATCTCGATGGCGGCAAGGTCGGCGCGGTCAGCTACCCCAATCCCGCCCCCCTCGATCGCACCCTCGCAAGCTTTCAGGTCGACATCACCCAAAACCCGCCCCTCGCCGAGCTGCTCAAGCAGCTCCGCGGCACCAAAGTATCCGTCACCACCACCGGCGGCCTCCGCGAAGGAACCATCCTCGGCGTCGAAAAACGCCGCCGCGTCATCAACGAAGACCAGTTCGTCGATGAATTCGTCCTCAACCTCCGCAGTGGCGCCACCATTCGCCCCGTCCTGCTCGATCAGATCCAAAGCCTCGACATGGACGATGCCAGGCTAAACCAGGAACTCGACGCCGCGCTCACAGCCCTCACCCAGGCACGCGGCCAGGACAAAAAGCCCGTCGAAATCCGCTTCAATGGCCAGGGCGATCGCCGCGTCCGCATCGGCTACGTCGTCGAAACCCCCATCTGGAAAACCAGCTACCGCCTCGTCCTCGACAACACCGCCGCGCCCGCCAAAAAAGACGCACCCGCCCCCACAACCGCCCCCGCAACCGGCGGCAAAATCCAGGGCTGGGCCATCGTCGAAAACCAAACCGACAGCGACTGGGCCCACGTCGATCTCTCCCTCATCAGCGGCCGTCCCGTCTCCTTCATCCAGGATCTCTATCACTCCCTTTATGTTCCCCGCCCGTTCGTCACCTCTCAACTCTACGCCAGCCTCACCCCCCAAACCTACGAGAACGGAATCACCGCCGACGATCTTCAAAAGATCCAGCAGAAAGCCGCCAACCCGCCGCCCGCCAATCAACTCCGCCCCGGCCAGCCCATCGGCCAGGGCGGTGGCGGCGGAGGTCAAACCCAAGTCACCAACCAGCTCTTCGCCAATGGCAATCAACAAAGCGCCCCCCAGATGATCGAATCGGCTCCCATCGATCCCATCGCCTCGGTCGTCTCCGCCGCCTCTACCGCCGGCCTCGGCGAACTCTTCCAATACAACGTCGGCGACGTTTCCATCAAACGCCAGCAATCCGCCATGATCCCCATCGTCACCGACGACATCGACATCAAAAAAGTCTCCATCTACAACCGCAACGTCCTCTCCTCCCATCCCCTCAACGGCATCCGCCTCCGAAACAGCACCGGCAAACACCTGCTGGCCGGCCCCATCACCGTCATCGAAGCCGGGTCCTACGCCGGCGACGCCCAGATGAACGACGTCCCACCCGAGCAGCGCCGCCTGCTCAGCTACGGAATCGATCTCAAAACCAACGTCGTCATCACCGAAAACCCCCAGCCCAGCACCATCCAACTCGCCACCATCGTACGCGGCGTCCTTCATCTCCAGTGGAAAGACATCAGCCAGACCCGCTACACCTTCACCAACCATGCCGGCAAAGACCGCACCCTCGTTCTCGAACACCCCCTGGATCCCCGATGGACGCTCGCCGAGCCGGCCACCGCCGACGAAAAAACGGCCACCCTCTATCGCTTCGTCCGCGTTCTCCCCGCCGATAAACCCCTCGATCTCACCATCCGCACCGAGCTGCTCCGCCACGAATTCATCGAAATCCTCCCCCTCGAAACAGACAACCTCCAGCTCTACCTCAAACTCCCCAACCTGCCCGGCCCCGTCCGCGACGCCCTCGCCAAGATCGTCCAGCTCAAGCAAGCCATCGCCCTCACCCAGCAACAGCTCGATGCCCGCCGTCACCAGATCTCCGAAATCAATACCGAGCAATCCCGCATGCGCGAAAACATGAAAGCCGTCGCCCAGACAACAGACTACTACGCCCGCCTAATCAAAAAACTCGACGAACAGGAAACCCAGATAGAACAACTCCAGAAAGAAGCCCAGGCCTTCACCAAACAACTCGAATCCCAACGCAAAGACCTCGAATCCCAATCCACCCAACTCACCGTCGGCTAAACAATGTCCCCCATCCAATAGCACAGTCGCTTCAGAAACGTCTTCTCCCTCCACCGGTACCCCGGGGGAAGCGGCCACTGCCCGCGAGCGGGTAGGGAGGGGGCGTGAGTTGATATCTAAATGACCGTGCGCGATTCAGCGCCATTGCATTTACGTGGCACGGGTTTCTAACCCAATACCGTTCAACGCTCGTTACCAAAAATCGAGCC
>DAIRGS010000418.1:750-5198 GCA_036794395.1 Tepidisphaeraceae bacterium | reverse complement strand
CAGGAGCCTCGCACTCCCATTTTTTGCGTCGGAGGGGTCATATGCAATAGCCCTGTTCGCGATTTCCGTCCTAAAATCATGGCAGGCCCGCTGTTCGGACGATTCAGCCATTCATGCCCAACCACGAACCCATCCTCGCCTGGATCGACTCGCAGGGCGATCGTCTTCGATCGATGGTGGTGGAATGGGCGAATATCAATACCGGCACGCGTAACCTTGAGGGACTGTCCCGATTGAGCGGCGTTCTTAAGCGGCACCTTGAATTATTCAACACTGAGATTGAAGAGATCCCGCTGCCGGCCGAGAACGTGATTGATTCGAAGGGCAATCTCATCTTGCTTCCGCTGGCGCCAGCGCTGAGCCTGCGAAAGCGATCAAAGGTTTCGTTGCGGGCGTTTCTGAATATTCACATCGATACCGTCTATGCGAAGGACGACCCGTTTCAGACCGTTGAGCAGATCGATGAAAATATGCTCCGGGGGCCGGGCGTTATTGACGCAAAGGGTGGCTTGGCTGTGATGTTGATCGCGCTGGAAGCGCTCGAGCGGAGCGAGGCGGCGGCGGGCTTGGGGTGGGAGGTGTTTATCAATACGGATGAGGAGATTGGTTCGCCGGGCTCGGCGGCATTCTTTGCCGAGGCGGCGAAGCGAAATCATTTGGGGCTGCTATTCGAGCCGGCGATGCCGGATGGGGCGCTGGTTTCTGAGAGGAAAGGGTCGGGAAACTTCTCGATTGTCTTCCGCGGGCGGGCGGCTCATGCGGGACGGGATTTTGGGGCGGGGCGCAACGCGATTGTTGCCGCGTCGGATTTCGCGGTGCAGGTGCATCGTCTGAATGGAACAATTCCCGATGTTACGCTGAACATTGCCCGCATTGAGGGGGGCGGGCCGGCCAATGTCGTTCCCGATCTGGCGATCCTGAGGATGAACGCACGGATCGCCCGGAGGGACGATCAAGTGCCGGTGGAAAATGAGTTGAATCGACTTGCCGGTGAAATCGCGGCTTCGCATGAGGTTTCGGCCACGCTGCATGGCCATTTCGCATCTCCCCCAAAGCAACTGGATGCTTCGACCCGCGCGCTGGCGGGGTACATCGAGGTATGCGGAAGCGATCTGGGCATCCCGATCAATTGGCGCGCCAGTGGCGGCGCATCGGATGGGAACAAACTTGCGGCCGCGGGGCTTGCGGTGATCGATACGTTCGGCCCTCGCGGAGCAAACCTGCACAGCCCCGATGAATTTGTGATTGTCGATTCATTAACTGAGCGCGCTAAACTTGCCGCGTTACTTCTCCTGAAGATGGCCACGGGTGAACTGCCGTGGCCTGTATGAAAGCGAAATGCGTTTAACCACAGAGGCCACAGAGAACACAGAGGGCACAGAGAAAACACAGAGAAAGCTAATCCAGGAGATTTAACCGCAGATGTCGCAGATTTACGCAGATGAAATGCAGCGTGTTTGTGTTTGTCTTTATCTGCGAGCATCTGCGCAATCTGCGGTTAAGGATTCTTGTCTGTGGTTAACCCGTCATCTTCCAGGATGACTGTAGAATATTGGAGCCGATTGATGACAAAATTGCTTGCCGAGTCCCTCCTGTCCGATCCTCGCGTTGCCGAGGCCAAGAAGCTTTTACTCACGGCGTTGGGCGACCATCAGCGCCAACTGACATCCCCGCATGGACCGCTGGGCGACTTAAAGGAGGCGTACGCGCAATCACTCGCACAATTTGCCGAGCTTCGCGGCGGCGCGCTTTACTACCCGTATTTAGCGAGCGGGATTGGGCGCGGGCCGCTCGTGGAATTGGCGGATGGGTCGGTGAAGTATGACATGATCAGCGGGATTGGGGTTCATTACATGGGGCATTCCCATCCGGCTCTTCTGGAATCATCAATCGATGCCGCTCTGGCGGACACGATCATGCAGGGGAATCTTCAGCAGAATATGCCTTCGCTGGAAGTGTGCAGGTTGTTGGTGGATTTCGCGCCGCAGCAGGGGGCGGCGATCAAGCACGTGTTTCTAACAACCAGCGGCGCGATGGCTAATGAGAACGCGCTCAAGCTGGTGCTCAGCAAGAGGTCCCCGGCCAGCCGGTTTCTTTCATTTGAGCTGCCCATTCGGGCTCGGTGCGATGATCGCGTTTACGCCGTTCGGCGGGGAGGAGCCGACGGTCAAACGCTTCCTGACGACCCTTTTCGACCTCGGCGTCGTAGCATTTATCGCCGGCAGCAGCCCTTATCGGACCCGATTCCTCATGCCCGTAGCGGCGATTGCCGACGAAGATATCGACGCGGTGTGCCATCTGATCGAGCGCGCGCTGGCGTCGGTGGCCGGTACTGCCAAATAAGGTGATTTGCGATTTTCAATTTACAAGTTGCGATTGAAAGGCAAACGTGCTTCTCAATTGCAAATCGCAAACTGAAGATCGCAAATCTTCATGAGTTCGACATGCTCGTCATCCGACCCATCGCCCTGGCCGACCTTGCACCGCTTGAGGCGTTGACCGCCCTGACTGGGTTCGGGTTGACCACGCTGCCGCGGGATACGAACCTTTTGAAGCGGCGGATCCGGTCCTCCGTTCGCGGGTTTGAAAAGCTCGTGGATGACGACCGGCCTCGCGGTGAAACCTATCTGTTTGTTCTCGAGGATCTCTCCACGGGGAAGATCGCCGGCACGGCGGGCATCATCGCCAAGGTGGGGGGGTTCGATCCGTTCTACGCATATCGCATCGAGACGCAGGTTCTTGAATCGCGGATGCTGAATGTTCGCAAGGAGATTCGCGCGCTGCATCTGGTGGAGGAGCACGATGGGCCGTGCGAGGTCGGCAGCCTTTTTCTATCCCCGGAATACCGTCATAGCGGCGCGGGGCGACTGTTGTCACTGTGCCGGTTTTTGTTCATGGCGCAGTTCCCGGAATACTTCGATCCCGAGGTGATTGCCGAGATGCGCGGGGTGGTGGATGACCAGGGCCATTCGCCGCTTTGGGAAGCGTTGGGCCGGCACTTCTTCGATATCGATTACCCGACCGCCGACTACCTGAGCATGGTCAACAAGCGGTTCATCGCCGACCTGATGCCCAAGCATCCGATTTATATCCCGCTGCTCCCGCCCGCGGCGCAGGCGGTGATTGGCAAGGTTCATGAGCAGACCGAGCCGGCGATGAAAATGCTGGCGCAGGAAGGCTTTCATAGCCGGAGCCTGGTGGACATTTTTGAAGGCGGCCCGGTCGTGCATTGCGGACTGTCGGAGATTCGCACCGTGCGGGAGAGCATTCTCGCGCCGGTAACGGAAATCACCGACAAGCTGATCGAGTCCGAGACTTACCTGATCAGCAACGCCCGCCAAGACTTCCGCGCCTGCCAGGGAACGCTTGAACTGGTCGCCGGCGGGGGCGTGCGGATGGGAATTCAGTCGGCCATGGCGCTGCGTTTGCGCCTGGGCGACCCGGTTCGATTTGTGACCGCCAAACCCACACGGGTGAAAGAGGAAGTTGCCGATGGCAACGAAGTCGCACTTTATTAACGGCCTATGGATTGAATCCGCGGCCGGACAGGCATTCAAATCAACCGACCCCGCCACTGCCGGTGAAGTGGTATGGGAAGCACCGGCAGCTACGGTCGACGAAGTCGATCGGGCTGTTTCAGCGGCGCGAGAGGCGGCGGATTCATGGGCGGCGGTCCCGCTGACTCAGCGCATCTTCTTCCTCGAAAGATTCGCACAACAACTCAAGGACAACCGGGCCAGGCTGGCCGAATCGATTTCGCGCGAGACGGGCAAACCCACGTGGGAAGCGCTGAGCGAAGTCGATTCAATGATTAACAAGGTACCGGTTTCGATCGAGGCGTTTAACGATCGCCGTCGCCCGATCGAGCATGAGGCGGCGGGGGGATTGGCGGCGACGCGGTTTAAGCCCTACGGGGTGGTGGCAGTATTTGGGCCGTTTAATTTTCCGGGGCATTTGCCCAACGGGCATATCGTTCCGGCGCTGATCGCCGGCAATACCGTGGTGTTTAAGCCATCGGAGCTGACTCCGCTCGTGGCGCAAACCACCGTTGAGTTGTGGGAGGCGGCGGGACTTCCAATTGGCGTATTGAACCTGGTTCAAGGCGGCCGGGACACCGGGGCGGCGCTGGCGGCGAATAAGGGAATCGACGGCCTGTTCTTCACGGGCAGTGCGGCGGTGGGGCGAATCTTGAATCGCACGTTTGCCGACCATCCTGACAAGATTTTGGCGCTGGAGATGGGCGGCAATAACCCGCTGGTTGTCCACGAGGCATCCGACCTCGACGCGGCGGCTTACCTGACGATTCAATCGGCGTTCATCACCGCTGGCCAGCGGTGCAGTTGCGCGCGGCGAATCTGCGGACTCACTTCCACTTTCCATCCCGATGCGTTGCGGCCTGCGCGCGTGCGTGCGCCGGGCGTGAGTGTGATCGTATATTTTTTTCCGGT
>DAIRGS010000418.1:0-740 GCA_036794395.1 Tepidisphaeraceae bacterium | reverse complement strand
CATCACCGCTGGCCAGCGCTGCACGTGCGCGCGACGGCTTATCGTCCCCGAAGGCCCGCAGGGCGAGGCGTTTCTTGCGCGACTCGTTGAGATGACCAAAACCATCCGCGTGGGGCGATACACAGATTCACCGGAGCCCTTCATGGGCCCGGTGATCAGTGCCGGCGCTGCCGACAAGCTGCTTTCGGCTCAGATAGCGCTCACCAGTTCTGGAGCCCAAACGCTGCTTGAGATGACAAAGCTCCCCCCAAGCCCCGCGATGGTATCGCCGGGCATTTTGGATGTGACATCGGTGCCCAATCGTCCGGATGAGGAATTGTTCGGACCGCTGCTTCAGGTGATTCGAACGAAGGACTTTTCCGCCGCAGTCGTGGAAGCCAACAACACGGTGTATGGATTGGCCGCGGGGCTTCTTAGCGACAACGCCGACTTATATGCGCAGTTCCTGGCGAAAATCCGCGCGGGAGTGGTCAATTGGAATCGCCAGACCACAGGTGCTTCGGGCTCGCTCCCATTCGGCGGCGCGGGGCTTTCGGGCAACAACCGCCCATCAGGTTATTACGCCGCGGACTACTGCTCCTATCCAGTCGCATCGCTCGAGAATTCGAAGCTGGCTGTTCCCGGATCAATTACACCGGGCATTAGCCGCTAAATGACCGTGGGCGATTCCGCGCATTGTTTTCAGGTGGCACGGCCTTCCCCTTCGGGTCTGAGCCTCAGGGTCGAAGACAGGCCGTGGG
>DAIRGS010000105.1:0-22192 GCA_036794395.1 Tepidisphaeraceae bacterium | reverse complement strand
GCGTAAATACCTGGGGGGTTCGTGGCCAGATTGGGGGGCATTTGCGGGGGCATTAGCTGGGGCGCAATGACATTGAATGCCTTGCCGCAGCGGGTGCAGCTGATGGTTTGCCCTTGGTATTGCGCCCACTGGTGCGGCTGCACGAAGTATGCCTGGCCGCAATGGGGACATTGAATCATGGTCGCGTCAGGCATTTGGATTCCAAAAGTCACATATCCGATTTCAAATCTCAAATCTCAAATCTGAAATTTCAAATATGTATCGCCCGTTTGTCCACTGCCATCGCGGCTTCCTTCACCGCCTCAGGCAGCGTGGGATGGGCGTGATTGGTGCGCGCCACATCTTCGACGCTGGCGGCCATTTCCATTGCCATGACGCATTCGGCGATCATGTCCGAGGCATGGGGGGAAAGGATCTGCACGCCGAGCAGGCGATCGGTTTTGGCATCGCCGACAATCTTGACCACGCCCTCGGCTTCATCGATTGACTTGGCCCGGCCATTGGCGGACATGGGGAATTTGCCGACGCGTGCTTCGATGCCTTCGCGTTTTGCGTCGGCTTCGGTCAGACCCACCTGTGCAAGCTCAGGGTGGGTGTAAACGACGCCGGGGATGGTTCGATAGTTCACATGGCCAGCGCGGCCGGCGATGATTTCGACTGCCGCGATGCCTTCTTCCTCGGCCTTGTGGGCGAGCATGAGGCCGCCAACGACATCACCGATGGCATAGATGCCGGGAATGTTGGTGGCGAAGTGAGGATCGATTTTGACGAAGCCACGTTGATCGGTTTCGACGCCGACATTTTTAAGGCCGAGGCCATCGGTTGCGGGCTTTCGGCCGGTTGCCACCAGGACATGGTCGGCGATTTCCTCGCCGGTGGTATCTCCGCTTTTCCAGGCGACGGCGACTTTGCCATCCTTGATGGTTGCTTTCTGCGCGCCGGTATTAAACTGGAATTTGATGCCCTGCTTTTCGAGCATGCGATGAAGCATGGCCGACAGCTCGGCATCAATCAGCGGCAAAATGCCCGGCGTAAATTCGATGACCAGCACCTCGGAGCCGAGTCGGCTCCAGACCGATCCCATTTCGAGTCCGATGTATCCGCCGCCGATGACCAGCAGCTTTTCAGGAATCTGCTGAAGCGATAGTGCATCGGTGGAGTTGATGACAAACTTGCCGTCGTAGGGCAGTCCTGGGAGCTCGATCGGAACGCTGCCGGTGGCGATGAGGATGCGATTGGCTTTTAGCACCTGCGATCCCTGAGGGGATTGCACCTCCACCGTTCCGGGTGAAACGATCCGGCCGGCGCCGATGACGGAATCGATCTTGTTCTTTTTGAACAGGTATCCCACGCCGCCAGTGAGCTGGCGGACCACCTGGTCCTTGCGAGCGAGCATGGTGGCCAGATCGACGGAGATGTTGTCGAATTTGATGCCGTGGTGGGCGAACTTGGTTTTGGCTTCGTACAGGCGTTCGCTGGAATCGAGCAGGGCCTTGCTGGGGATGCAGCCGACGTTCAGGCACGTGCCGCCCAGGTATTCGCGTTCGACACAGATGACGCGCATCCCCAGTTGCGCAGCGCGAATCGCCGCAACATATCCGCCGGGGCCCGCGCCGATGACGACCAGATCGTAAACAGTTTCTGCCATAGGTGTCCGGATTCTAGGTTCAGCCGAGTCCGGCGGCGAGGGGGCTGCGCGACACTTGGCGCTAAGGGTATCGTGATTTGTCGTGACACGGGCTTCCAGCCCGTGCCGATGCGGATCTTCAATTTACGCACGGGCTGGAAGCCCGTGTCACAAGTGAGCTGCGCGATGCGGGCGATTGGCCCTACAATGGCTCCCGATGAGTGTTCTGTTGAATTGCGATGCTCTATCCAAGTCCTTCGGCGTCCGCACGCTGTTTAAGGATATCTCGATTAGCTTTGATGATACCGAGCGCACGGGGCTGATCGGGCCCAATGGTTCGGGCAAATCCACGCTGTTAAAGATTCTGGCGGAGATTGAACATGCCGACACGGGGGAGATCGAATCGCGTCGAAACCTGCGGATGGGGTATCTGCCGCAGGACGATTCGTTTCCGGCTGGGTTGAGCGTTCATGATGTCGTGCAGAGTGCTTTGCAGGACGAAGTGGCGGATGACCGCGAAAAGCTCACTCGCGTTCAGATCCAGTTGAGCAAAATGGGCTTCGAGCGGCCCGAGCAGGCCGCCGACACGCTTTCGGGCGGCTGGCGGAAGCGCCTGGCGCTGGCCCGGGAATTGGCCCGCCAGCCGGATTTGTTGCTGCTGGACGAGCCTACAAATCATCTCGATCTGGAAGGCATCCTGTGGCTCGAGAAGCTATTGGCTAACGCGCCGTTCGCATTCCTGCTGGTCAGCCACGACCGCTATTTCCTGGAGAACGTGACCAATCGCGTGGTTGAGCTGAACGACAGCTATCCCGACGGCTACCTCAGCATCGCCGGCAGCTACAGCGATTTCCTGGAAAACCGCGAAGCTTTCCTCGAAGCTCAATCCGCCCAGCAAAGGGCTTTGGCCAGCAGAGTGCGGCGAGAGGTCGAATGGCTCAAGCGCGGCGCCAAGGCCCGGACCACAAAGGCTAAGGGGCGGATCAATCAGGCCGGGCAGATGATGGAAGACTTGGCCGAGCTCAAGGCGCGCAACGTGCCGGCTGGCGCATCCCAGATCGATTTTGCCGCGACGGGCCGGCAAACGCGCAAGCTGCTGGTGGCCAAGGATGTGCAAAAACAACTGGGCGAGCGCGTACTCTTCAGGCACCTCAATCTCGTGCTGTCCCCCGGAATGAAACTGGGCCTGCTTGGCCCCAACGGCAGCGGCAAAAGCACGCTCATCCGCCTGCTGACCGGCCAGCTTCAACCCGATACCGGCTCTGTCTGGAAAGCCGAGGGCCTGCGCACGGTTTTATTCGAGCAGGCCCGCAAGCAGTTGGACAAGACCGTCACCCTTCGCCGCGCGCTCTTCCCCGCCGGGGATAACATGACCTACCGCGGCGCGCCCATGCACGTGACGGGCTGGGCCAAGCGATTTTTGTTTCGTTCCGAGCAACTCGACATGCCGGTCGGCGACCTCTCAGGGGGCGAGCAGTCGCGCGTGCTGATCGCCGACATGATGCTTCAGCCGGCCGATCTATTGATCCTCGACGAGCCCACCAACGACCTGGATATCCCATCTCTGGAAGTCCTCGAAGAGAGCCTTTCGGATTTCCCCGGCGCGCTGGTCCTGGTGACGCACGACCGCTTCATGCTCGATCGTATTTCCAGCGAGATTCTTGCCCTGGACGGCAAAGGCGGCGCTCATTCCTTCGCCAGTGTCGGGCAATGGCAATCCAGCCGCGAAGAAGCCGAGCAACGCGAAGCCGCCGAGGCCCGCACCAGCTCCACAAAGTCGCAATCGCGCACCGCCCAGTCCGGGCCCAAGCGGCTCACGTGGTCCGAGCAGCGCGAGCTGGAACAAATGGAAGAAAGAATCCTCGTCGCCGAAGAAGACCTGCACACGAATCAAAAATTGATGGAAGACCCGGCAGTGCTGGCGGATCACGTTCGGCTGCGGGATGTTTGCAATAAGGTCGACTTGGCCCAAACGCTCGTAAAAACACTCTACGAGCGGTGGCAGGAATTGGAATCGCGGAAGAAGTAGCTACGAACGGTTGCGATGCGGGACCACGGATGCCGTCGGAAGCACGTTTCGGAGTGACAGGTGTTACAACAGGTTCCTGGAACCATCCGTGTGGCCTCGGCTTCGACCCGCATTGGCCTTTACGGCAGCGTGTATATCGTTCAAAAAGTGACCAATCGCTTCGGCTGGTATTGTTACATACTCACCACGATCAATTGCGGCAAACGCTTCAACGGCAATCGCACGCAGCACCTCAAGCTTAAGCGTGTCTTCACTCTCCTGCTTTTCGGACGATTGTGATCCAGGGATAATGTGGTCTGGCTGTCCCATGAATCCATTCTCGCGCTGGTCCGTGGGAAATACAAAGTTTTTGATGCGCGTCAAACAAATTGGGACGCGTGATACCGACAAACGGCCCTCTTTTCCCTCCACCGGTACGCCGGGGGAGGGTAGGGAGGGGGCTTTAGGTTGAAAGCCCAACAACCGCTCGACATCATGTAGCCCATGCCCGGCAAACGTGACCACAGCCGCAGATTGATAACGTTCGCTCGTCAGATGCGCAACGCGCCCACGGATGCCGAAAAAAAGCTGTGGTACCTGCTGCGTGGCGGTAAGTTGGATGGTTACCATTTTCGACGGCAAGTTCCTGTGGCTGGGTACATCATTGATTTCTGCTGCTTGAAGGCTGGGTTGGGAGTTGAGGCGGACGGGGGGCAGCACAATGACGAAAGTGGCGGAGAATACGATCGACATCGCAGCGAAGTTCTACTTTGCAAGGGAGTCCGCATCCTCCGGTTTTCTGATCATAACGTTCTGAAATATCCAGAGGCGGTTCAGGCGAGTATCTATCGGGCGCTGACTGAAAGAACCCCCACCCTACCCTACCCCTGCGTACCGGTGGAGGGAAAACAGGAGCCTCTCCCGGACTGAGGGAGGGAATACGGAACAGTCACCGAAACTATCTTGCGCACAGCTAATACTCGTGAACGATCACCAATCCAACGTCCCCCGCCACGCATTTCGAAGCTCCGAAACCTGAACATCCAGAACTGCCTGACCCTTCTGCTGCGACTGTGGGGAATCATATAGCCGGATGCGCGGGTCTTTCGTGATCGTTCCCCCCGCATGCTGATAGACACCGTGCTGGCGAAGAATGCCGAACCAATTCTTGAACAGCGGGTCCTGCGGATTGAGTGCCGCGACGGGCAGCTCGACCACGTACGCCGCCTGCATTTCCTGCTGCCAGACAGCTATTTCCGATTGATCCAGCAACGACAGATCCAATCCCAGATCCGATGCAATCGCCATCTCCGCCGCGGCGACCAGCGCGCCGCCTTCGCTCACGTCGTGACAGCTCAGAATGATCCCGCGATCAATTCCCTCGGCCACCGCGGCATGGATTGATCGCAGAACCGCCAAGTCCCCTTCCTTGCCTTGCGGTGGCGTCAGCAGGCAGAGTTGATTTCCCGGGGATTTCAGGTCCATGGTCACGCACTTGCGGACATCTTCGATCACACCGATCGCGCTGATCAGCAGTGTGTTGGGGATGCGGATGACCTGGCCCGTTTCGCTGTTGGTGAACTGATTGTGCAGGCTGTCCTTGCCGCTGATAAATGGAATGCCATACGCAAGCGCCGCGTCGCGGCAGGCCTCACAGGCGCGCACCAGGGTGCCCATCGTCCGCTCATCATCCACGCTTGGCCAGCAGAAGTTATCGAGTATCGCGATCCGATTCGGATCGGCCCCTACCGCAACAACGTTCCGCACCGCCTCGTCGATCGCCGCCAGCGCCATCTCGTAGGGATCTTGAATCTGCGGCGCTAAGCCGCAGCCGATCGCGATGCCGCGATAGGAATTGAGCTTGGGGCGAACAACCGCGGCGTCGGATGGGCCCACTTGCAACGGGCCGATCAGTGGCTTGATGACTGAGCCGCCCTGCACTTCGTGATCGTACTGGCGGATGATCCAGTGCTTGCTGGCGGTGTTGGGATGGGAGAGGGTTTTGATGAGGTGGTCTTTGAGATTCGTGGAATTCAGCAAGGCGCCAGGCACGGGTTGAAAACCCGTGTCACGAGAAAGCGTTTTGGCTTCCACTACCGCCTTGCGGGTTGGCATTGGAATGCCGTGATGCAGGAAATCCATCGAGACCCGCCCCACCTCCTGCCCGCGATAGTTGAGGATCAGCTCGTGTTTTTCGGTGCCAAATGCGCCGATGACGGTCGCCTCGACATCTTCCGATGCCGACAGCGCCAGGAGTTCATCGAGCTTGCCCGCCGGCACGGACAGCACCATCCGCTCCTGCGCCTCGCTGATCCAGATCTCATCATACCGCAGCCCGGCATATTTCAGTGGAACCTTATCCAGCTCAACGACCGCCCCGAGTTTGTCCCCCATCTCTCCAACAGCGCTGGAAAGCCCGCCGGCACCGCAGTCGGTCACGGCGGTAAACAACCCGCGATCGCGCGCCTGCAAGATCACGTCCGTCACCTTCTTCTCGGTAATGGCGTTGCCGATCTGCACCGCGTGCGAAAACTCGTCGGCGTGCGTATCGGTCAACTCCGCACTGGAGAACGTCGCGCCATGAATCCCATCGCGCCCCGTTCGCCCGCCCATCACCACGATCGCATCGCCCGGCTTGGTTTCCTTTGCGATCTTGTCGCGGGGAATCAGCCCAATGCACCCGCAGAACACCAGTGGATTGCCGATGTACCGGTCATCGAAATAAACCGCCCCATTGACCGTCGGAATCCCCATCCGATTTCCATAGTCGCGCACCCCCGCCACGATCTGCTGAAGCACGCGCTTCGGATGGATGACCCCGCGCGGCAAATCGCTCGGCTTCTTATCCGGAAACGCAACGCAGAACACATCCGTGTTTGCGATTGGCTTGGCCGCCAGGCCCGTGCCGAGAATGTCTCGAATGACCCCACCGATTCCGGTGGCGCTGCCGCCGTAAGGCTCGATCGCGCTGGGATGGTTATGCGTCTCGGCTTTGAAACAAACCGCATCGGTTTCATCAAATGCGATCACCCCCGCGTTATCCGCGAAAACCGACAGGCAAAACGGTTCGCCGGTGTTGCGGCGCATCAGTTCCTGCGTGCTGCCGAAGATCGTGTCCTTGATCAGGTTCTTGTAATGCCGGGTCTCGATCACTTTCCCAGATGAATCCCGCACCTCCACATCCACCGCGCTCTTCAGCGTCTTGTGAACGCAATGCTCGCTCCAGGTCTGGGCCAGCGTTTCCAGTTCGATATCAGTTGGCTCCCTCCCCTGCTCGCGGTAATACGCGCGAACCGCCTTCATCTCCGCCGGCGATAGAAACAGGTGGCCTTCGCGGCTGAGCTTCACAAGCTGCTCGTCCGTCAAATCGCGCATCGGCACATGCCGAAGCTCAAACTGGTAGTCTCGCCCGGTTTCAAATCGCTCGGGCACGAATCGATCAAAATGCACCGACTCGATCACTCCATTGGCCAACACCCGGCCCGCGATCTGTTTGAGCTGCTCACGCGAAATCTTGCCTTCAATCACATACGCCCTGCCCGTGCGCACTTCGCGCACGTCAATATCCATATCGCCAAGGGCCATCATGGTGGAGGCTGCCACCGGGTCCATGACGCCGGGCTTCAGGTGGATCTCAATCCGGCTCTCATCGATCGCAGTTCCCTGCCCCTCGATCAGTTCCGCCTGTTCCACCAGCGGGTCGGCCAGCAATGCCGTCGCGGCACGGGCGATCTGTTCGCGCGGCGCGGCGCTATCAAGCAGGAAGATTCGGGCGGTCGTGATAGGACCAACATGCTGGCCAAAGTCGGCGATTTGCCGTCGGACGGACTCGCCAACCGGATCAATACCCGCCTCCCCCGCGTGCCTGGGCGCTGTCGTTCGGACATCGATGCGATAAATCATGGTCTGATTCTAGCGGCTAACTCCCCTATGCCGAAATCCGCCGCACCCATGCAGTTTCCCGGGCGATTATCGGCTCATCTTGGGCTGCGAACTGTCCCGCCCGTAGGCAAAGTTACCTAGGTATAAGACCGATGAGAGAGTTGTCACATATTGCTGGATCGCAAAATTCGGGAATGAATTTGTTTGATGACCAATGGGCGGCGAGAGAATTGTAATGAAGTCAGAATTAGCCGATCGCATCCGCCAGTGCCCGAATCTGCCTTCGCTACCGGCGATTGCAGTACAGGTGCTCGAACTGGCGCAAAAAGCCGACGTGGACATGGCCGAGATCGCACGGACGATCTCCAAAGATCCCGCGCTGTCCGGGAAGATCCTCCGCACTGTCAATTCAAGCTTTTATGGTCGCAGCCAGAACATCTCGACGATCAGCCATGCGCTGGTGATCCTCGGCCTGCAATCGGTCAAAACACTGGTCCTGGGTTTTTCTCTGGTCATGTCGTTTGCCAAAGACAAGCCAAAAGCTTTTAAGCATCTCGACTACTGGAAACGCAGCACGTACGCGGCTACCGCGGCGCGGGTGCTGTGCGTGAAGCTCAAGATCGCGCAGCAGGAAGAAGCCTTCCTTGCCGCCCTTCTGCAAGACATCGGAATGCTGGTTCTCGATCGCGTGCTGGGCGAAGAATACGGCGATGTTTACTCGAACGCCGCTTCGCACAATCAGCTTGCCGCCCTTGAAACCCAGGCGATTGGCGCCGATCACGCGGAAGTCGGCGGGATGCTCGCCGAGCAATGGAGACTGCCGCCGCTGTTGTGCACGCCCATTACGGCGCATCATGCGCCGCAGAACGTAACCGACCCGGCACTCCGTAAGATTGCGGATCTTGTGTCTCTGGCTGGGGCTTGTGCGGATGTCTTTGTCGGCCCATCCGCGGGGCCCGCGATTGCCACTGTCCGTAAGACACTCCAGGAACGATACAACGTTCCTGAAGCCGAATGCGACGTCTGGCTCGACCAGATCGGCCGCGATACCCGCGAAATTGCCTCGCTGTTTGAAATCAATATTGGCCGGGGCACTCCCTTTGAAGATATTCTGAAAAGAGCCAACGAGACGCTGGTCGAACTCACGTTGCAATCCCAGCAGCAGGTGACAACGCTTCGCGCGCAGAACTCGCAGTTGCGGACCCAGGTTGTCCTCGATGCCCTGACCGGACTGGCCAATCGCGGCAGATTTGATCAGTTCCTCGCCGACGAATTTGCCGCCGCGTTGTTATCCCATCAACCACTTTCGCTGGTTCTGCTGGACATCGATTATTTCAAGGCGGTCAACGATAAATACGGTCATCAGAACGGCGATTACGTATTAAAAGCCCTGGGCAAACTCGTCCAGACCGCCGTGCGGCCCACCGATCTTGCGGCTCGATATGGCGGCGAAGAAATCGCCCTGGTCTTGCCCGGCACGCCGCGCGGGATCGCCGCCACCATCGCCGAAACCGTGCGACGGGCGGTTCAGTCGCATCGCATCATCTCGGCGGGGGTTAAAATTGAGGTCACCGCCAGTTTCGGCGTCGCTTCGCTCGAAGCGGGGGCATCCCTGCGTGAACCGGCCCATCTGCTCAAGGCCGCCGATCTGGCCCTCTATGCCGCGAAGAATTCCGGACGCAACTGCGTGAGGGTCTTCTCCAATAAAGCCCTGTCCAAACCCGTCGCAGCCTAAAATGGTGGCATGGGCTTCCCCTTCGGGTCTGAGCCTCAGGGTCGAAGACAGCCCATGATTGAGGGGGATGATCTCCGGCGACGGGTCCGATTTGGGAAAACCAAGTTTCGATACAAAGACAACCTACTTGTGATTGAAAAGAAAATGCTCCCTCAAGGAAAGTTGGCTTTCCCACATCTCACCCGTTCCGGACCCGCAACTCCCCCGTCCACAGCTTGTCTTCGACCCTGAGGCTCAGACCCGAAGGGGAAAGCCGTGCCACGTAAATGCAATAATACCCAACCAGCCGCGGTCGTTTGAAACGCGCTCGTCGACCCGCTGTCCAATAAAATCAGGTTTGCGCAGTTAGACAAATCTGCATATCTGGCCTCCACGGAAAAGTCTCGCACCGGTTGACCCGATATCTTCAATAGCAAGATGGACCCAAGTCTTCTACATCAGATCCGCCAATTTAATAGACTTCCAACTTTGCCCGCAATCGCGGTGCAGGTGTTGGATCTGGTCAACGATCCCAACGCGCACATCTCGCAATTGGCCCGGCTCATTTCCAAAGATCCCGCCCTTGCGTCCAAAATCCTGCGTACCGTCAACTCCTCCATGTACGCCCGGCCAGTCAAAATCAGCAAGCTGACGCAGGCACTCTCGCTTCTGGGCCTGCAAACCGTCCGCGTATTGGTCCTGGGCTTCTCGCTGGTTCGCAATCTGAAGAATTACAAGAACAAAGGCTTTCGCCCGCTCGAATATTGGCGCCGTGCGATCTACAGCGCGACGGCCGCCCTTACACTTGCCCAGCGGACGCAATCCGATCTGCAGGAAGAGGCTTTTGTTGCCGCTCTGCTGATGGATCTGGGGATGCTCGTTCTCGATGAGATTCTCGGCGAACAATACGGGCGCGTGAACGAAAAGGCCCGCACCCATGCCGATTTGGCGCGCCTCGAAGAGTCCATGCTTCAAACAACCCACGCCGAGGTGAGCGGCGTATTGGCCGAGCTTTGGGGATTGCCGCCCGCGCTGGCAATCCCAATGAAGTTTCATCACAAGCCATCTGCCGTCGAAGACCCCGCACTGCAAAAGCTGGCCCAGATTTGTCACCTTGCGGGCCGGTGTGCCGACGTGTTCGTCGAAGAATCCGCCACCGCGGCTGTCGCGGAATTGCGGTCGTTTTTCGAGTCGCAATATCAGATGACTGAAGCAGACTGCGACAATCTGCTGAGCCAGGTTTCCAAACGCACCGCCGAGATCGCCCCCCTGTTTGAAGTTGACCTCAATACGGGCGTCAGCTACGAATCGATCCTCCGGCGAGCCAACGACAGTGTCATTCAATTCACGCTTGCCGATCAGCACCAGGCCCGATTGGAAAATGATCAGCTCCGGCAAAAGGCCGCCGCGGATTCGCTAACCGGTCTGGCATCCCGCGGAACATTCGATGCGTTTTTGGAAGCGGCGGTAAAGGATGCGGTTGCAAAATCCACCCCGCTTGCTTTGTTGCTGTTGGACATCGATCACTTCAAAGCCGTCAACGATCAACTCGGTCACCAGGCCGGCGACGCTACGATTAAAAAGCTTGCCGCGATCCTGGCCGGATCGGCTCGCCCGGTCGATCTGGCTGCGCGATATGGCGGCGAAGAAATGGCCATGGTTATTCCAGGCGTCAATCGGGCGGCGGCGGCCAACCTCGCCGAGAGCCTTCGCCGGGCCATTGCGTCGATCCCACCGGGCTCACTGGGGGGTCGCGAGATTACCGCCAGCTTCGGCGTCGCGGTCATGGAACCCGGAAGCGCGTTCAGGGAGCCGGCCCATCTTCTGAAGGCGGCTGACATGGCCCTGTATGCCGCCAAAAAGGCCGGTCGAAACTGCGTTCGCGTTTTCTCAGGCCAAAGCGCCGCTGCTGCCGTCCAAAAGCCGGCGGCATAGCTGCCCAGGCCACATCAATCTATTCGTTTTGTTGCGCATTTATCGGAATGACCGGACAAGTGCGGCATTGCTCCTGCCGATACCTATTACAGGTAAGCCGATTGTTCCGACGGTCGAACTGATTTCACGATGTACCCAGAACTCGATCACCAGATCAGCCAATGCCAAACCCTGCCGACGCTCCCGGCGATTGCAGTGCAGGTGCTGGAGGCCGTGCGCAATCCAAACTGCCAGATCCCGCAACTGGCGCGATTGATCTCCAAGGATCCGGCACTGGCGTCCAAGATCCTTCGCACAGTTAACTCCTCGATTTACGCGCGCCCGAAAAAAGTCGGCCGCCTGACCCAGGCGATCGCTCTGCTCGGGCTACACACCGTGCGTGTGCTGGTGCTGGGTTTTTCCCTGGCACACAATCTCAAGAATTATAAAAACCGCGGATTTCGCCCCTTGGAATACTGGCGACGTGCCATTTACAGCGCGACCGCGGCGCTCACCCTCGCCCAGTGCCTGCACATGGAACTGCTCGAGGAAGCATTCATTGCCGCCCTGCTGATGGACATGGGCATGCTTGCGCTGCATGAGATGCTGCCTGAGCAATACGATTCCATTCACGATCGCGCGCACTCGCATTCTGATCTGATCAGACTTGAAGACGCGCTGCTCAAAACCAATCACGCGGAAGTGAGCGGATGCCTGGCCGAGCGATGGGGCCTTCCCGAAACGTTGGCTGTTCCCATCGCACATCACCATGACGCGGCCACGGTGAGCGATCCGATCCTTCGCCAGCTCTCCGAGGTTTGCTATCTGGCTGGCCGGTGTGCCGATGTCTTTGTCGGGCAATCAGCCGCCGTCGCGATCACCGAACTGCGAGACTACTTCCGATCGAAACTGAATTTTGATGATGCCAGGTGCGATGGCCTTCTCACCCAGATCTCACGTCGAAGCAGCGAAATTGCCCCGCTGTTCGACATCCACCTCAATACGGATCTGGCTTATGAAGAAATTCTTCAGCGGGCCAACCAAAGTATTATTCAGCTGAACCTTGAAGCCCAGGAACGCGCCCGAAACCCCGGCATCTATCAACTGGCGACACGCGTACCTCAATCGACTGTTTCCACGCGAGAGCAATTTGAAGAGGCAGTGGCGGCGCAGCTCGGGGGGTCCGAATCCTTCGCCGTCGCAATCATCGCGATCGACCGGCTGGATGATCACCGCAAAGAACTGGGCGACGAAGTCGCCCTCGCGATTGTAAATGCCGTATCCGGTCAGCTAGCCGATGGAATCGAAGCACGGAATTTCGCCGCGCGATATGCCGACGACACGTTTGCAGTTCTGATGTACAGCGCGCCTCGTGCCCAGGCGCTGGCCCGCGCTGAAGCATTCCGTTCCCGAATCAGCTCAAACCCCATCGACTATGGCCGCCTCACGCTCCCGATCTCAGTGACGATCGGAGTTGCCGCCGCGGAAGCCGGCTCTCCGTTCAAAGAGCCCGCCCAATTGATCAAAGCTGCCGAGCTGGCACTGGATGCCGCCCGCCAGGCCGGCCAGAATTGCGTCCGCGCCTTCGCGATCCAGAACCCCTCCACCCATCGACCCGCCGCCGCATAAAGCATGCCGCGGTGGCCTAAGATATCGAGGTGCCGCGCACTTTACATGGATGCGCCCGGGCGGAGCGTCGCACTCGGGTGCATGATACTTGAGGCGATCCTCTTCTCCCTCCACCGGTACGCCGGGGGAGGGTAGGGAGGGGGCGTGGGTTGACATCTGGAATGTCCGCTGGGCCACGAAGAGCGCATGCTCGGCGCATGTGACCACATGATAGAAAGAGCGCATGCCTCTATCGGGGGGTGAAAAGACGGCCCCCTGCCTGCCCTCCCCCGGCGTGCCGGCGGAGGGGAAAAGGTGAGTGTCCTGGAGTGAGGGGAGGGGATAAGGAGCGACCGCCGAAACTGTCACGCACCCCTCGCACTCCAAAATACTTTGATATGGACTCGCTTCCCTCTTCGGATAAGCTGGCCAGCCCATGGAAGAAGTGCTTCCGCCACAAACTCAATTCGGCGCAGGGTTCGAGCTGACTCGGATCCGCCAGTTCACGGTCTTTCTTGAAAACCGCGTCGGCCGGTTGCAGAACCTGCTGCGCTACTTCGAAGAAAGCGCCGGTAAGATTTGCGGCCTTTCCATCGAAGAATCCGCCGACGCGGCCCTCATCCGGGTGATCTGCTCAGAGCCGGATCATGGTCGCGATGCCCTGAAAGCGGGCGGGTTTTTCTTCAGCGAGTCCGAATTACTTGCCGTCGAGCTCCCCAAGCGCACCAAGCATCCCTTGATCGCGATCTGCACCGCGCTGCTCGCCGCCGAAATCAATATCCACTACTGCTACCCCCTGCTCCACCGCCCCCACGGCCCCGCCCTTGCCCTCTATGTCGAAGACCCCACTCTCGCCGCCCAATTGCTCATCCGCAAAGGCTTCACGTTGATCGGAGAAAGCGATCTGCGGAAGTGAATTGGGATGAATGACGAATGACGAAATTCGAATGACGAATCAAATCCGAAATTCGAATGTCCGAATGACGAAACAGTGGCTCGGTCGGCCGGGCATCTGTTTCGTCATTCGTGCTTCGGTCATTGGTCATTGATTCGCCTGCCCTGAGCCGGTCGAAGGGTCATTCGAATTTCGTCATTCGTCATTCTCGATTTCACAGTTAGTCTTGCTCATGCCGATGCTTCGGCGCCTTCACTCCAATATGCGATCCCGCCCCGCCCGTCGTCACGGCGAACGTCCCCAATACCCCGGCAGTTGAAGCATCGCCATCCGGGTCCTTCACTTGCCCCGGCTGCAAAACAATCTGATACGTCCCGCCTTGTGCGGCGGTGAATTTGCCCGCGGGGTTGATCACACGATACGTCGCCAACGCCACACCGCCCCGCCTGGTTTTGATGCGAAGCAGTTGTGCCGGTCGGCTGAAGCCCGATGGCCCGGTCACCAGCAGGTCGTCGCTGCTGATGCTCGACTTGTCCACCCCATTTGCATCCTGATATCGCACTGAGATGGTGTACGAGGTTCCGCGTCGCACAAATCCGCTGTTGGCGCCCCCGGCAAAGTTCAGCGCGGCCACCGGGCCGGTTGGATCGGTCAGCCCGCCGGGCGAAGCCACCGTTGCCGCGGGAAACGTGGCCGTGGCTATATTGGCCGTGTATGCGTCGAGATCTTTCAGTGTGCCATCGGGGTTGTCGTTGGTGCTGTTTGAATTATCGAACCACAGCGGATGCACAACGCCCTGGTGAAAATCCAAGCCGGTGTAATCCCCAAGATCGATCCCGCTTTGTGCCGCTGCGGCATTCGAAGGACTGGTGCTGACCTGTACGTTCGGGGAAACCAATAGCCCATAGGATGCGGGGGTAACCAGCGCCGCGTAATACTCCACATCGTCGTTGACCTTGCGATCCGTGTCGCCGGGGCTTCCTGCGCTCAGGTCATTGCGGGCGTCGTACCATCCAACCGCGACCTTCCCCGTTGTGTTATCAATCGCGATCTTCGGCAGCATCTGCGTGGTCAGGGTCGAGTCATCATTCACGCGAATGGGATTGCTCCAGTTTGCGCCGTTGGTATCTGAATAACGCAGGAAAATATCCGAGTTTTCGGTGGCAGGCGTCTGGTCGGTATAGACAAGGTAAACCCGGCCATTGAACGCTCCGCCGCTCCGATCGAACGCCAGCCCCACTTCGGCATCAATCCCTCGATTGGGCTGCGCGCTGAGGTAATCGAAATCCCCCGTCTGGGTTGAGCTCACCAGGATCTGCTTTCCAAAACCACCAGGCCCCAGACCATCGGCATCGACATTCACATAGATCTTCGATGCCTTGCCCGCCGGCTTCTGGTACGTCGCCATGACCTGCCCAGCCGAGCCAATGGCGATATCCCCAAAGGCCCCTTTGCTGGAACCGGGCAGAACCTGTTCTTTGCTGAAATCACCAGTAACCCCAAGGCTTGTATCCGACGCTCCGGATACCGCGATGCCATCGGGCGAATCCCATGACACCCACACTTCACCCGATCCGGTCGTAATGGTCGGCTGATCGATGTTCCCGTGAAATTCCTTAAGCAGCGTAAAGTTCTTTCCCGCATCAGTGCTTCGCAGGACGACCACCGCGTTGGTGTTATTATTTAGATAGGCCAGAAAGAGATTGCCGAATGAATCGAACGTGGCGCTCGGATCGCAGCAAGCCGCCGGCAGTCCGTCCTGATCGTTGGCCATCGTTCGGTGCGTCCAGGTATGGCCGCCATCGCTGCTCATCCCCGCCATCAAACCATCCCCAACGTCGAGATTCGTTGCGACAAACATTTTCGATGGATCCGCCCGATCCACCGCGATTGCCCCTTCCGCCTGGTTGCCCAAGAGCTTGCTCACGTTGAGGTTCGCCACGGCCCCGCTCAAGAGCCGGCGCGCCTCGAGACGCTCGACCACCCCGTTCCCCAATTGCCTCCGATGCATAAATTTGCTCCTCATCCTGCATTAGGTCACCACACAGTGTGAACATGAATGATGGTAGAGTCGTGTTTCCTCAGGTCTACCGTTAATCGCCCGGATCGCAATTGCCGATGGAAGTGCAGATCACGTGCTGTCCGTCCGGATATGTGGTTTCGCCTTCCAATTAACGCGGCGGCCGATTTTTCAGATGACGGTCTCTTAAAACTTCCGTCGTTTCCATTCCGGGTTTTAGCGCTTAAAGTCAGTTATTGTCCAATCGCAACGACCGGCTCAAAGAAGGAACATCATGACCGAGCAACCGCCCAGCGTTATTCCGCATGCCAAGAAGATGGAAATTCAAAATGCGCTGCAAAGCCGCATTCGCGCGGGATGCTCCCGCTGCGGCGGCAACTCCGGAACGCTGGCCGACGGGTTTACCTACCATCCCCTTCAGAATGGCGATCCAACCGTCGGCATCCAGGCCATTTACGGGACGATCATCTGTGCCGTGCTGATCTGCAACACCTGCGGATGCGTCACCGAATACTCGCTTCCCCACCTGGGCATCACCCCGTTCCCGTGAACCAAATTGTCAGTTGTCAGTTGTCCGTTGTCCGTTGTCCGTTGTCCGTTGTTCTTTGTTCTTTGTTCTTTGCAACTGACCACTGACAACTGACAACTGACAACTGACTACTGACCACTGACAATCACCTCACCAGCGCAAACCCAACTCGAAACACTTGGCTGCGCCTGTTGTAGCTCAGCAGGCTATCGCCATAACCGATAAAATACTGCGCATCGATGCACAGGTCGGCGTTTCCATGCAGTAGCGTGGTGAGCGGGTAAGTGAGATCGAATTGCGCGCTGCCGCGATCAAAATGATCGCCCACGCGCCCAATCGTCGCCAATTGCAATCCATCCCGCTGCCCAATGACGAACCGAATATCCACGTACCCTCGAAATCGCTTGATGTCCGGGTTTAAGGCGATGTCGCCAATGTAGTAGTAGATCTTGGGCGCGAACGTGAAGAACAGCCCGTGCGCATTTTCGGCGATCGTGAAGATCGGTCGGACGAAGGCGATATTGAGCGAGCGGTGATCCGGATTCCGCTTGCCGTTGGATTCATGCCCTACGCCAACCTGCGCGCCCAACTGCCAGCCGGGCGGCAATGCAAGCTTCGGGACGTTCTCTAGATAATAGAAGAACTCCGGCCGATAGCTGCTGTCGTAAAAGAACGGTGAATTAGGATCGCTCCAGTCCCAGAACGATGTCTGTGAGTAGGCAAAATTGAACCCGCTCAGCAACGGATATTTCGTCGCGATCGGCCCGCTGGGGGTCAGGAGCCGGTAGCGAATGCTGAACTGGAACTTGATCTGCGGCGCCCGCCACCCGCCGACAAAATACATGGGCTCGTAGGGGGCGAAGTGCTGAGCGAATTCCTCCAGCCCAAATGACCCGCCGATCGACGGGAAATGCCCCGCCACCGCGGATGCCGATTCGGGTTGCGTGGCCGCGAACTGCGGGGGCATCGATCCCATCGTCGTCGCCCCGCTGCTTCCCGGATCCAAGCCTGGGCGGGTGGAATCGTCCGATTTCTCCGGCTGCTCATAAATGTAAATGAGCTTTGAATCCGATTCACCCCACACCGTCGGCGCAATCTGGCCCCGGGCTCGATCAGCCACCCAAAATGTTCCCAACAACGCCAACGCCGCGCGCCACAGGTTGTTCCGTTTATTCACGGCGCAGACCATACCCATTAAGGCTGAGCCTGCCATCGGAAAAAAATCAAGTGCTGCACGAAAGACCCTCACAACCCTCTGGTGCGCAGCTCCTTCGTTCGGCTAGCCGCCCCGCTTGCGGGGCGTGATTGGGAGCCCCATACGGATAACCGTTTAAACAATAAAAACGCCTACCCCGCACAATGTCAGGTCGCCAGCGCCTCGTCCTTCCAACCGTGACCGCAATCCCGACGACAATAAACCGCTGGCCAATCTCCCACCCCGGCCGCCTGAATATTGGTATAATGCCGTTATGAGCGAGGCTGCCTCTACCGCCGAAAAAAACCACGTCGTTTGCACTCCCGGCACCCGAGGTGGCAAGCCACGAGTTGCCGGCACGCGCATTTGCGTGCAAGACATCTATCAGTGGCATGAAATAGAAGGCCAAAGCGCCGAGGCGATTGTGAAAGGGTTCCCACATTTAACGATGGGCGACGTCTACGCAGCCTTGGCCTATTTCTGGGATAATCGCGATCAAATCCTCGCCGACATTAAACGCCAGGATCAGCTGTTCGAAGAGATGAAGCAACGATCGCCTTCGAAGCTTCGCGAAAAACTCCGCGCCCGGCAGGGGGATGATGCGGTTCCACCTTGACGAGCAAATGGATCATGCGATCGCCACGGGACTTCGTAGACGTGGCATTGATGTGACCACGACGTCTGATGCTCGGCTGGTGAGTGCTTCGGATCTCGAGCATATCGAGTACGCTCGTCGCACCCACCGGGTGATCGTGACCGAAGATACCGACTACCTTACACACGCAAACGCGGGTGTTGAACACAACGGAATTGTCTTCTGCCGTCGGACTTTGCGCACCATCGGTCAGATTATCGAGTTCCTTGTGCTCATCGATGCCTGTCTAAGCGAAGAAGATATGCGCGGTGAGATCGAATACTGCTGATTAACGAAAAGGACTCTCTTTCAATTTTCCTCTTCGAGGAAGTAGTCGAGGTCGAGTCGTTTGAGAACGAATGTCCGAGCGGTCGTCACGCCGACATTGTGATCGATCATGAATTCTGCCAGTTGTTTGCCATCGATCAGGACAATCTTCCGTTCAGTCCGACTTACGTAGTCTTCTGCTTCGCGGGAGAATCCCGATGTTGTGATGAAGACCCCCTTTTTGGCACGAACCCCTTCCATGCTGCCTGCGAAAGCCTGCACTGTTGGACGCCCGACCGTATTCTCGGGCCATCGCTTTGCCTGTATGCAGACGACATCGAGACCCAATTTGTCTTCTTTAATGATTCCGTCGATCCCACCGTCACCGCTACGGCCAACCGCTTGACCGGCATCCGCGAGCGAACCCCCGTAGCCCATTGCGACCAACAATTGCACAACAAGCCGCTCGAAGAAAGCGGGTGAGCAGGTCTTCAGCTTTTCCAATAATTCTACCGCGAGTTGTTCGCGCAATACCTCGTAGGATGACTCCAACAATTCCTCAGGAGTCTGTCCCGTTTCCGGCTCGTCGATCGGTTCATGATCTGATGCGGCAGTGGTCCGATGCCGATCGTATGAAGGGAACTTTTTCAGAAATTTTAGATCAACATCTGCCGGTGGCCCCGCTAAGACACCACGCCCCAATTCAGAGATTTGAACGGTCCCACGGCTCGGGCTCTCAAGTAGCCCTGCGCGCTTCAGATACGCCTTCGCCCATGCAACGCGATTGGTAAACACGCGTTGCTGGCCACTGGGCAACAGCTGCGTAATTTCCTTGTCGTCAAGCTTAAACTGCTGGGCAAGGGAAGATGCCACCTGCCGATTCGTATGTGCTGCGCCGTCCGCGATCTGCTGAAGCAGCGGTAGCATTATTGATTGAAAATCCGGTATCGACATGTAGGCAACGATTCGATTACTGATCTACCTCGTATTCGACCCCATCGGCGTCACCACATTCTTCCGTCCCCTCGAAATCGTCACCGGTACCACCGGCTCCTCGGGACACTTCGCCGCGAACTCATCGTAGTATTTATTGATAAATGTCCGCGTCGCCCATGCGGTCCCATCGGCCAGCCCGCAGATCGTTGTGCCGGGCATGATGCCCATGGTCTTTTCCAGTTCCATGAGCATGTCGATATCGCGCCGACGCCCCATGCCATCCATGATGCGGTTGAGGATCTTGATCATCCACCCCGATCCCTCCCGGCACGGCGTGCATTGGCCGCAGCTCTCATGCGCATAAAACCGCACGCAATTCCGCAGGGCCGCGACCATATCCGTGTGCTCGTTCATCACGATCATGCCCGCGGTGCCCAGGCCCAGGCAGCCCCCGCGGAAGCGCACGTCGTCGAAATCGAGCTTGATATCGAGCTGATTGGGCCCGAGCACGCCCATCGAAATCCCGCCGCAGATGGCGCCTTTGTACTTGCCGCCCTTCATGCCGCCCGAGAGCGTGTTGATCGCATAATCCAGCGTGATGCCCAGCTCGTGCTCATACACGCCCGGCTTATTGACATGCCCGCTCATCCCATACAGCTTCGGCCCCGGCGATGATTTGGTCCCCATTGTTTTAAACCATGCAGGCCCATCATCCCGCCCGATGATCCACGGTATGCAGCACAATGTCTCGACGTTGTTGATAACCGTCGGCCGGGCGAACGCGCCGGAAATGGCTGGGAACGGGGGTTTGTTTCGCGGCCAGCCGCGTTTGCCCTCCAGGCTCTCGAGCAATCCGGTCTCTTCGCCGCAGATATACGCCCCGGCTCCGCGATGCACGTAGCACTCGAGCTTATGGCTCGATCCAAAAATGCCCTGCTGCCCGAAGATTTTCTTCTCGTAGGCTTCCTTGATCGCCTGCTCGAGGACTTTGGCCGAGCGGTGATATTCCCCGCGAATGTAGATGTACGCCACGTCGCACTGCGTCGCCATGCACGCGATCGCGATGCCTTCAAGCATCTGGTGAGGATCGAAGTCGATCAGATACCGATCCTTAAACGTGCCCGGCTCCGATTCATCCGCGTTCACCGCCAGATAGTGCGGCCCCTTCTTTTCCTTCGGAATAAACGACCACTTCTGCCCCGCGCTAAACCCCGCCCCGCCCCGCCCGCGCAGCCCCGACTCGATGGTGATGCGGATGATGTCCTCCGCCTTCATGTCCAGCGCCTTCTTCAGAGCCGCATACCCGCCCGTGGCGACATACTCGTCATACCATACCGCGTGCCGCTTCTCGGCCTCAAGAGGAATTCGCTTCGTCAGAACCGGCTCGTTATATGCCATGGATTTATTCCGTCTCGTTACTTCTAAGTCGCGCGTCGCAGCCAATGATACAAGTGAAACGTCGGGCGTAAAACGTAAAGACGTAAAACGTAAATACCACCTTCTTCCCCCTCTCCCCCCGGGAGAGGGCTGGGGTGAGGGCGAATTACGTGCGCCTCTCAATACCCAGGCATCCCATCACGTTTTTACGTTTTAAGTCTTCACTTTTCACTTTTCACGTCTTCGGATGTGCCACCCTTCCCGCTCTCCGGCCCAGGCAGCTCCTTCTTCACAATCACCTCATCAATCGTCGTCCGTCTCAACTTCAACCCAGGCTCAACCGGGTGTTGCACTTCTTCAACCTTCTCAGTCCGATACTTCACCGACGGATCAGTCTGTACCGCCTTTTTCACATGCCCAACCTGTCGGCCGAGCCATCCAAAAAGTCCTTTGCCCGGCAAAGAATCACTCATCGCTGACCACATCCACGCCAAATTCCCGTTTCACTTCATCAATCGCATCGCGCTGGGTCGGATGCCACGTGTCGCCCACAAACCCCCCGCAATCATCCAGCCGGTACAAAACCCAACTCCCCATCTGCTCCTGAATCACCAGCCGCGACACCATCCCCTGCCGCGGTCGCGTTCCCGCGCCCCGAATCGATCCCAATGCCATTGCCGCGTGCGGCAAACAGTTATCGCTCGCCGGCACCGGACTGGGCAGATTGATGGTTAACTTGTTCATTTGTTCTTTGTCAGTTGTCAGTTGTCAGTTGTAAAGAAAGATTCCAGTTCCACTGACAACTGACCACGAACTACTGACCACTTCCAGTCATCATCTTCCCATCATACCCATCAATAAACCGCCGGATATCGTTGATCGTGTTGTCGCTATGGCCAAATGTCAGAATTGCGTTCTTGGCCTTTTCCTTATCATACCCGAGCACCGACATCTGATACGCGGCCACAAAAAACGCCGTCCGTCTCACGCCCTGCGCACAGTGCACCAGCACCGGCCGATTTTTCTCCTCCCCCACCACCGCCAGAAAGTTCCGAATATCCTCACTCGACGGCCACCCGCCCAGCTTCACCTCAATCCGCTCCAGCTTCACCCCCCGAACCTCGCATGCTTTTGATTCGGCGGCAAACTGCGGCTTGCTTGCGTCAGACTGTTCAGCCGCATCCACCAGCGAAACCACCGTCCGAGGCTTCATCTCATCCAAAGCAGCCGCGAACTGTCCCTCCGATTTCGCCCCATCCCGATACAAAACTCCCGGCTGCACAACCGCCAAATGATAAGCCCGAGAATTCTGCCAAACCCGCACCCCCCCTACCCCCGCCACGCCAGCCGCCAACAGCACCGCCAACACCACCAACAGCTTCAGCCCCCGGCCCTTTCGATGATTCTGTACTGGCAACTCGCTCATTAAAAACCAATTCGATTCACCACGGAGGCACGGAGAACACGGAGAAGAAGAAGAGATTTAACCGCAGATTGCGCAGATGCTCGCAGATAAGAAGAAAGACTTGAATTTATCTGCGAGCATCTGCGCAATCTGTGTTGCAGCCCACAAGGCTGCGTGTCCT